>NZ_JCBAJA010000020.1:0-101133 GCF_059834885.1 Microbulbifer sp. SE14 | reverse complement strand
ACGGAATTCCGGGCTGAAATTTCTCTTCTTCGTCATCATATCCACCTGACTTTCTCTGTGAGTGATCATACACTCAAAACCAGGTGACCAGATTCACTATGCCACTACAATTTCAGGTTTGGTTGGGCTACTCGTTGGCCTAGTAGTATTTACAGTAAATTGGATCGTGTATGGCGGAGGTATGCCCGGTTACAACGCTCTATTGCTTCCGGGTAACATGTCGCTAATTTATATTTGGCACCCAATTTTTACTGAAGAAATTGATTTCTGGCCAAAACTTGTACTCCAGTCGTTTGGCCAATTTGGTATTGTTGCAGTAGTAAGCGGGGTCGGCGCTAAGTTAATAAGATGGGCGCTGCAACTCCGAGCCCAATAACAATGCCAGGCAGTACGCTCCGGGCCTCCGGCCCTCCGCGGGACGTCCTACTTTGCGCACTTTGTTGCGCGAGTCGCTTCGCTCCCATTGTCGCGCAAAAAGTGCGCAAAGTAGGCCGCCCCTGCTGGCGGGCGTTAAGAGCAAGTAGTCATGAAGAGAATTCTGCGGATAGCTGCTGCTGTTGCATTGCTCTACTTTGGAGAGCATCACTTAGGTGCATTTAGTACTATCCATAGCTACTATTCCTCAGATGCTACGGCCTCAACCACAGGGAAAATAATCGAGTCAAGAAAGCTGAGCGGGCGTAGAAGTTCATTCCATGACATTAAATATCAGTATGTAGTAGATGGTTACACCTTTGAGTCTGGTAAGGTTAGCTATCAGGCACCTGGATCTATTTACTCTCGCCAGGTATTGAGGAAGTACCCAGAAGGAAAAGATGTCATAGTTTATTATGACCCATTGAA
The DNA here is from genome assembly GCF_059834885.1 of Microbulbifer sp. SE14. Classification (NCBI taxonomy): domain Bacteria; kingdom Pseudomonadati; phylum Pseudomonadota; class Gammaproteobacteria; order Cellvibrionales; family Microbulbiferaceae; genus Microbulbifer; species Microbulbifer sp. SE14. The sequence goes on along the minus strand of NZ_JCBAJA010000020.1, from coordinate 100,290 downwards.
TCCACGGTACTCTATTTTAGAAAAGAGCGGTATAGATTTACGCGTATTTGTTCAGGCTGGCCTAGTTTCAGCTTTTGCTGCTTGTTTAGCGTTATGGCCCTCTACTAGGCCCCGCTCTTAACCAAGCGCTGCAAGGGACAGCCAACGCTATGGTGCGCCGAGCAAAGCTCAGGCGCAGGGGAAGTTGATTGACAAGGATGTGGTTAACGGAAACTGTGTATAGGTTTCCCGTGGGTGTAAGTCCCACCCGGGCAAGGCTGGTCACCACCCGGAAGCGAGTCTTGGACTGTCCAGCGGTGACGTTGGCGGTTAAGCGTAGACAGCGAGTCAGTAGGCCACGGTGATTGAGCACCGAAATTGGTTCATCGTGGGCGCCGACGCTTTCATAGCTGCGAAAGGCAATACCTGTATTCTAAGCTGACCTGGAATGCAGACCCACCGGTGTCGAAAAGCCTGGCATGCTGGCAAGGAAACCTTGGGAACTCGGGAGGTCTGTTTCGCTCCTTGTGTATATAACCGCTACGGGCCTGCGGTCAAGAAGTTGGTCCCGGCGTGCGGCTGGGTGTTGGGTCGCACGAAGGAAAACAACACCATCCAAGGTATTGCGTCGGAACGATAGAAAGGGCTGCCGCAAGACAACGAAACAGAAATCGGAGCTTTCCATAGTACCGAGGAAGCGGGCGAACCGAAATCCGTCGGGAGCCAGTGGAGGGAAGGGAAAGCCAATTCATCACACCCTCAGAAGGGAAACATGCAAGAGACACAGAGCTCCGAAACCATGTCCACCTCACTTCTGAGGTTAGCGGCGCTGGGTAGGGAATACCCGCAGCGGTGCTTTACCAATCTCAATCAGTACCTGACCAAGGACCTGTTGCGAGCAGCCTTTCATCATACCCGGAAGGACGGCGCCACCGGTGTGGACGGCCAGACGGCAGCCGGCTACGAGCAGAAGCTAGAGGACAATCTCGAGAGTCTTCTGGTTCGAGCCAAAGACGGCAGCTATCTCGCTCCAGCGGTAAGGCGCGGATACGTCCCGAAAGGCAATGATCGGCGCCCCATCGGGATACCGACCTTCGAAGACAAGCTGCTGCAACGTGCGCTGGTCTGGATACTGGAAAAGCTCTACGAGCCCACCTTCCACCCGAACTCCTTCGGCTATCGACCGAACAGGAGTACGCATCAAGCGCTGGCACTGCTGTACCAGCAGCTGCACAAGGCGGGAGGTGGCCATGTTATTGAGATGGATATCCAGAGCTTTTTCGATAATCTGGATAAGCATTAATTGCGGAAGTTCCTCCAGCAACGGATAGGTGATGGCGTGATATTGCGCCTAATCAACAAATGGCTAAAAGCGGGGGTAATGGAGGACGGAATCCTTCGTTACCCCGAACACGGAACGCCACAAGGCGGCGTTATCTCGCCCTTGCTCGCCAACGTCTACCTGCACCATGTGCTGGACCAGTGGTTCGAGCGAGCGGTGAGGCCCCGGCTACTCAACGATGCCTGCCTGATTCGGTTCGCCGATGACGCAGTGCTGCTAACGAGAAACGCCAGGGACGCCGAGTGGGTAATGGAGGTGCTACCAAAGCGATTCCATCGTTTCGGTCTCCACCTGCACCCGAAGAAGACCTGTGTCACCAGGTTCAAGCCCCAGGAGCATGCCAGTATCGACTTCCTGGGGTTCACCACTACTGGAGAAAGAACCGTCGAGGCGGCTGGAGCATCCGGCGCAAGACCATGAAGTCCCGGCTTGCGCGTGCCGTGAAAGCTGCAAGTCACTGGTGCCGAAATAATCGCCACCGGCCACTGCCAGAGCAATACACGAAACTCTGTAGTAAGATCAGGGGTCATTACGCCTACTTTGGAATCAGGGGCAACAGCGAATCGCTGGGGTGCTTCCTGTATCTGGTAAAGCGGCTCTGGATAAAGTGGCTGCGGCGACGATCACAGAGGCACCGGTTGAGCTGGGAGTTCGCTGAAAAACTGTTACAGCGTTACCCACTTCCGGCGGTGAGATTGTTAGCCATGAAACCTGCGAAGGCGATGAATTGAAGGGCCGGATGCGTTAGTCGCGCACGTCCGGATCTGTGGGGGGCGGCGGTGGTAACGCCGTCGTCTACCCGACCACATTTGTGCTGGTCGCTTCGCTCCCATTTTTGCACAAAGGTGCATAGTATTGTCCGCCCGTGAGCGCGGCGTTAGCTGCTTTCCAATCCCCGAACGGCGTCAGTGATTATGGAATTGGGTGAAAGAAGAAGTCTCAAGAGATTGATTGTTCCCGGACTGATTCTCATAGGCATTATCTGGTTGCCGTTTAGCTGGTTTCTCGCATACGTATCTATCGATAGTGGTAGGCTGGAAACTAGCGCCATATCATTTCTTTTAAGTGTAGTGCTTGGTGGCTTGGTGCTCCGCCATTTACACTACCTATATGAGTATCCGCTTGTTGAAATCAATGGAAAGCACATTATTATTACGGCTCCACTGAGAAAACGCGGTATATATGAGATCAGTAATATTCGTCGGGTTGTCATGTTTGGGCCGGCAGTCTTTTTTACCCACCTTGGGTGGCCAACGTTCGTAACGCTTCGTGGTCTTAATTCGGAGCAATTATCAAAGTTAAAACAAGCGCTGTGTGGCAGCTAACAAGCGCATGCAGCGGACATTTGCACCTGTGCTTTAAGCCCGGCAGGACAAGCCTGCCAAACTTAAAGCACAGGTGCAAATGCCGCTGATGCGGGCGTTAAATTTTCATAGGGTTCATGAGAATGTTCGAATGGGATGAAGATATCGCGGCGCTAGATATGAGCGACATTGAAAAGAATGGCCTGCAGGTTTATCGAAACTATACGAAGGCGTTCGAAAGGGAGTAGGCAAAAAAGTTTGCAGCTCAAGTTAATTCCCAATTTCACGATGTCTCGAGATTAGACAAGGTATGTGATGCAATAGCGTTTGATGATGAACGGCTTATTCCGGTAATAGCGTGCGCATTCGCTGATGAAGCGCTTGATGAGATGTACAAGCGTGAAATACCCAAGGGTATCCCGGGAGGTAGAGATAGCCTCTTCTCTGGCTATGGACCATTCTCAAGTCTGTCAAAAAGAATACAAGTCGCCTGCGCCTTTGGCTGGATGAGTGAAGATATACTGAAGGATATGGATTCTCTGAGGAGCCCTGGGTGACCGGGGTTCCTACGGCGAGAGGAGATTATTGTGATTCAGCAACGTCCAGGGGATATCCTGGAAATTGGATTCGAGGGTAAATGGTATTACTTGGTCGTCATCACAGAAATCTTCATGTTTGGTGGTAATATCGTTTATGCGTTCCACGGTGATGGAAGTAGGGTTGAGCATTTCGAGCCGAGCCCCATGAAAGTCGGGTTCAACATCTGCACAGACTTGCTGCTTCCCAAGAAAGAGGGTGAAGTAAGGAGGATTGGCAAGGTTGAAGACCCAAATGAGTACTTGGTGATAAATCTCACAAAAAGTTGCCACGAGCATCGTCCGGAAGTGAAGGCTCGAGAGTGGTGGCTGTACACCATCGATCCGCCACAAGCTTTTGTTAAGCGAGTGTCGCGATTGTCACGGAATGAAGAGCTTGCGATGGACTCAGGCATGTCATCTTTTGATTTGGCGGCAAAGAAGATAATAGCCGGGTATTCTCCGGACAAAAATCCGTTCATTGAGCGCCGAAGGTTTTGGGGCTTGTTTTCCTAACCAGTGCAGGTTCGGCGATGCCCTTTTCATTGCGCTTTCGGCTCCATTACAAGGGCGCGCATACTGCAGGCGTTAGACACCGTATTAAAATATGAGCACTGAGTATAAAAAGGATTGTCCGTGAAATTCACATTATTTTTTATCGCCGTTATCTGCTCAAAAATGAGCTTGGCAAGTTCGGATAATATTTTGGTAACCGAACTGTCCAAGGAGGCATTTATTTTGAAATCTATATATTACGGAACAAATATTGGACTGTTCAAAACTACAAAGGGAATTGTTTTAGTAGATCCTATGCCGGGGAGTGAAAATCTGGATGATTTAAATAATGTTGTAAAAGACCTTGTTGGTGAACCCGTGAAATTTATATTAAATACACACGAACACAGTGATCATTCGGGTGGAAACGCATATTTTATCGAAAAAGGAGGCATACTTCTTGATAATGCAGCCAATTTCACAGAAATTCATGGGCTGTTGGCCAAATCTCATACAACTGAGGATAAAGTTTTTTTTCACAAAATAAGTAACAGTATTTTTGTTGGTGATATTTATGACACCAGTTGGCATCCAACATTTTATGATGGAGGGTTGTCCGGGTTTAATAGTGCAATTGAAGCAATTCTAAAGCTAGGTAATGAAGAAAGTATCATTGTACCTGGACACGGTAAACCGACGAGCAAAGCTGAACTCCGAGTATTTCGGAAAAACACTTTAGATTGGGTATCAAGAGTAAAAAAGTTGAAGAACGATGGTATGACGGTTGTCGAAATTAAAAATGATGCGCAAATAAAAATTATTTTGGGAAAGTTTAACGTGGAAAACAAGGCCGATTTTATACCAGAAAGAGCACTTTTCCGTTTTATCGAAAGAACATTAGCAGTGATTGAGAAGGGCGTGTAATAAAGCCCTGCTACGGAAAATTTGCTCGCTGTCGCTCCAAAATTTCCGCAGAGCGCAGCGTTAGCGCTGAAGATATCGGAGTAGATGTGCCAACAAGAAAGAGAAAAAGTAAGAAGAAGCTTGATCCTAAATCAAGAATGAATGATGCCAAGAAATGGCTTTTAGGCAGGGATGCCCCTCATGATAACTATGTTTCGCGCTATGTTAAGCAGTATGGCGTATCCGAGGATCTGGCTAGGGATGAGTTGTATGCTATCGGATATTATGAAAATGTATATGCGGAGGACCTGAAGGCGGAGGGCATTGACTATGAGTTCATTGTTAATCCGTTAACCGGTGAGATGGTCATGGTTCCTGAGGGCACGGAAGAGCATGAGATCTACATGTACCCTGGTGGCGGCCCGTGCTAACCGCTCCACTTTAAAAGGATGAGCAAGGAGTCCAGCAACGTGCCCATCTTCCGCGGCCGTGATGGGCATGCTTCGCTTTGTCCACCCTACAGAAGTTGCTGCACCAACCCTTAACTTAGCGGCATTCGCATCTCACTTCACCTTGCACTGAAGCCTCAGCGCAGCATTCTGCGCTCCCGCCACCAGCTGAACCCCAGCAACAGTATCAACGCCAGCGCTATCCAGTGCCGGGGCAGCGGATGCCGCGGTGCTTGCGTATCGGCGGCCGGACCCAGGCGGGCGCTGGCCATCTGCCGTGTTTCCGCGTGGGCCATGGTTTGCTGCCACCGGGGCCAGGAGTCGCGCGGAAATACATAGAAATCGAATTCGCCGCTGCCGTAGTCGACGCGGTGCCAGCCGGGCTGCCTGGGCCACCAGGAATAGCAGGTGTCGCCGCCGCTGCCGGGCAGGGCAACGCCGGTCAGCAGAGCCTTCATTCCTTTATTATCCGCGGAGAGCAACTGCGGTGTTGCGCCAGAGAAAGCCGCGCTGCACAGAATCGTCCGCTGCTGCTCGCGCGGCAACTGCTTCTGTAGTCTTACCGGTATGTGCCCGGCGCGGTGGCGCAGTTGGTGGTCGAACAGGGTTTTCCACAGGCGGGCGTAGTCCGCGGCGAAACCGGCGGTGATCCAGCGGTAGCTGCGGTCGAACAGCACGAAACCGAGAGACTGGCCCCGGTTGCTGCGCGCCCAGTAAATCGGCGGGGCGCCGAGTTGGATATCGCCCGGATGCGTCTGCTGTGGCCGGTAACCGGCCGGGACCAGTGAGGGCATTTTTTCTCCGGCCGCCGGTGGATAATCGACCTCGACCGGATTCGCGGGCGTGAGCGGCATACCCTGTGCGCGGGTGTAATCCAGGAAGCCGCGCGGGCTGTCGGCGCCGGTGAGCCAAAGCAGGGATTTCCGTTCGGCCAGGGCCGGCAGCTGTTGCCGCTGCGCAGGGCCCAGCTGCGGCCACAGGTGGCTATCCAGGATCAGCAGATCGAAGGGGCCGTCGGGGTCCAGCAGCTGCCGGCTTCCTGCTTCCAGTCCGTTGAAGGACTCGCGCCGTACGATATCGGGAGCCAACTGGGTAACGACCCGGGCCGGGGTGCCGGATTGGCGCAGCCAGCGTGACAGGGCGGCGCTCTCAAACCCCGGGCGTGCCAGCCACAGCAAGACTTTCGGCGCCTCCGGCGCATGCACCTGCACCGGCAGCGGCTCGCGGCGCACGGCGGTGTCGCTGCCGGTTTGCGTCTCGATACGCAGCTGGTAGAGCCAGCGGCCGGCGAGTTTGGGTGTGTCGCTGAGTATCGCCTCGCCGCCTTCTGCGGCCAGCACGGCGCTGTCCACATCGCCATCAAACGGGTCCTCGAGGAACAGGCGGCCCGCAATGCCGCTGTCGTGCGCGATGTGCAATTGCAGTGGCTCGCCCAGCGACAATTGCCTGGGCCAGTCCACCCGCCAGCCGGGAGTCTCGCCCGCGCTTTCCACCTGCAGTCGCACCGGCGGCAGGTCGCGCAGCGCATCCCGGCTTTGCGGCAGTTCGATTTGCGGCGCGGCGGCTTTCGGCGGCAGCAGCGCGGGGGGATTCACCAGTGCCCAGGTGAGTCCCCAGATGGCGATCTGCAGCAGCGCCGCACCGGTGCGGCGGGCCACGCTTTTGTTCCGGCGGATGATCAGCAGCAGGGAAATCCCCAGCGCGGCGATACAGATGGCGGCGAACCAGAAATTCATCGGCGCCCCCCGTCCTGTTGCCGCAGCCAGTTGTCGAAACTGCCCGCGGCCGCGCGCTCCCGCGGCAGCGACGGCTGTGCCCGCGGTGGTGGCAGTAACTGGTGCAGCAGTGCGGAGAGCTGGCGGCGGCATTCGCTGCAGTGTGGCTGCTGTCGGTGCAAGCGCAGGCTTTTCGCCAACTCCACCCGCAACTGCGGCTGTTCGCGCAGCTGGCGCAGTGACTGCAGTTGCTCCGTCGCGACATCGTCCAGGGCGTCGCCGCTGCGCACCCGCTGCAGCAGTTGTAACAGCTGTTCGCGCTCCGGGTCGCTGCGCTGGGCGTTCAAGGGTGACAGCTTTACACCGTCCCGTTCGCCGCTCAGGCGCCGGCTCTCGTCCAGGGCCGGCGGCTCGAAACCGACCCGCTGCAGATAGATACGCGAGGCCTGCTGTACTTCCTTGATATAGCGCAGGGCGCTGTGCTGGTGGGGCAGGGAAGCGCGCGGCGCTATGACCGACAGCTCGCGGTGGGAGCTCCACATGGCATTCAGCGCGCTGCGCAGCAGCTCCTTGGTGTGCGGGTCGAACAGGGTCGCGTGTTCCGAGTTGTCGTGCTGGTGGCCTGCGGCGGCGACCACGCCGCTGGCGTCGCCGAACTGTTGTGACGGGGCCCGGTGTTCGTCCCCGTGATGTGCATGCGCTTCTTCGTGGACCTCTTCGCCTTCGCCGTGATCTTCTTCAGGGTTTTCGGCTTCGCCGCCGTGTTCCATTGCCGAATCCTCCTCGCCGAGGAAGCGGCCGTAGCGCATGCGCAGCAGGTTCTGCTCATAGGCGAGGGATTGCGAGCGCTTGCGGAAATCCTCTTCGCCGAGCTGATCCCGCTCCGCCAGCAGCGCCTCGGTATCGATGATCAGCTGGCGCTGGCTGCGAAAATATTCCGGCAGTATCTTGATCGCCATGCCCTCGGCATCGCTGAGCCCGAAAATCTCCGCCTGGGGCCAGCGGACAATAAAGTGCTGGCTCTTGTGCAGGTTCGGCTCGGGTTCGCGGTTGTCGCGCGCCTGCAGGAACCAGTAGAGTTCGTCGCCGGGCTCGATCTGGTAGTTCTCCACCGGCAGGCTGAAGCGGTAGCGCTTTGCGTCGCCGGCCGCACTGCTCGGCTCTAGTTCTATGCTTTCGTTCCTGAAGCGGACATTCTCGCCGTCGCCGCTCGCCAGGGTGATCAACAGCTCCGTCTCCGCCACACGGAAGTCGTCCGTCACCTCGACATCCACCTGCAGCAGCGGCGACCGCGCCTCGCCAGCGACCACTGTGACATTGTCCCGCGGCAAGTTGAAGGAGAACTGCGGCGGTCGATCGGGGTCGATCTCGATATTGTGAATCTGCGGCAGCAGTATTTCCTCCTCCCCGCGAAGTGCGGACAGCTGGTAAAAATCCGTCTCCGCCAGTGTCCTTGCCAGTTGCCAGTGGCGGCTGGGCAGCGGCCCCGTTGCAGTGAAGGCGAAGTGCTCCCGGGCGGCGAGCATCGTCAGGGCGTCGGCGGGTGTATTCAGTGTGATCCGCCAGGTGATGCGCGACTGTTCCGGCGCCTTCACCTGCAGCGACTGGGTCAGTGCGGGCAGGCCCGTGTAGGAGGGCGGCCGGATTTCGGTAACGGCCTCAGCCACCGCAACAGGCTGCGGCGCGGCGGCAGTCTGCGCCGCATCCGCGGCACCGCGCGTTATTTCCGGCGGCAGACTGTCGGCGATGGCAAATAGCAGCAGCCCCAGGCAGGCGCCGGCGGCATTGGCTACCGCGCTGCGGTGCCAGGGCGGGTGGAAATTTTTCAGGGCGCCGCTGTCCAGCAACTGCTGCAGCGCGGCGGCGGTGCGTTGCCGCTGCACCCGGGCCAGCGGACTGAGGCTGTCCGGTGCGCTGTCCAGCAGCTGGCTGCTGTCCTGCAGCGATGCAAAGCGGCCGTCCAGCCGGCGGCAGATTTCCACCGTGGAGAGACGCCAGTTGCGATCCAGCAGCAGTGCCAGCGCGATCGCAACCGGGAACGCCGGGAGAATCCAGCCCAGCCATTGCGGCTGGACTGTGGCGCCTGCGGCGGGCGCCAGCAGAAAGGCGCCTGCGGCCAGCGCCAGCAAGAAGGCGCCCGCGGCCAGCGCTAGCACAAAATAGGGCCACAGGCTGGCGACGCGCCAGCGGCGTGCGGCGCGCCGCAGCAATTGATCGGCGCGGTCAGTCACGGCCGACACCTCCCGCAACCGGGCGCGCCAGCGCGACACTGCGCTCCAGTGCGAGCAGCAGCACGAATGCCAGCAACAGCCAGTGTTCGAGCGGCACGGAACGGGAGAGGCGCACATCGGCCTCGGGCACCGCGATGCCCGGCGGCGCGGCGACGGACCAGCGGCCGCGGCTGCGTGCCTGCAGTGCCCAGTCCTGTTCGAACCACTGCCGCCACAGTTTTTCCGGCAGGTCCGAACGGCGGAAAAACTCGTCGCCGTGCCAGTCTCGCCCGTAGCGCAGCCAGCTGCCGCGGCCGAGCGCGGCGGCCTGCAGGGGTTCGCCGCCGGCGACGTCGACAAAGGGAATTTCGCCTGCCGCCTGCACGCGCTGGTCCGTGATCAGCAGGCCGCCGTCGCGGACAAATTTCCGCAGCGCTGCGGGCAGCGCACCGGCAGTGTCGTAGATCAGCCAGTCCTGCGCGCTGGCGTTGACGGAGTCGATGGCGTCGAGTCTTTGCAGTTCCAGCTGTGGCGCCGCGGTGTCCTGCAACTGCTGCAGGGCCGCTTCCAGCCACGGCGGCCCCTCGCCCAGCAGGGCGAGTTTTGGCAACGGTGTGGGGCTTTCCTCCCCTGCGTCTTCCAGCGCATGCCACTGCCAGTGCGGGCTGACCGACAGGGCCCTGTGGCCACTCGGGTTTTCCGCACTGCGCAGCAGGATATGGGCGCGGCGGAATTCGCCGGCATCGGCGAGGCTGGACAGGGTGTTCCACAGGTCCGTCGCCTGCGGTTGCGGCTCGGCTACCGGCGTCGGTTGCGGCTGCAGCCACAGTGCCGAGGCGAAGGCGGTGTTCTCGCGCAGGAATGCCTCGAGTTCGGCGCGCTCTATGCGCGGGTCCACCAGCAGAATATCGGCGGTGGCCGTTGCCTCGCGCTGCCAAAGCGGTTGTGCCAGCAGCAGTGCGAGCAGCACTAACAGCAGGATGCGCAACAGCAGCAGCCACTTTTCCCGCAGCATCAGCCGCTTGCGGTACTGGCGTTTTTTCTGCAGCCAGTGCACAGCGGCAAAGGTAATTTCCCGCGCGGCGTTGCGCCGCAACAGGTGAATCAGCAGCGGAAGCGCCAGGGCACAGAGCAGCCACAGCCACTGGGGAGACTGCCAGAGCATATCAGCCGAACCCCCCGGAACCAGTCCTGGAGTGCGCGCCGACAAAGCGGCGCAGCGACAGTTCCAGCGGCTGCTCAATGGCGACGCTGGTCAGCGCACATTCCTGCGCGGCAAAGCGCGCGGCCAGGGTTCTCTGCGCGGTGTCGAAAGCGCGCAGGTAATCGGCGCGCTGCGCCCGGGCGCTGACTTCGGTGATGGCCGGCGATTCCGGATCGCGGATTTTCAGTTCGCCGTCGAACGGAAATGTCTCCTCGGCCTCGACCAGGAGTTGCAGCGGCAGGCAGGGGCGGCCGGCGGCGTGCAGGCGCGCGGCGAAGCCGCTGATCTCTGCGTTGCGCTCGAAGAAATCGCTGACCAGCACCACCTGGCAGGGTTGTTCGAAGTGGTTCCAGAGCGGCGCCAGCTGCGCTTCCCCGGGCCAGTGGCCGCGCGCTTGCAACCGCTGCAGTTCCAGCGCTATGCGCCGGTGCTGTGCCTCGCCCTGGCCCTCCGGAATATGGCGGCTGCCGCCGTCGTTCAGGGCCAGCAGGGAAAAGCGATCGCCCTGGTTGTGCAGCAGCCAGCAGAGGGTGGCTATCCAGCACCTGGCGTACTGCAGCTTGGTCAGCTGCGGGACGGCGAAACTTGGCTGCGCCATGGAGGCGCTGGTATCCAGCGCGATGCAGACGTGCATCTGGCTCTCCTGTTCCGCCTCGCGCACATAGTAGCGGTCCGAGCGCGCGAACAGTTTCCAGTCGATATGGCGGATGGCGTCGCCGGGCTCGTAGCTGCGGTACTGCTGGAACTCGATGCCGGCGCCGCGGCGCTGGCTGTGCTGGGCGCCGAGCAGCATGCCCTCGGCGATATGGCGTGACAGCCACAGCAGGTCGCGGGTGCTGGCCAGCACCAGTGGGTCCGTCAGTTTCAAGGGATCAGTCTCACGATACCGGCTCCACCGTATCAGTCCCGCCCGGGTTCCGGTACGACTTCGAGCAGTTCCCGCAGCACCCGCAGCACCGTGACGCCGTCGGCCTGGGCCTGGAAGCTGAGCAGAAGGCGGTGGCGCAGTACCGGCAGCAGCAGTGACTGGATATCGGCGCGGGTGACGGCGAGGCGCCGCTGCAGCAGGGCCCGCGCCTTGGCGGCGAGGATCAGCGCCTGGCCGGCACGCGGGCCGGCGCCCCATTTGATCCACTGCTGCAGGCGGGAATCGCCGTCCGCGCCGGCGCGGGTCGCGCGCACCAGCTGCGCGACATAGCGGTAGAGGTCGTCGCTGACGTGTATCTCGCGCACCAGCTTCTGCATCTCCAGCAGCGCGCCGGCGTCCAGGCACGGCTGCGGTGTTGCCGCGGCGCTGCCGGTGGTTGCGCGCAGTATCGCCACCTCCTCCTCCTCGGCGGGATAGTCGATATGGATATTCAGCAGGAAGCGGTCCAGCTGCGCCTCCGGCAGCGGGTAGGTGCCGGCCTGCTCAATCGGGTTCTGCGTCGCCAGCACGAAGTAGGGGTCCGGCAGCGCCATGGTCTCGCCGGCGACGGTTACCGCGTATTCCTGCATGGATTCCAACAGTGCCGCCTGGGTCTTCGGCGGGGTGCGGTTGATTTCGTCCGCCAGCAGTATGTTGGTGAAAACCGGCCCGGCCTGGAATTTGAAGAAACGCTTGCCGGTGGAGTGGTCCTCCTCGAGGATCTCGCTGCCGAGTATGTCCCCCGGCATCAGGTCCGGGGTGAACTGCACCCGCTTGAACGCCAGCTCGCTGCAGTCCGACAGGGTTTTCACCAGCAGCGTCTTGCCGAGGCCGGGCACCCCCTCGAGCAGGGCGTGGCCGCGGGCCAGCAGGCAGACCAGCAGCTGTTCCACCACGGCCTGCTGGCCGACGATCACCTTGCCGATTTCCTGTCGCAGTTTTTCCAGGCCTTCCAGGCGCTGCTCTATGCGGTCTTCAATAGCGGTTTGCATGCTTATTCAACTTGTCAGTGCGTAGATAACGATGTTCACGGCGAATCTGGTGTTGTCGACGGCCAGCCAGCGTTTGTTGCGGTAGTCGTAATCCCATTCGCAGCCGAAATCCTTGTTGCTGTAGAGCACGGCGATGCGGCCGTCGACGACGATCGCCTTCAGGTAGTCGTGCACCAGGTCGTCGCCCCAGCCGTTCAGTTCGAAACTGGTCACCGGCAGTTCGTCGAACTGGAAGAAGCAGTGATACAGATCGTGGTCGTTCGGCAGCTTCTGCAGGCAGCCCGCGCCGAACAGCGCCGTCATCTGCGCCTCGAAGGATTTGGCAAAGAGACCGTCGATATCGTGGTTGCAGTCGTCGGCGAACACGAAGCCGCCGCGGTTGACATAGTCGCGGAAGTTGCGCGCCTCCGCTGCGGTGAACTCCACCAGCTTGTGCCCGGCCAGGTAACAGAAGGGGGCCAGCAGCATTTGCGGGTCCGCCAGCGGCACTATGTGTTCGGTGGGATCGACTTTCAGGCTGGTGTACTCCACCAGTGAGTTCAGCAGGTTGGACGGCATGCGCTGGTCCACGTCCCAGTCGCCGGATTCGTACATCAGGCGGGTGAAGTAGAAGTCGTAGTGCTGCCGGGAATTTTGCGCGCGCAGGCCGGCCGGCAGCGCGGTGGCGGTCAGCAACAGGTTTTGCAGGAAGTGTCTGCGGGTCAGAGGCATAGTTACAGCATAAAAACCAGGTGTAGGAGCGGCCCATGGCCGCGATCGGATTCCGGAGAAGTCGGAAAGATCGATCGCGGCCATGGGCCGCTCCTACAGGAACCTGCGAAATATCAGCCGATATTGCGCTTGGTATTGATCACATTGACACCGTCAAAGCGCGCCGTCGCGCTGCCGTGGGACACGGCGCTGACCTGCTGCGGCTGGCCCTTGCCGTCGAAGAAGGAGCCGCCCAGGCGGTAGTCGCGCTTGTCGCAGATCTGCGAACAGGAATTCCAGAATTCCCGGGTGTTCGACTGGTAGGCGACATCCTCCAGCATGCCGGTGATCTTGCCGTCCTCGATCTCGTAGAACAGCTGGCCGCCGAACTGGAAGTTGTAGCGCTGCTGGTCGATGGAGAAGGAACCGTCGCCGATGATGTAGATCCCCTTCTCCACATCCTTGATCATGTCGTCGACGGAGAGATCCTCCTTGCCCGGCAGCAGCGACACATTGGGCATGCGCTGGAACTGCACGCTGGACCAGCTGTCCGCATAGCAGCAGCCGTGGGATTCCTTCTGGTCGAGCATATGCACCTGGTCGCGGATGGCCTGGTAGTTCACCAGCACGCCATCCTTCACCAGGTCCCAGTTCCTGGTCTGCACGCCCTCGTCGTCGTAGCCGACCGCGCCCAGGGAGCCCGGCTGCACCTTGTCCGCAAACAGGTTGACCTTGTCGCTGCCGTACTGGAATTTGCCGCTGCGCCACTTGTCGATGGTGGCGAAGGAGGTGCCGGCGAAATTGGCCTCGTAGCCCAGCACCCGGTCCAGTTCCAGCGGGTGGCCGACGGATTCGTGGATGGTGAGCCACAGGTGGCTGGGGTCCAGCACCAGGTCGTACTTGCCCGGCTTGACGGACTTGGCGCTGAGTTTTTCCCGCGCCTGCTCCGCGGCCAGGCGCGCATCCTCGACCATATCGTAGGAGTCGCGGTAGAGCACCGTCTGCGACTGGATCTTGTCCTCGGCGCGGCCGTCCAGGTATTCGAAGCCGCGGCCCACCGGCTGGCCCAGGCCCTCGCGGGTGCGGAAGCCACCGGTCTTCTTGTCCACCGCGGTCACTTCCAGCGGCGCCCACAGGCGGTGCACGTCCTGGTCGATATAGGAGCCGTCGGTGGAGGCGAAATACTTCTGCTCGTTGACCAGGTACAGCATCGAATTGACGAAGCTGGCACCGGCATCCAGCGCGGACTTGTTCACGGCCATCAGCAGGTCGACTTTTTCCGCCAGCGGAATGGTCATCGCATTTTTCTGGATCGGCGTCGTCCAGCTGACCTCGCCGTAGCCCTTCTGCTCCGCCAGCTGCACCGGCTCCCGCTGGTATTTGGAATTGGCTTTTGCGGTGGCCACCGCCTGGGCCGTGGCGCGGGCGATGCCGTCCACGGTCATATCATTGGTGGCGGCAAAGCCCCAGGTGCCCTTGGCGATCACGCGCACGCCCATACCGAGGGACTCGGTGTTGACCACGTTCTGCACCTTCATCTCGCGGGTGATCACATACTGGTTCAGGTAGCGGCCGATGCGCACGTCGGCGTAGCTGGCCCCCAGCTTGGTGGCGGTGTTCAGGGCCGCGTCCGCCAGCTCCTTCTTCACTGCGACGTCGATACCGCTCTGGGTCAGCCGGCTCTCCGCCACCGCAATGCCGGACAGCGGCAGCAGGGAAAAGCCGAGGCCGGCGCCACTCAATTGCAGGAATTTTCTTCTGTCCATTATTCGCTCCTCAATTTCGCTGCGCCGTCAAACGGCATCGGAAAGGCTGCTGAAGGTGAAGTCGCGCACTTTCAGTGCCGGGATCATCGCCGAGGAGCCGAACATGCCGACGCGCTGGGCGCGCCCCAGCTCCTCGATATTGTTCAGCATGATCACCGGGCTCTCATTGAAGCGGAAATTCTTGATCGGGTATTTGATCTTGCCGTTCTCGATATAGAAGGTGCCGTCGCGGGTCAGGCCGGTGAGCAGCAGCGACTGGGGATCCACCATGCGGATATACCAGGTGCGGGTCACCAGCACGCCGCGGCGGGTCTCCTTGATCAGCTGCTCGGTGGACTTGTCGCCGCCGACCATGATCAGGTTATTCGGCTTGGGCACCGGCTCCGCCTTGGACTGCTCGGCCCAGTAGCGGCTGCGCGGCAGGTTCCGCACCACGCCGTCCCTGATCCAGTCGACCCGCGACAGGGCCATATGATCGTCCTCGGACCAGGGCTGCGCCGGCACGTTCAGGTCCGCGGGGTCCGAGTAGATATGCACGCGCTTGTCGAACATTTTCTCGCCGATGCGGTTGCCGCCGCCCTTCTTGCTCATGAAGCTGCGGCCCTCGTCGGCGCTGCGGGCGTCGGACAGCCACATCATGTAGCCGAGCAGGCCGGAAACCGCGTTGGGCTCCAGGATCACCGTGTACTTGCCCGGCTCCAGCGCACGCGCCTCCTGGGACTGCACCGCCTTGTCCACGGCAATGCGCGAGGTAGCGCCGGCGTCCATGGCGGCGAAGTCGGTGACGTCGCTCTCCGCCCAACCGGAGCCCAGGCCGTTCTCGGTGCGCATGGTCACGGTGAAATTGGCCGAGGTGGAGGCGTGGTAGCCGAACAGCCCCTTGGTGTTGGCCACCGCAGCGAAGGAGCGCGCATCCTCGAGGAAGCCGGCGGCGACCGCGCCCTGCTTTTTCGCCGCCGCGATGGAGTCCGCGGCCGCCTTGGCGCGCTGGTCCGGTGTTATCTCCGCGGTGGACCTGGCGAAGCCGTCCACGGGTATATATTTCTGCTTGCCCAGCAGCGGCATGGACTCCGGGTTGTCCGGCGACAGCCTGGCCAGTTCCTCCGCGCGGCGCATGACATTTTCCAGCGCCGCATCGCTGAACTCGTTGATGGTGGCGATGCCGGACTTCTTGCCGAAGCGCGCCTCCACGGCCAGCTCGATATCGTTGACGATACCGCTGGTGGAGACGCTGTTGCGGGCGTAGCGGATATTGCCGGTCTCGGCGCCGGTGAGCTGGGCGCTGGCGGCCTCGGCTTTGCTGTATTTCAGCACCTTGTCGAGAATAGCCTTGGCCTCACTTCTGGATAAAATTGCCATCTTGTTTTCTCCGAAAAATTATTGTTGTTCGCTGCTACTTGAGTTCGTCATTCCGGCGCAGGCCGGAATCCAGTTTCGTGGCACCTGGACCCCGGCTTGCGCCGGGGTGACGAAAGAAGCGATTCACTGTTTTCTTATGAAATCCTGCGCTTGGTGTTGATCACATTGACCTTGTCGAATCGGGTGGTGGAGCAGCCGTGGGAGACGGCGCTCACCTGGCTCGGCTGCCCCTTGCCATCGAAGAAGGTGCCGCCCAGGCGGTAGTCGCTGCTGTCGCAGATGGCGGAGCAGGAATTCCAGAACTCCTGGGTATTCGACTGGTAGGCGACGTCCTCCACCTGGCCGACGATCTCGCCGTTCTTGATCTCGTAGAACAGCTGGCCGCCGAACTGGAAGTTGTAGCGCTGCTGGTCAATGGAATAGGAGCCGCGGCCGACGATGTAGATGCCCTTTTCCACATCGCGGATCATGTCCCTGGCCGAGTATTTCTTCTCCCCCGGGGCCAGGGACACATTGGGCATGCGCTGGAATTGCACGCTGGACCAGCTGTCCGCGTAGCAGCAGCCGTGGGATTCCTTCTGGTCGAGCATATGCACCTGGTCGCGGACGGCCTGGTAGTTCACCAGTACGCCGTCCTTCACCAGGTCCCAGCGCTTGGTCTTCACCCCCTCGTCATCGTAGCCGACCGCGCCCAGTGAACCGGGCTGCAGCTTGTCGGCGAAGAGATTGACCTTGTCGCTGCCGTACTGGAATTTGCCGCTGCGCCACTTGTCCAGGGTCGCGAAGGAGGTGCCGGCGTAGTTGGCCTCGTAGCCCAGCACCCGGTCCAGCTCCAGCGGGTGGCCGACGGATTCGTGGATGGTCAGCATCAGGTGCGAGGGCTCCAGCACCAGGTCGTACTTGCCCGGCTCTATGGATTTCGCACTGTGCTTGGCCCTGGCCTGTTCCGCGGCGAGCCTGGCGTCCTCGACCATGTCGTAGGAGTTGCGGTAGAGCGTGGTCTGGCCGTGGATCTTGTCCTCCTCGCGCCCGTCCAGGTATTCGTAGCCGCGGCCCACCGGGTCGCCGAGGCCGTTGCGGGTCTTGAAGCTGCCGCTGTCCTTGTCCACCGCGGTCACCTCCATCGGCGCCCACAGGCGGTGCACGTCCTGGTCGATATAGGAGCCGTCGCTGGAGGCGAAGTATTTCTGCTCGTTGACGAGATACAGGGTGGAGTTGATGAAATCGGCCCCGGCCTGCAGGGCGGCGTCGTTGACCTCCATCAGGAAGTCCACCTTCTCGCTGATCGGCACCTCGAAGGCATTCTTCTCGATCGGTGTTTTCCAGCTGACCTCGCCCACGCCCTTCACCGGCGCCAGCTGTACCGGTTCCGTCTGGTACTTGGAATTGGCCTTGGCCACGGCGACTGCCTGGCGCGCGGCCCGGGCTATGCCGTCCGGGGTCAGGTCGTTGGTGGCGGCGAAGCCCCAGGTGCCGTTGGCGATCACGCGGATGCCGGCACCGAAGGACTCGGTGTTGACGATATTCTCGACGCGGGTCTCGCGGGTGATCACGAACTGGTTCAGGTAGCGGCCGATGCGCACATCGGTGTAGCTGGCGCCGGCCTTGCGCGCCGTGTTCAGCGCTGCGTCCGCCAGCGCCTTCTTGGTGCGGACATCCATGCCGTCGTTGGTCAGCTGCTCCGCCGTCACCGGAGTGCCGTACACCGGCAACAGTATGCCACCGGCGCCGACGCCGGCGATCTTGAGGAAATTTCTTCTGTCTATTTTTCTGATCATGGTCCTCCCCGGGCTCCCGACCGCGGAGAACGCCTGCGGCGGCGCTACCGGGAGCCGTTGTTTATTGTTATTTCATCCGCGCCACTGCGGAAAAATTCACCACGGTGCACAAAAGCTGACCCGCGACGGGGCCGCCCCGTGGAGCGTCCAATTAGGTTCGATGGGACAGGTAATCGCGCCGGGGAAATTTTGTAAAGGCGGTAGTCGTTGAAATGACGCCGTGCGGGGCCGAGTCGAAGCATCCGACCCGCACCTCCGTGCCAATATCATTGGCGCACAATTTTTCACCACGAAAGATTTCATCAAATACTCGTTGACCCGGTGTATACGCGTGTGTACTTTTGTATACATCCGGGGTTAAAGGGAATGACCATGCTCAACAAGAGCCAATCCATATCGGCACGCCTGTCGGCGGACGACTACGCCTACCTGATGTCCATCGACCGCTACGGCGCTGTCACCCAAAGCGAAAAAGTGCGCGAGCTGATCGCGATGGCGCGGGAGTCCGTCGGCATGCAGAGTTTTGCCCGCGCCTATATCGCCTCCGCCGAAACCATCCTGCCGGTCAAGGCCCGCTGCCTCGATGAGGGCGAGCGGAGCCTGCTGGTGGAGGCGCTGCTGGAATTGCTCGCCGAGGGTGCGGCGGCGGTGCAGGCCTGTGCCGATGATGAGCCCATGGCCCCGGCGCTGGAGAAGAGGGCGCTGCCCGCAATCGAGGCATTCCTGGAAAAAGCCCTGTTGATGGCCCTGCAGGAGGACCCGCGCGTGGCCGACCCGGATTCCGCAAGGCGAATCAAAAAACAACTCGATCTGCTGCTGAACAAATAGTTAAATCAACGGAACGGAAGGAGAAAACAATGAAAGAAGGACTGGTAAAACGCATTTCCCGCATCATAACCGCATCGGCCAACGCGCTGGTGGACTCGGTGGAAAACGCCACCCCGCAGCTGGTGATGGAGCAGGCGATCCGCGAGATCGACGATGCCATCTTCGATGTGCGCGATCAGCTGGGCAAGGCCGAGGCGGCCAAGTACCTGAGCAGCAAGGCCCTGAACGACGAAAACAGCCGTCACAGTGTACTCGCCGAGCAGATCGACATAGCGGTAAAAGAGGGCCGCGACGATCTGGCCGAGGCCGCCATCGCCAAGCAGATGGATATAGAGGCGCAGCTGCCGGTGCTGGAAAAAGCCATCAATGATGCCGACGCGGAGATCAAGGAGCTGAACTCCTATATCAGCGCCCTGCAGGGCAAGAAGCGCGAGATGCGCGAACAGCTGCGTGAATTCGCCAAAGCCAGCGAGCATATCGTCGACGGCGCCAGCGGCGAGGAGCGCGGCAGCAGCCGCAAAACTGCGGACAGGGTCGATCAGGCCACAGATGCTTTCAACCGCGTACTGGAAAGTGCCGGCGTGCCCACTTCCGAATCCAGCGCCGACGCCAGCAAGCTGGCCGAACTGGAAGAGCTGGCGCGCAGCAACCGCATCAAGGAGCGGCTGGCAAAAATCAAATCGGAGGCTTGATGGCTTTCCTGCTTGAAGACGGCAATCTGCTGTTTACCGGCGCCCTGGTGCTGATGCTGATGATCGCGCTGCTCGAGGGGGTAATGACCCTGATCGGCGTCGGCATCTCGGACCTGCTCGACAACCTGCTGCCGGACGTGGACGTCGACCTGGACGCGCCGGATACCGAGGCGGGCGGAGTGCTGACCAAGTTCCTCGGCTGGCTGCGCTTCGGCGAGGTGCCGGCGCTGATACTGCTGGTCGCCTTCCTGGTCGGCTTCGGCGTGACCGGACTGCTGATCCAGATGTTCGTCGACTCGCTGCTGGGTTTCGTGCTGCCCGGCTGGCTGCTGGTGATTCCGGTATTCATGCTGGCGCTGCCGCAGGTGCGCTTCGTCGGCAACCTGCTGCGGCGCTTTGCGGTCGGCGACGAGACGGAGGCGGTGGGGCGCAAATCCTTTATCGGCCGCGTGGCCGTAATCACCATCGGAGAGGCTGCGGCGGGTTCGCCGGCCGAGGCGCGCTTCAGCGACGAGTACGGCACCACCCACTATGTGATGGTGGAGCCGGACGGGAACGAGACCTTTTCCCAGGGAGAGCAGGTGCTGCTGGTGGAAGAGCGCGGGGCCAGTTTCCGCGTGATCCGCCCCACCAGCCAGCACCTGGTAAATAACTAAAAAGGAGAAAACCAACGTGAATATGATCGAAAACTTTTCCACCATTCTATTTATGGCCGGCGCCGTGCTGGTCGGCCTGATCGTGATCGGCACCATCTTCGCGCGCCTCTACACCCGCGCCTCCAAGGAGCGCTCCTTCGTGCGCACCGGTATGGGCGGGCAGAAGGTGATCATGAACGGTGGCGCCCTGGTGCTGCCGGTGCTGCACGAAATCATCCCGGTGAACATGAACACCCTGCGCCTGGCGGTGTCGCGCAAGGAACACCAGGCGCTGATCACCAAGGACCGCATGCGCGTGGACGTACTGGCGGAGTTCTACCTGCGCGTCAAGCCGGACACCGATGCCATCGCCAACGCCGCCCAGACCCTGGGCATCCGCACCCTGGACCCGGAAGCGCTGAAGGACATGATCGAGGGCAAGTTCGTCGATGCATTGCGCTCGGTGGCGGCCGAAATGCAGATGGCCGAACTGCACGAGCAGCGCAGCCAGTTCGTGCAGAAGGTGCAGCAGGTGGTGTCCGAGGACCTGCTGAAAAACGGCCTGGAGCTGGAATCCGTTTCCCTGACCGGCCTCGACCAGACCCACAAGGAGTTCTTCAATCAGGACAACGTCTTCGATGCCGAGGGCCTGGCCAGCATGACCCGCTCCATCGAGGCGCGGCGCAAGGAAGTGAACGACGTCGAGCAGGAAACCCGGGTGCAGATCGAGACGAAAAATCTCGAGGCCGAGCGCCAGCGCCTGGAGATCGAAAAGGAGAAGCGCTACGCGTATCTGGAACAGCAGCGCGAAATCGAAAACCGCGAGGCCGCGCAGAAGGCGGATATGGCCAAGGAGCTGGCGGCGCAGGAAAAGGCCGCGCGCCAGGCTGAAATCGAGGCCCAGCGCGAAGTGGACCAGTCGCGCATCGCCGCCGAGCAGGCCACCAAGCTGCTGGAAATCGAGAAGGAAAAGCGCCTGCAGGAGCAGGAAATCGAGCGCGAGCGCATCCTCGAGGAGCAGCGTATCTCCAAGCAGAAGTCCGTGGAGATTGCCGAGCAGGAGCGCGCAATCGCGGTAGCGGAAAAATCCAAGGAGCAGTCCGTCGCCGACCAGCAGGCCAACGTGGCCCTGGCGGAAGCAGTGAAGGCCGAGGAACAGGTGCGCACCGCCAAGGATGTGGAAGTGGCCGAGCGGGACAAGCGCATCGAGATCATCGAGGCGCAAAAGGAGGCGGAGCGCCAGGCCACCGCGATCAAGGTGGCCGCCGAGGCGGAGAAGGCTGCCGCGGAAGACAAGGCCGAGGCCCTGCGCCTGCAGGCCGCCGCCGAGGCGGAGGCCGTGCGTATCAAGGTGGAGGCGGACCGCGAGAAATACGCGGTGGACGCCGAGGGCCAGCGCCTGATGAACGAGGCCCTGAACAGCCTGAGCGATGCGCAGATCGCACTGAAGCAGGTCCTCAGCCTGCACGAGAACCTGCCCCATATCATCCGCGAGAGCGTCAAGCCGCTGGAGAGCATCGAGGGCATGAAGATCATCTCCGTCGAGGGCCTGAACGGCATCGACGGCCGCGCCAGTGGCGGCATCATGGACAGCGACGGCGATATGAAGAGCCAGAGCCTGCCGGAAGCCCTGGTCGGCAGCGCCCTCAAGCACCGCGCCATGGCGCCGCTGGTGGACTCGCTGCTGAAGGAGGCGGGTGTCGGCGACTTCGCCAAGGTACCGGAAACCGAAGCCTGAACTTGAAGCCGCCCCAGGGCGGCTTTTAAATGGCGAATGTACTTACCCGTCCCGTGGATTCCTACATAGCCACCCTCGAATCAATGCGGAAAAGAAAAATGATGAGATGTACAAGTTGTAGTAATGGCGTGCTGAAGCCGAGCTTTATGGATGAATTGTTTCGTGCACATACCTGTTCTTCCTGCGGCGGCAATTGGATACTGATTCAGGATTATCTGGCGTGGAAGGAGCGCAATCCTGAGCACGACTTTTCCGAGAGGTTGGAGGCTTCCGACGGGAGCGACGTAATGGAGTCGAAGCAGGCAATGCTATGCCCTGTCTCCGGAGTCCTTATGCAGAAGTTCCGAATCTCCGCCGGGAATGAACACCGCCTGGATTACAGCGCCGCCGTTGGCGGTTTGTGGTTGGACAGGGGGGAATGGGAACTACTCAAGACGGAAGGACTGGCCGGTTCACTTAATGCTGTAGTGACTCAACAGTGGCAGAAAAAGATTCGGCAGGATGGCGCTAAGGACAACTTTGCCGAAATTTACAAGCAAAAGTTCGGAGAGGATCTTTACGGCAAAGTCAGGGAGGTCCGAGAATGGCTGCAATCCCAGGAGCAAAAGGCAGATATCAGAGCCTATCTACTGGCGGAGGACCCTTACTCAGCTGAGAGATAGATAGCGCGAACACAAGTTCGGGAAAACCGAAGGTTGAGCTAAGTCAGATAAAAAAACGCCGCCCATTCAGGCGGCTTTTTTCTTGGTGGATGCGCTTCGCGCTTATCACCCTACGAAGCACACACCGTGCCACTCTGTAGGGTGGATAAGTGCTAAGCGCATCCACGCCGGGCGCATCCACGCCGGGCGCATCCACCAACGTGGCGGGCCGCCAACTTATCGGCTTTTATAAAACCATGGAGTACAAGGACTACTACAAAATCCTCGGCCTGGAGCGCGACGCCGACCAGGCCGAGATCAAGCGCGCCTATCGCAGCCTGGCGCGCAAATATCATCCGGACGTGAGCAAGGAACACGAGGCCGAGGACCGCTTCAAGGAAGTCAGCGAGGCCTACGAGGTGCTCAAGGATCCGGAGAAGCGCGCCGCCTACGACCAGCTGGGTAGCGGCTACCAGGCAGGGCAGGAGTTCCGCCCGCCGCCCAACTGGGACCAGGGCTTCGAGTTCCACGGCGGCGGTTTCACCGAGGCGGACCCGGATATGTTCAGCGATTTCTTCGAGAGCCTCTTCGGCCGCGGCGGCTTCGGGGAGAGGGGCGGCGTCCACCGCCGGGCGTACCGCGCCCAGGGCGAGAACACCTACGCCAAAATAGCCATAGATCTCGAGGACAGCTACAGGGGCGCCACCCGCCAGATTTCCCTCAAGCACTCGGAGCTGGGTCCGGACGGGCGGCCGCAGGTTCGCGAGCGCAAACTCAACGTGAAGATTCCCAAGGGCGTCACCGAGGGCCAGCAGATACGCCTCGCCGGGCAGGGCGAGCCGGGTATCGGCGGCGGCGGGGCCGGCGACCTCTACCTGGAGATCAGCTTCAACCCCCACCGGCTCTATCGCGTCGAGGGCCGGAACGTGTACCTGGACCTGCCGCTGGCGCCCTGGGAGGCAGCACTGGGAACAAAGGTGGAGGTGCCGACCCCGGCGGGTTCGGTCAACCTGAAGATACCGCCGAACAGCAGAAACGGCAGCAGGTTGCGCCTCAGGGGCCGCGGCATTCCTGCCCGGGAGCCGGGCGACTTCTATGCGGTGCTGAAAATCGTCTCGCCGCCGGCGGACAGTGAGGAGGAAAAGGAGGCCTACCGCCGCTTCAGCGATGCCTTCAAATTCAATCCCCGCAGTGGCTTGTGAGGCAGTGCAATGGCAACGGATATGGAAAAAGAAATCAGCGGCGCAATCCTGGATGAAAGCGTCGAACTGACCCTGAGCGAACTCTGCCGCGCCTGTGAACTGCCGGCGGAGGAGATCATCGCCCTGGTGGAGGAGGGGGTTATCGAGCCCCGCGGCGGTGCCCAGATCCAGTGGCGCTTCAGCGGCATCTGTGTGCGCCGGGTGCGCAGGGTCTGCAGCCTGGAGCGGGACCTTGGCGTCAACCTGGCCGGTGCGGCCCTGGCGATTGAACTGTTGGAGGAAATCGAGCGCCTGCAGGCGCAGCTGCGGCGCTTCGAACAGCCGTAGGAGCGCGGTGCAGGCCGCGAAAGCGGCTAGACCACCGCGCGGGTAATCGTCATCACCAGGTAGGCGTTATAGGCGACATAGGCCAGCAGCATCGTGGCGCCCTCGAAGCGGTTGATGCGCCCCTGGCCGCGGAAGCCGTAGCCGAACACGAACAGCGCCACCGTCAGGCCGATCACCATCGGCCAGTCCCGCGACAGGACCTCCGGCGGCACGTTGGACATGGGTGCTATGGCGCCGGCGATTCCCACCACCGCCAGCAGGTTGAACATGTTCGAGCCCACCACATTGCCGATGGCGATATCGTGCTCGCCCTTGCGCGCGGCGATCACCGTGGCCGCCAGCTCCGGCAGCGAGGTGCCCAGGGCAACGATGGTGAGGCCGATGATCAGGTCGCTGACCCCCAGTGCCTCGGCAATGGTCACGGCGCCCCACACCAGGGTCCGCGAGCTGACGATCAGCAGCACCAGGCCCGCCACAACCCAGAAGAGCGCGCGCCCCAGGGGCATGGCGTGTACTTCCAGCTCGCCGGCCATCTCGCCCGCGAGCATATCGTCCTTGCCACGCAGGGCGGAGAAGATCGACCAGCCGATCAGTCCGAAGAAGCCCGCCAGCAGTACCAGCGCCTCCCAGCGCTCCAGGCCGTCGTCCCATAGGAAGAAACCGCCCAGGCAGGTGATGGCCAGCAGCAGCGGCAGCTCCTTGCGCACTATCTTCGAGTGCACCATCAGCGGCACGAACAGCGCGGTGAGGCCGAGGATCAGGCCGGTGTTGGCGATATTGGAACCGTAGGCGTTGCCCAGCGCCAGGCCGGGACTGCCGTCCAGGGCCGCCATGGCCGACACCACCATCTCCGGCGCCGAGGTGCCGAAGCCGACGATCACCATGCCGATCAGCAGCGGCGGCATGCCGGCGTGCTGCGCCGTGGCGGCGGCACCCTCCACGAAGCGGTCGGCGCTCCAGACCAGCAGGGCGAATCCGGCGATGATGGCGAGGGCGGCGACAAGCATGGGGTGTCCTTATTTCAGTGCGTTCAGGGTAGGGCAGATCTGTGCGCGGGGGCCGATTGTACCGACTCAGGGGAAATCCAAAAGGAAAAATCGGTGCCGGCCCAGCGGTCACTGCGCGGCGAGGCGTTAAATCCCGGAGCCGGGGCGGAATACCCGTCAGTGCTGGGCTACGCTAAACGCATAGGCGCTTGGTCTACATTGAGCCCCAAATGCGCAACAAGTTACTGCTGAATGCAGGCGCCGGGCCACGACTTTGAGCTGGAGGAATTCCGGCGGCAGTTGGCACAGCCGGTGGATATGGGTGGCGTGGTGGCGATGGGCAACATCCCGGAACCGCGCTGAACATTTACCTGGTCACGGCGTTGACCAGCGACGAGGACAATCCGCGGGAAAAGGCCGCCTGGACAAGCTGGCGCAAGAGCTCGGGTTATCCGAAACAGCGCCAGTGCGGCCGGGCAGCAGCTGACCGGGGCGACCCGGGAGGCGGAGCCAATTCCGTGTAACTTAAATTCCCGCGCTGTAATGGCCGGGGCCACTCCCAAAACCTGAGGGCGTCATTATGGAACTGCTGAAATTCACCACCAGACTGTTGATGATAGGCTGTCTGCTGACGGTATTCGCGGGCTGTGAGCGCGAGGAGCGCCGGGAAGAGCGCATGGAAAACGGCGGCGGCATGACCACCCCGGACATGGGTTGCTGCCAAAAGGCCGACAACACCTGCTCCGCCCCGGTCTCCGAGCAGGACTGCACCGGTATGGGCGGCCAGTTCCAGCAGGGCGCCAGCTGTGGCACCGATGGCATGTGCACCCGGGACCAGATGCAACCACAGCAGTAACACCGCGTCTGCTATCTCTGCTCCTCCAGGCGCCGTCCGGCCCGGCCGACAGCGCCGCCAGTAACTCGGCGAAGTTGCTGCCGGCCGGATAGGCGACGGAAGACCACCCCGGGCGCATCACCGTATTGGTGGAGGGCGCCAGCAGCGCCCGTGCCAGGGCTCCTCGCTGCCACAGAAGAATTGCTAATCGCCAGGTTATATCGGCCGCAGATGACGACTGCCGATTGAGCCCTGATCGCCCCGCCCGGGCTCGATGACCGGACCAGCTTGACGGGTTCCGAAAATCCTCCCCTCTTGACATTAGTTACACCTGCAACTAAGTTCGTTGCACCTGAAACTATTCACCCCGCCGCCGCACTAGCATTGCGGCGACACGAGAGAGAAAAACGGAGGGCAAGATGGCCGATTTGTTTGAAAACCCCATGGGTCTGGACGGCTTTGAGTTCGTCGAATTTACCGCGCCGGAGAAGGGCATCCTCGAGCACGTCTTCGCGGCCATGGGCTTCGAGAAGGTCGCCCGCCACCGCTCCAAGGACGTCGAACTGTGGCGCCAGGGCGACATCAACTTCATCACCAACTACGAGCCCAACAGCCACGCTCACTACTACGCCCAGGAGCACGGCCCCTCCGCCTGCGGTCTGGCCTTCCGCGTCAAGGACGCCAGGTTCGCCTACGAAGAGGCGATCCGGAAGGGCGCCCAGCCGGTGGAAGTGAAAACCGGGCCAATGGAACTGCACCTGCCGGCCATCAAGGGTATCGGCGGCGCCAACCTCTACCTGATCGACCGCTACAAGGAAGGCGAGACCATCTACGACATCGACTTCAAGTGGCTCGAGGGCGTCGACAGGCACCCGAAGGGCTGCGGCTTCCACACCCTGGACCACCTGACCCACAACGTCTACCGCGGCCGCATGGACTACTGGGCCAAGTACTACGAAGACCTGTTCAACTTCCGCGAGATCCGCTACTTCGACATCAAGGGCGAATACACCGGCCTGCTGTCCAAGGCCATGACCGCGCCGGACGGCAAGATCCGCATCCCGCTGAACGAAGAGGCGGCCGGTGGCGGCGGCCAGATCGAAGAGTTCCTGATGAAGTACAACGGCGAGGGGATACAACACATCGCCTTTGCCTGTGACGACCTGATCAAGTGCTGGGACCGCCTGAAAGAGCGCGGCATGGAGTTCATGACCCCGCCGCCGAACACCTACTACGACATGCTGGAAGAGCGCCTGCCCGGCCACGGCGAGCCCACCGAGGAACTGAAGGCCCGCGGCATACTGCTGGACGGCACCACGGAGGGCGGCCAGCCGCGCCTGCTGCTGCAGATCTTCTCCGCCAACATGCTCGGCCCGGTGTTCTTCGAATTCATCCAGCGCAAGGAAGACGAGGGCTTCGGCGAGGGTAACTTCAAGGCCCTGTTCGAATCCATCGAGCGCGACCAGCTGGAGCGCGGGGTTATCGGTGGAGAGAAAGGCGAAAAGGGTGAGAAGAAAGAGGCCTGAGTAATGGCGATCAAACGCATACACCACGTGGCCTACCGCTGCCGCGATGCCAAGGAGACGGTGGAGTTCTACCGCGATCTCCTCGGCATGGAGTTCCAGTTGGCCATCGCCGAGGACAAGGTGCCCTCCACCGGGGCGCCGGACCCCTATATGCATGTCTTCCTCGACGCGGGGCAGGGCAATGTGCTGGCCTTCTTCGAACTGCCCAACTCCCCGGAGATGGGCCGCGACGAGAACACCCCCCAGTGGGTGCAGCATATCGCCCTGGAAGTGGAGAGCATGGACGAACTGCTGGCGGCCAAGGACAGACTGGAAGCCGCCGGCCTGGATGTGCTCGGTCCGACCGACCACACGATCTTCAAGTCGATCTACTTCTTCGACCCCAACGGCCACCGCATAGAGCTGGCCGCCAACACCGCCAAGCCGGGCATGCACACCGAGCTGAAGCGCGTGGCCGAGGATATGCTCGAGGAGTGGTCGCGTACCAAGAAGGCACCGAGGCACGCCGCCTGGATGCACGGCGACGCAGAGTTTGAACCCAAGACCGAAGTGGAGGCACAGTGAAGTTAGCCAGTCTCAAATCCGGCCGCGACGGCCAGCTGGTGGTTGTCAGCGACGACCTGACCCGCATGGCGTCGGCCGAATCCGTGGTGCCCACCCTGCAGGCCGCCCTGGACAACTGGGCCCAGGTGGAGAGCCTGCTGGAGGAGTTGAGTCACCAGCTGAAATACGACGAAATCGAAAGCCGGCCCTTCGACCAGAGCCAGTGCCACTCGCCCCTGCCGCGCGCCTACCACTGGGCCGACGGCAGCGCCTACGTCAATCACGTGGAACTGGTGCGCAAGGCTAGGGGTGCGGAGATGCCGGAGAGCTTCTGGACGGACCCGCTGATGTACCAGGGCGGCTCCGACACCTTCCTGGCCCCGCGCGAGCCGATCAGAATGCCGCAGGCCGAAGGCTTCGGCATCGACTTCGAGGCCGAGATCGCCGTCATCACCGACGACGTGCCCATGGGGGTGACCCCGGAGCAGGCGCTGGGGCACATCAAGCTGGTGATGCTGGTCAACGACGTCTCCCTGCGCGGCCTGATCCCGGGTGAACTGGCCAAGGGCTTCGGCTTCTACCAGTCCAAACCGAGCAGCGCCTTCTCGCCGGTATGCGTCACCCCGGCGCAGCTGGGTGAAAAGTGGAAGGACGGCAAGCTGCACCTGCCGCTGCAGTCCTTCCTGAACGGTGACAAGTTCGGCGAGCCCAATGCCGGCGTGGACATGACCTTCCACTTCGGCCAACTGATCGCCCACGCCGCCAGGACCCGCCCCCTGGGCGCCGGCACCATCATCGGCTCCGGCACCGTGTCCAACAAACTGGACGGCGGCCCCGGCAAGCCGGTCTCCGAGGGCGGTGTCGGCTACAGCTGTATCGCCGAGATCCGCATGATCGAGACGATCCAGCACGGCCAGCCGAGCACGCCGTTCATGCAGTTCGGCGACCAGGTCGCGATCGAGATGCTGGACGACAACGGCCAGTCCATCTTCGGGCGTATCGAGCAGACGGTGCAGCAGGCCTGAGGCAGGCTGGACCACCCTAAGTACCACAAAACGCCGCTCCCGCAGAAACTGCACGAGAATGGCCACCCATTGGGTGGCCATTCTTTTATGCGATTCTCTATTTCGTCAGCCGGATCATAAAGTCGAGAATCCTGTTGGCGGACTTGCCATAGGGTGGCACCAGCAGCTTCAGCGGATCGATCGGTCCCTGGTAGAAAACCGGCCGCAGCTTGGAGAAGGTCAGAAAACCCTCGTAACCGTGATAGTGGCCCATGCCGCTCTCGCCGACGCCGCCGAAGGGAATATCGTGTTGCGCCACGTGCAGCACGCAGTTGTTCACGCTGACGCCGCCGGAAATCATCCGTTCGATATAGTAATCGACAAGCGAACGGTCATTTGAAAACGGGTAGATCGACAGCGGGCGCGGGCGGGCGTTGATGTAGTGCACAACCTCCTCGCGCCTGCTGTAGGTCTTGACCGGCAGCAGCGGGCCGAAAATCTCCCGCTGCATCACTTCCATATCGTCGCTGACATTCAGTAGCAGGTGCGGCGGAAACTTGCGCAGCTTGTCGTCGCGGCTGCCCCGGCCAGCGGACAGGTCGATGGCGGTGGCGCCCTTGGCGATGGCGTCGTCGAGCGTGTCCCACAGGCGGCGGTAGGAGGCGTCGTCGATGATGGAGGTGTAGTCCCTGCTGTGCAGGTCCGGATAGCGTTCTGCAACCAGCGCTTTGCTTTTTGCCACGAAGGCGTCGACGCTGTCCTCCGGCAGGAACAGGTAGTCGACGGTGGTGCAGATCTGTCCCGCGTTCAGCAGCTTCCAGAACAGGATGCGCTCGGCGGCGACGTCGAGGGGGAAATCCGGCGCGACCACTGCCGGCGACTTGCCGCCCAGTTCCAGGGTCACCGGCGTCAGGTTGTCGGCGGCGGAGCGCATCACCGCGCTGCCGGTGTCGCTGGAACCGGTGAAGATCAGGTGGTCGAACGGCAGGCTGGAGAAGGCCTGCCCGACGCCGCTGGCGCCCTCGACAAAGGCGAGCTTGTCCTCGGGAAAGTAGTCGCCGCTGATGCGCTTCAGCAGCCGGGCCAGCTGGCCGGAGTTGTTGGACATCTTCACCATGGCGCGGTTGCCGGCGGCGAAGATGCCGGTGAGCGGCAGGAGGCTCAGGTTGATGGGGAAGTTCCACGGCACGATAACGCCGACGACGCCCAGGGGCTGCGGAATCACGCGGTTGCGGGAGGTGGGATAAACGCTGATCGCCGTGTGGCGGCGCTGCGGTTTCATCCACTTCTTCAGTTTTTTGATCGTGTCCTTGATGCCGTCGAGTACCGGATAGATTTCACAGAAGCCGCTCTCGAACGGCGCGCGATTGCCGAAGTCGTCACTGATGGCCTGCACCAGTTCCCGCTCGTGATCCTGCACCATGCGCGACAGCGCCTTAAGGTCCGCCACGCGCTGGCGGTAGTCCGGATTCGGGTTGTCCAGGTAGGCCTGCCGCTGCCTGTCCAGCAGGCCCTGCAGCGAGGCCCTGACGGGCTCGTGTTGAACGAAAGAGGTCATGTTTTTTTCCAAAAAAAAGGCCGGCTGCGCCGGCCACAAGAAACGCGGATTCAACTTGCTGACTGAACCGGGTTGTTAAGACGGGCTCAGCGGCCGATGCGGCGCAGCGCCGCCGAGGAGAAATCGCGGCGGCTCGCCTTGGTATCCCAGTCCAGGAATTTCGGCTCCTCGTTCGCCAGGCCGGTCACCAGGTAGCGGCCGGAATCCAGGTCGTGCAGGGTTTCCGCCGCCAGCCACGGGGTGTCCGCGCCGTAGAACATTACGTTGTGGCCCTGGGCCACCTTCCACAGCCTGCCGCGGCCGTCGTAGTGGTCGACCACCGAGGCGGTCCAGGTGTCCTCGTCGATGTAGAAGGTGCGCTTGGCGTAGATATGGCGCTCGCCCTCTTTCAGGGTCGCCTCCACCACCCACACGCGGTGCAATTCGTAGCGCAGGTAGTCTGGGGCCAGGTGGCCGGCCTGGATGATGTCGCTGTACTTTAGCGACGGATCGATCAGCTGGTAGTCGTTGTACGGGATATACATCTCCCGCTTGCCGATCAGTTTCCAGTCGTACTTGTCCGGCGCGCCGTTGTACATGTCCAGGTTGTCGGAGGTGCGCAGCCCGTCCACGCCAGCGGCGGGGCCGTCGTAGGCGACGTTGGGCGCGCGGCGCACGCGGCGCTGGCCAGCGTTGTAGACCCAGGCGCGGCGCGCCTCCTTGACCTGGTCGATGGTCTCGTGCACCAGCAGCGCGGTGCCGGTCAGGCGCGCCGGCGCGGTGATCTGCTGCAGGTAGTAGAACAGTACGTTGTCATCCTGCTCGGCATCGCGGCCCTCGCTGAGGAATTCCGGCCACACCAGATGGTCGGTCATTTTCACCGGCACGAAGGAGCCGTCCGCCTGCACCGGGATCGTGGTCGTGGTGCGCTCGACGGAACCGCCGCGGTAGCGGGTGATATGGTTCCAGACCACTTCCTGCGCGTTCTGCGGTATCGGGAACGGAATCACAGAGTCGAAGTTGGTCAGGCCGCTGCCGCCGGCGACCAGCTCGGCGCTGGTGGCGTTCTTCCTGACCACGTCGTACAGCGCTTGCGGATAGGCGGCGGTGCGGCGGGTCTGGTACACCGGCATGCGGTAGTCCGGGAATTTCTCGAACAGCGCCAGCTGGCCCGGGCTCAGCTTGTCCTTGTAGCCGGCCAGGTTGGCGTTGGTGATCTCGAACAGCGGCCTGTCGTCCGGGAAGGGGTTGGCTGGGCGGCCCTTGTCACCGCCCTTAGGGGCCTTGGCGGCGGTGAAACCGCCGTTCCAGGCGGGAATGGTGCCGTCTTCGTTGCCGGCCTTGGTCGCGCCCAGCGGCGTCAGTATGTCGCCCAGCTTGGCAGCCTCCTGCTCGGAGACCTTGGCGAAAGCGGCGCCGCTCGTCAGTGCCAGCAGCAAGAGTGCGGCGGTAGTCATTGTTTTTTTCATGGTCGCTACCTCTTCTTAGTAGGAGATGCTGAAGCTCAAAGAAATGAAGTCTTTGTCTTCGAGGATGTTGTGGCTGCCGCCCTCGAAGGCGGTGTAGCCGAGGGTGGCGCTGTACTTCTGCTGGTATACCGCCTCCAGGGATAGCCCGAGGGATTTGCTCCCTTCATGGAACTGCTGTCCGGGCTCGGCGGAATAGCCGGATACGTCGTGGGACCAGGCCAGCGTCGGGTTCAGGGACACGCCGGCAAAGACGTTCGGGTACTCCAATGCGGCGCGGGCGCGGTAACCCCAGGCGCTGTCGGTGACATAGCCGTCGCTGCGGCAGTCGCCGGCGATCTGGCCCGCGGCCACCAGGTTGCGGCAGTTGATGCCGTTGCCCAGGTCGAAGTCGCCGAGGCCGAATACGGGGTTGCGGCCGTAGCGCTGGTCGGAATCCTCCACGCCGTCTAGCAGGGACACGCCGGCCTCGCCGATCAGGGTCAGGCGCGAGGCACCCAGTACGCGCTCGAAGAACTTGATCGCGGTAACCTGCAACTGGGTCTGGTCGAAGGTGTCGTAGCCCGGTGCCACCTGGCCGTCACCCACATCTGCCACGCGGCTGCTGAAGGCAAACAGGGGGCTCTCGGTCACCACGCCGTAAATAATTTCATTGCCGTTGATCTGCACCGGCGTGTCCGGCTTGTACGACAGCTCGCCGGACAGGGCCACGCCGCCCACATTGGTGGCGAAGCTCAAGCCATAGATCTTCAGGTCTTCCGGGAAGCTGACCAGGTAACCGGGGTTGGCCGCCGACAACTGGCCTCTGGTCGGATCGAGAGCCGACGGGATGAAGACCTGGCCGACGCTATCGGGGATTGCCGAGCGGACGCCACTGACATAGGGCGTGCGCGAGTGGATATTCATATAGTAGGCGCCAAACTCGGTATCGTTCAGTGCCGCGGCGTAGTAGCGCGCGGCGAGGCCGTACTGGCCGCCGTCATCCGGCTCGATATCCGCGTCGCGCCCGACGAAGAATCCCTGGGCGACCGCCGCCTGGTCGGGCAACTGCAGGGTGACGCGGTTGCAGCCGTCGGCGGCCGTGTCGGCGGTGGAGAAATAAGTGCCGCAGCCCTCGATCTGCGTCTTCTCCCACTCGTACTGGTAGAAGCCCTCGAGGCTGAGGTTCTCGGTCACGCCGACGTTGAAGTAGGCCATGCCTACCGGCAGCAGGCCCTCTTTCAGCTCCGCCCCGGGGCGGCGGAAGGCGCTGACGTCCAGCGGGTTGATGGCATTGATGCCGCCCTGGATAAAGGTGCTTTCACCCCAGCTCACCACCTGGCGGCCGAGGCGCAGGCTGATGGGCATTTCCGCCACTTCGCTATCGAGATAGGTGTAGGCGTCCAGCACTTCAGCACCGGAGAACTTGGCGAAATCGGAAAAGCCCTCGTCGGACAGTGGTGCACCGGCGTCATAGCTGTTGGCATTGTTGCCGTGGGGGCGGTTCTCGTCCTCGAGCTCCTTGTCGTACCAGTATTTGACGCGCATGAAGACACCGAAGTTGTCGTTCGACAGCTCGATATCATGCACGCCCTTGACGATTTTCGAGAAGGTCTCGCCCTGCTCGAAGTTCAGGTTGCCGTCGTCAGAGGTGGTGGCGTGGCCGGCACCGCCGTTGGGGCTGCCGATAAAGCGCGGGTCCGCGTCTTCCAGGCGCCAGCTTGCGCCGACGTCGAGCTGCGAGGTGATGCGCAGCGCGATATCTTCGTTTTCTCCGAAGTAAAAGTCGGCCGCCTGGGCCTGTGAAACTGCGCCGCCGATCAGCGCGGCGAGCAGGGTTTTCTTATAAAGGGGCAACTTTATTTTTGTATGCATTGGCTCTTCTCCCATTCATGCCACTGAAAACTCTACCGTAGAAGCCGCGGCGGGAAGATGCCGTTTGATAGGCGGAGTGCGCCAACTTTTTATCATCCCGCGCCGGATGGCCGGATTAGGCTGGGAGAGGCGCTGTCGGGGTCGGGCCGGGATCCGGGAAGCAATGACAATGATTTGGCGCGTCTGACATATCGGTGCGCCTGCAGGCTGCCGGATAATCCGACGACCTAATAATAATCCCGATGTAGCACTGATATGAGACTTGCCCGATTTCTCCTGCCCCCGCTGATGGCGGCATCCGGCCCCGCCAGTGCCGCGGTGGAACTCCTCCAGACACCCGCCCTGCACAGCGATAGCGCCGCTTCCGGCGTGATGATGGATCTCGCCGCAGCCGGCGACCGCTACCTGGTTTCCGGCGAGCGCGGCACCCTGCTGCAGTGGCGACCATCCGGTCAGTGGCAGCAGTTCGATTCGCCGGTCAGTGTCGCCCTCACGGCGCTGGCAGTGCTGGCGGACGGCCGCGCCTATGCGGTCGGCCACGATGCTGCCATCCTGCGCCGCGCCGCCGCTGGCGACTGGCAGAAGATCTTCGACGGCTACCAGCTGACACGCCTGCAGATTGCGGCGCTGGAACAAAAGCGCGAACGGCTGCAGCGGCAGGTCGATAACCCGGCCGAGGATGCGGATATCGGCGAGCTGGAATATCAACTGGAAGATCTGCAGTTCACCCTGGAGGACGCCCGTGCCGAACTGGACAAGGGGCCCAACCGGCCGCTGCTGGATATCGCCGCGCTCGGTGACGACCTGTTTGCCGTCGGTGCCTACGGCACCTTCCTGAAAAGCAGCGACGGCGGCGACAGCTGGCAGCTGCTGAGCGATCGTCTCGACAACCCCGACCGCTTTCACCTGAACGCGATCGTGCGCGGCGCCGGCGACGACCTCTACATCGTCGGCGAGAGCGGTCTCGGCTTTGTCTCCCGCGATGGCGGCGACAGCTGGGCGCGGATGGAACTGCCCTACGGCGGCAGCCTGTTCGGCATTGCCGTGCAGGGCGGCGGTGAAAACCTGGTGGCCTTCGGCCTGCAGGGCAATGTGCTGATTTCACGCGACGCCGGCGCCAGCTGGGTTCGCCAACGCATAGACGCCGGCGCCAGCCTGCTCGGCGGCATTGCCACCGACAGTGGCGACGTCTACCTGGTCGGCCACGGTGGCCTGGTGGTGCATTTCCCGATCGGCGACCCCGGCGCCGTCAAACTGGGCAAACATCCGTCCGGTGCCGCGCTGTCTGCGGTCGCGGTCGACGGCGAGCAGCTGATCCTGACGGGTCAGTTCGGGGTAACCGCCTGGAACAAGAGTGAGGTGCAGGGCGATGCAGAATAATCCAAAGAATCCGTCCGGGCTGGAACAGTTTTTCGAGCGCCTGATATTCGGCAAGCGCCCACTGGTGCTGGCGGTACTGGTGGGGATGCTGTCCTTCCTGACCTGGCAGGGACTGCAGGTGCGCCCGGAGGCCAGCTTTACCAAGATGATTCCGGGCAACCACGAATTCATCAACAACTACATGGACTACCGCAGGGAGCTGGCGGATCTCGGCAATGTGGTGCGTATCGTCGTCGAGAGCAAAGACGGCGATATCTTCAACGCCGATTTCCAGCAGGTCCTGCAGCAGGTCACCGACGAAGTCTTCTATGTGCCCGGCGTCAGCCGCGACGGCCTCAAATCCCTGTGGACCCCGAATGTGCGCTGGCAGGAGGTCACCGAGGACGGCTTTGTCGGCGGCGCGGTGATTCCGAACGGCTACGATGGCTCGCCGAAAATGGTCCAGCGGCTGAAGGAAAACGTCTTCAAGTCCGGCCAGGTGGGCGTGCTGGTC
Source organism: Microbulbifer sp. SE14 (assembly GCF_059834885.1). NCBI lineage: Bacteria > Pseudomonadati > Pseudomonadota > Gammaproteobacteria > Cellvibrionales > Microbulbiferaceae > Microbulbifer > Microbulbifer sp. SE14. The sequence continues at coordinate 64,935 of NZ_JCBAJA010000020.1, read as the reverse complement.
GGTAACGACTTCCAATCCGCGGTGATCCTGGCTCCGTTGCAGGATGTGAACCCGGAGACCGGCAAGCCGCTGGACTACCGCGAATTGTCCGACTACCTGGAACAGAATGTCCGCGACAAATACAGCAGCGACGATATCAGTATCCGTATCGTCGGCTTCGCCAAGGTCATCGGTGACCTGATCGAGGGCGCCGTGCAGGTGGTCATGTTCTTCGGCCTGGCGGTACTGATTACCTTCGCGCTGCTGTGGAGCTATTCCCGCTGTCTGCGCAGCACCCTGGCGGTGCTGGCCTGCTCCATCTTCGCGGTGTTTGCACAGCTGGGCGTGCTGAACCTGCTCGGCTACGGCATCAACCCCTACTCGATGCTGGTGCCCTTCCTGGTATTCGCGATCGGCGTCAGCCACGGGGTGCAGATCATCAGCGCCACCATGCACAATGCGGTGCACGGCGCCGACAAACTGAGCGCGGCCAAACTGGCGTTCCGCTCCCTGTACCTGGCCGGTATCACCGCGCTGGTGAGTGACGCCATCGGCTTTACCACCCTGATGGTGATCGATATCGGCGTGATCCGCGAACTGGCCATCGCCGCCAGTATCGGCGTGGCGGTGATCATCGTCACCAACCTGGTGGCGCTGCCGATCATCGCCAGCTATATCGGCGCATCCGCGGGTGGCGTGCGTCACGCCCGCGAGCGCCTGGACAGGGCGCCGCTGGTGCAGCGGCTGTTCGCCGGTTTTGCGCAGCCGCACCGGGCCAAGGCGACGCTGGCGATCGCCCTGGTGCTGTTCGGCACCGGCGCCTGGTTCTCGCAGTACATGAAGATCGGGGATCTCGATGCAGGTGCGCCGGAACTGCGCCCGGATTCCCGCTACAACAAGGACAACGCCTACCTGGTGGAGAACTACAGCACCAGCACCGACGTGTTCGTGGTCATGGCCAGGACCGAAGCGGGAGAGTGCATCGCCTACGAAAATTTGGTGTGGATGGACCAGCTGTCCGCGCACCTGAAAAATGTCCGCGGCGTACAGCAGGTCAGCTCCGTGGCGGACGTGTCCAAGTTCGGCAACTTTGGCATGAACGAGGGCTCACTGAAATGGTACGGCCTGAATCGCAACCAGTTCGTCACCAACCAGTCGGTGGCCAAGGCGCCGCCGGGACTGATCAACGCCGATTGCAGCATGGCGCCGGTGCTGGTATTCCTGAACGACCACAAGGCGGAAACCCTGGACCGTGTGGTCGCCACCGTGCGCGATTTCAATGAAGACTTCGCGCCGGAATCGGTGGAGTTCCTGATGGCGGCCGGCAACGCCGGTATCGAGGCGGCCACCAACAGCGTGATCGATAAAGCGCAGCTGAAAATGCTGGTGTGGGTCTACGGCGTCGTGATCGCACTCTGCCTGCTGACCTTCCGTTCCCCGCGCATCGTCCTCGCCGTGGTGCTGCCGCTGATGCTGACCTCGATCCTCGGCCAGGCGCTGATGGTGCTGATGGGAATCGGTGTCAAGGTGGCGACCCTGCCGGTGATTGCGCTGGGCGTGGGTATCGGCGTCGACTATGGTATTTATATCTTCAGCAAGCTGCGCGAAGCGCTGGCCGAGGGCAAGTCACTGCCCGAGGCCTACGCCGCCACCCTGAACCAGACCGGCAAGGCAGTGGCCTTTACCGGCATCACCCTGGCCATCGGCGTGGCCACCTGGGTCTTCTCGCCGATCAAGTTCCAGGCGGATATGGGCCTGCTGCTGACCTTTATGTTTGTCTGGAACATGCTCGGAGCGCTGGTGCTGGTGCCGGCGATCGCCTGGCTGCTGCGAATCGGTGCCGGCAACGGTGCCGGCCTGGCGGCGCCGGAGAAGTCGGTGTACAAACCTGTGCACGAGAAAGCGGTTGCCGCGGAAGTTTTGTAGTTTTGTAGGATGGGCAAAGCGAAGCGTGCCCATCGATGCTGTGGAAGATGGGCAGGTCGCTGCGCTCCTTTGCCCATCCTGCGGCCAGGAACAGGAGATAAAATAATGAAAACAAAATTCGATTACATCGTCGTCGGCGCCGGCTCCGCGGGCTGTGTGCTGGCCAACCGCCTGTCCGCCGACGGCAGGTACAGCGTCTGTGTGCTGGAGGCTGGTCCCGCCGACCGCTCGCCGATGATCGGCATCCCCGGCGCCTTCGCCTATTTCATGTATTCAAAGAAATACAACTGGGCCTACGAGGCCAAGCCGGACCCGAAGTTGCGCGGCGGTGAGCCGGCCTTTACCCCACGCGGAAAAACCCTGGGCGGCAGCTCGGCGGTCAACGCCATGCTCTACGTGCGCGGGCAGAAAGAGGACTACGACGAGTGGGAATCGCTGGGCAATAAGGGTTGGTCCTACCGCGACATGCTGCCGTACTTCAAGAAATCCGAGCACCACGAAAAGCTCGCTGGCAGCGAGTATCACGGCAGGGGCGGCAACCTGCATATCAGCGCGCCGGACACCGCGGAATACCCCATGTCGCAGGCGTTTGTCGAAGCGGCGCAGCAGGCCGGATTCAACTATACGGACGACTTCAACGGCGCCGACCAGGAGGGTGTGGGCTACTACCACCTGAATATCAAGGATGGCCGTCGCTTCGGTGCCGCCGCCGCCTACCTGAAGCCGGCGATGGAGCGCGACAACCTGACGGTACTGACCGAGGCGCAGGTGACAAGGGTAGTGCTGGAAGGGGGCCGCGCCGTGGCGGTGGAGCTGCGACACAAAGGCAGCGACCTGAAACTGGAGGCGACCCGGGAGATTATCCTCAGCGGCGGCGCCATCAACTCACCGCAGCTGCTGCAGCTCTCCGGCATCGGTGACCGCGAACACCTGCAAACTGTCGGTATCGATTGTCTGCACCACCTGCCGGGTGTGGGCAAGAATCTGCAGGAACATGTGGACGCCTGTGTGCTGGTGCGCAGCAAGATCAACAACGGCTTTACCGCGACCATCGGCGGCGTGCTGAAGATGGTGCCGGAAGTGGTGAAATATTTCCTCACCAGAAAGGGCAAGCTGGCCAAGTCGATCACCGAGGTGGGCGGCTTTGTCCGCTCTTCCGACAAGGTGGAGCGGCCGGATGTACAGTTCCACATGCTGCCGCTGTTGTTCGACGACCACGGCCGCGACCTGCAGCTGATGTCGAAACCCGGCTACTCGGTGCATGTGTGCGTGCTGCGCCCGGAGAGCACCGGCACCGTGCTGGTGCGCTCCGCGGATCCCTTCGCCGCGCCGGAGATCGACTACAACTTCTTCGACCACCCACAGGACCGCCAGGTACTGGTCGACGGCATCCGCCAGGCGCGCAAAATTCTCGCTGCGCCGGCCTTCGACGAATACCGGGCCGAGGAGATTTACCCGGGCGTCGACAGCCAGTCCGACGAGGAGATATTCCAGAAAGCGCAGGACAAGGTGGGGCTGGTCTACCACCCGGTGGGCACCTGCAAGATGGGGGTGGACGATATGGCCGTTGTGGATCCGGCGCTCAGGGTGCACGGCCTGAAGGGGCTGCGCGTGGTGGACGCATCCATCATGCCGAAGCTCGTCAGCGGCAATACCAACGCCCCCACCATCGCCATTGCGGAAAAGGCGGCCGATATGATTCTCTGCGCAGACAGTGCCGTCGCCGGCGAAGTGGCGGAGCCGGCGCAGCACTGATTCCCCGACACTTTTCTCTCAGGCCTTGTTGGTCTTCACTGGGGGCGCCTCCTGTCGATGCAGGGGCGTCTTTTTTGTTGCGTGAAAAGGGTATACGGATGTATGTCATGGGGTTCCCTCCCATCCTTCCAGCGACCTGCTCGAGATGCCAGGGCGGCTATGGTTTATATTTTGTTGAGCCTGAGCAATCGCAGGGGTGCGGTGCCAAGGTTTCGGGGAGACAGGACAATGCCAGTGATAGCGGAAAAACCAGGGAGCTGCGACCCCGCCGCTGGGATCTGGCGCGCGCTGGCTGTACCCCGGTGCGGCCGGCTGTTGGTATTGCTAGCGGCCGTTTTTATGGGGCTAGCCGAAACCGGGTGGGGTGCCGCGCTCGAACGCGCTGTTCCGCAAATCGTCCGGCTCCTCTACGAGAAGGGGACCTATGGCGAGCTGGGCGTTCTTTATGTCAGCCCCCACCAGGCTGGGGAGGGTGCCGTTTTCCCCACATCCTCGGGGCCGCGCCCGCTGGAGGGAAATACCGGCGACCCATTGGACGCGCACACGAGTGTTTTCGCCGCCCTGAAGAGCGAGATCAACGGGCAGCTGTCTTATGTGGTGGTGCTCGACCAGCCGCAGGGAGTGGATACCCGCTACAGACAAGGCTCCTTTCCGTCGACTACACTGTCTTATGACGGCACCACCGGTGAGTTGCGCTCTTATCAGCTCACTACTGTACTGGCTTACGACGTAGCACCGATGGGCAAGGTTTACGCCGGTCTGCGCGCCGAGCGCATAGATCCCGGGGCTGCGGTACCTTTCCTTGCGGACTATGTGGCCAATGTCGATCGGGACTGGGGTGGTGGCTACCTGATCGGTGCCGCCTACACCCGGCCGGAGAAGATGCAGCGGATCGCGCTCAGCTATTTCTCCGGCATTGACCACAATGTCGACGCGACCGAGTTCGGTTCTGACGGGCGCATTGGAAAGCAGTTTCAGCATCGACACGCCGCAGTCGGCCTCACTTGAGTTCCAAAGGGGAATCATCCCGAAAACCCTGGTCTTCGGTTCGGTCCGATGGATGAACTGGGCTGACTACATTATTGCGCCGCCGCTCTTCGAAGGGCTCACCGGACGGCCGGTCGTTGACTACGAGGAAGACTGGTGGACCTACACTCTGGGAATAGGGCGCCGGTTGAGCACCCAGGTCGGTGGTTCCTTCTTCGTCGTCTACGAACCCTCGGTGGGCGGCACCATGACGACCCTCGGCCCTTACGACGGGCGGACAATGGGCACGGCCGCGTTGAGCTACGACTGCGGCAAGTTCACCTTCACCGGGGCCTTGACCTACGGCGAACTTGGCGACACTGCCAACCGGCTGCAGACCGACTTTGACGACGGGTGGGTATGGGCCGCCGCGTTTCGCGTTGGCTACAGCTTCTGAAAGGCGATGCCGGTGCCCGGGCAATAAGCCGTCAGGCGCTGGCGGCGTGCGCCGTGCGGAATTCCCCCGGCGTGCACCCGGTCCAGCGCTTGAACGCCCGGTTGAAATTGGCCACCGACGCAAAGCCCACCAGGTAACCGATCTCGCCCAGCGACAGGTGCGCCTGGTCGATATATTCCAGTGCCAGCTGTTTGCGCGTGTGTTCGAGAATTTCCTTGTAGCTGGTGCCCTGCTCGTTGAGCTTGCGCTGCAGATTGCGCAGGCTCATGCCCAGGCTCTCGGCAACCTCTGTCTGTGTCGGTGTGCCGAGTGGCAGCCGCTCGTAGATTTTACATTTGACCAGGTTGGCCAGATCGTTTTTGTCGATGCGCGACAGGTACTCATCAAGGATCTTTTCGTGGCTCTGGGTCAGGACCAGGTTGTGCGCCAGCAGTTTCTTCGACGCCTGTGCCCGATCGAACAGCAGCGCGTTGTGTTCCGCATTGAAGCGGAGCTCGCATTTGAAGAAGTCCTGTAGATAACCGCTGCCCTGTTCCGGCGCCGGTGCCTGAAAGCAGACCGCCAGCGGTCGCAGGTCGGCGTCCACCGCTTCGCGGCCGAATTTCAGCAGCGTGGCGAGAAAGCTCTCAATCTGCCGGGGGCCGAGCGTCGGCTTGCCGCTGTCCTCGTGGTAGAGGGGGCTCATGCGGAACTCGAGCCCGCCGGGGCCTTCCGATATCGCCACCCGACAGGCGTCGGACACTATGCGTTTGTAGCGCACGATGCGCTCCAGGCTGTCCTTCAGCGTTGCCGATGACATCATCGCGTAGCCGAGGGCGTGGAACATGCCCGGGTGGAAGTGCTCCGCCACCTGGATACTGAAATCCTTTTGCGGCATGCGGGCGTTGCAGTACTCCATCAGCAAGTTGAGTTTGGACACGGCGATACGGGACTCCTGGTCCTCCAGGTACTCCTCGGTAATGCCACACGCATTGAGTGCCTCCTGCACGTCGATATGGTTGGCGCGCATGGCTTTGGAAACGGGAATCAACCAGCCGCTCAATGCAATGTAATCGCGTTCCACTTTGTTTTTCCTACTGTTGCGTTATCTTCGTACCAATAGCCACAAAGGGTACAAAAATTGATCAGTTGGCATTCTACTCGATTTGCGCGGGAGAACAATAGATTGGCGTGTACTGCAATAGTCATTCCCGGTCACCTGTGTAATGTAAGAGCCAGTAAACACTGGGTCCAAAGGCTATTGCGCTGCGCTTCGGCTCTCGCAGATGTTTTGGGCCAGGCAAAACGATAAAGAGAGAACAGAATGCTAAAAGTATTGGTTGCGTCCGTCGGTCTGGGCGCTTTGATGGCGGCTTCGGCCCTGGTCCACAGTGCTGATACGGTGGCGCAACAAAAGGATGCGAGTCCGGCCACCCGGGCCTATCAAAAGTCGGTGCGCGACAGCCTGCCGTTTGCCGACAGGCGCGATTTCGAACTGGCCGAGAAAGGGCTGATCGAACGCCCGGAATCGGTAGAGATCCGCGACGCGCAGGGCCAACTGGTCTGGAGCCTGGACCAGTATGACTTCCTCAGTGGTGATCAGTCACATGACACCATCAACCCCAGTCTGGAGCGCCAGGCCAAGCTGAATATGCACTACGGCCTGTACAAGGTGACCGATCGCATCTACCAGGTGCGCGGTTACGACCTGGCCAATATCACCTTCGTCGCCGGTGACACCGGCTGGATCGTCTTCGATCCGCTGCTGACCCCGGCGCCGGCGAAAGCCGCCTTCGAACTGGTCACCAAAACCCTCGGCGAGCGCCCGGTGCACGCGGTGGTCTACAGCCACGCCCATGTGGACCACTTCGGCGGCGTCAAGGGCATCGTCAGCCAGGAAGACGTGGACAGCGGCAAGGTGCAGGTCATTGCCCCGCGGGGCTTTATGGAGCACGCAGTGAAGGAAAATGTCCTCGCCGGCAACGCCATGCTGCGCCGCGGCAGCTTCCAGTACGGCACCATGCTGGAAAAGAGCCCCAAGGGGCAGGTGGATTCCGCCATCGGCAAGGGCGCCTCGCTGGGAGTGATCGGCCTGATTGCGCCGACGCGCACCATCGAGGAGGACGAGGAAACCCTGGTGATCGACGGCATCGAGATGCGGTTCCAGAACACCCCCGACACCGAGTCCCCGGCGGAGATGAACACCTGGTTCCCGCAGTTCAAGGCGCTGTGGGCCGCGGAAAACGTGACCGGTACCCTGCACAACGTCTACACCCTGCGCGGCGCACAGATCCGCGACGCCCAGGGCTGGAGCAAATATATCAACCGGCTGATCCACGGCTACGCCCAGGATGCCGAGGTACTGTTCGCCTCCCACAACTGGCCGCGCTGGGGCAACGACTACCTGCTGGAAGTGCTGAAGAAGCAGCGTGATCTCTACGGCTACCTGCACGACCAGACCCTGAATCTCGCCAACAAGGGTGTGACCATCAATGAGATCCAGGATGCGATCGAAGTGCCGGACAGCCTTGCCCACGAGTGGTACAACCGCGGCTACCACGGCTCCTACAAGCACAATGCCAAGGGCATCCTGAACAAGTACCTGGGCTACTTCGACGTCAACCCTGCCAACCTGAACCCACTCAGCCCGGAGGATTCCGCGCCGCGTTATGTCGAGGCGATGGGCGGCGCCGGGGCCGTGCTGGAGCGGGCGCGCAAGGCCTACGACGAGGGCGACTACCGCTGGGCGGCGCAGATGCTCAACCACCTGGTGTTCGCCGAGCCGGACAACGCAGACGCCCGCAATCTGCAGGCGGATATCTTCGAACAGCTGGGCTACCAGGCGGAGAACACTGGCTGGCGCAACACCTACCTGGTGGGCGCCTATGAACTGCGCAACGGACCGCCCGAGAGCAAACTGGCCACGCGTGCGGGGCCGGACCTGATCAGTGCCATGAGCACCGAACTGCTATTCGATTTCTTCGGTGTGCGGCTGAATGCGGACAAGGCCGAGGGCGTGGACCTGTCCATCAACTTTGTGCTGCCGGACCGGAACGAGACCTTCCTGCTGGAACTGGAAAATTCGCACCTGAACAATATCGCCGGTGTGCAGAGCGAGGACGCGGACGTCACCGTGGCCATTGACCGCGGCGACCTGAACCTGCTGATAACCAAGCGGAAGACCTTCCCGCAGCTGGTGCAATCCGGCGCGCTGAAAATGCAGGGCGATCAGCAGGCATTTGTACAACTGCTGCAGATGATGGAGGAATTCCCCTTCTGGTTTAATATCGTTAAACCTTGATCGGCTTTTACTAATAAGGTGGAAGGCAGAGAATTCTTTCTTTCCTTCACAACTAAAATAAAACAATGAACGCGGGCGCCCACAGACGCCCCTATCCCATTGGCTCTCCCCCGAAGGAGAGCGCGCGGGAACGCAGCATCGCGAGAGAGAGACAATGAGCGAGAACAGACTGAATCAGCAATTCGGCAATGCGGCAGAATTTATCGAGCACAGCTTGCGCAAGTTTGCCGACAGGCCGGCCTACCACTGTCTGGGTCAGACACTGACCTTTGCCGAGCTGGACGAGAAATCCCGCAACCTGGCCAGATGGCTGCAGCACGAGTGCGGCCTGCAACAGGGCGATCGCATCGCCATCCAGCTGCCGAACCTGATCCAGTACCCGATAGCCGCCTATGCGGCCCTGCGTGCCGGCCTGATCGTGGTCAATACCAACCCGCTGTATACGTCGCGGGAAATGCGCCACCAGTTCAGCGACGCGGGCATCAAGGCGCTGGTAATTTTTGCCGACGCACTGGAGCGGCTGAAATCCATCGAAGCCGATACCGACATAGAACATGTGCTGGTGACCGGCCCTACGGACCTGATTGCACCGCCGGCGGAAAACACCCACGACTACCACGATTTCACCAGCGCTATGGAGCGCGGCGCCGAGCTGCCGGAACTGCAGCCCGTGACGGCCGGTCGCGACGATATCGCCGTATTGCAGTACACCGGCGGCACCACCGGTGTCGCCAAGGGCGCCTGCCTGAGCCACGCCAATATCCTGGCCAACGCCGCGCAGATGCACCATCGAATCGAACGGCACTGCGAAGAGGGCGGGGAGAGTTTTGTCTGCCCGCTGCCGCTCTATCATATTTACGCCTTTACCGCGAACATGCTTACGCTGTTTGGCTTCGGCGCCATGAACATCCTGATTCCCAACCCGCGCGACCTGGACGGCTTTGTCGAGGCCATCAAGCCGTTCAAATTCACCGGCCTCTCCGGCATCAACACCCTGTTTGTCGGCCTCTGCCAGCACCCGGGATTCCGCGCGCTGGACTTCTCCCGCCTGAAAGTGACCTTTTCCGGCGGTGCCGCCCTCACCAGCGCCGCCGCCGAACTGTGGCATTCGACAACCGGTTGTGCGGTGACCGAGGGTTGGGGCCTGAGCGAGACCTCGCCAGTGGTCACGCTGAACCATTTCAACAAACAGGAAATCGGCAGCGTCGGGGCACCGCTACTCGATACCACAGTGGAAGCCTGGGACGAAGACGGCAATAAAATGCCGGTGGGTGAAGTCGGCGAGCTGGTCGTCAGCGGCCCGCAGGTGATGCAGGGCTACTGGAAACGCCCGGAGGAGACCGCCAAGGTCATGCACAACGGCTTCTTCCGCACCGGCGACATGGGCCTGGTGCAGGCCAACGGCAACATCAGGATCGTCGACCGCCTGAAGGACATGATCATCGTCTCCGGCTTCAACGTCTATCCGAACGAGATAGAGGACGTGCTCAGCCGCCACCCGCAAATCGTCGAGGCCGCCGTGGTCGGCGCCCCGGACGACAAGACCGGGGAGGCCGTCTGTGCGCATGTGGTCCTGTCGGAGGATATCGACAGCCAGGCAATCATCGATTTCTGCCGCGAAGAGCTCACCGCCTACAAGGTGCCCAAGCACGTGATAGTGCACAGGGAGCTGCCCAAATCCACCGTGGGCAAGATACTGCGGCGCGAGCTGCGCGAGCGGGAGGTGCCGACGGGTGCCTGATCCAGGTTCAGTACTTCATAGTACTTGAATCGAAACGCGGGCCTGGACCCGCGTTTTCTCGTCTGGAAGGCTGGAATGGGAGATGGCCATTCCGGCAGAGCACTGCAATGGGCGCTTGATCGCCTGATCCAATCAGTTCCGGACAGCGACATCGAATTCTGGTTTGCCCGTGACCTGTAGGTCACGCTGGGCTGCAGTCGCTGGGAGAACTTCGTGCGGCGTAGACGATGCCGGATTCGGGCGTATCCGTTCCAAGGGTGACGCGGTGCTGTTCGGAGTCAACCGCCGCCACATCGTGGTATCGTTGCCCACAAAGAAGAAGCACGACCACGGAGACAAAAGATGGCGTCACGCCTCCTAAAGTTCCTGACATCAATCACCATCGCCACCTGCCTGCTGGTCCCCGCCGCATGGGCTGCCGACCCCAGCGAACAACTGCAAGGCATCATCGACGACCACTGGCAATACAGCCTCAGGGAAGACCCCATCACCGCCGGCCGCATGGGGGTGCCCGACTACAACGACCGCCTGCCCGGCGTCTCCCCCAAAGACCGCGCCCGCCGCCTGAAGGCCGAGCAGGAATTCCTCGCCCGCCTGAAGCAGATAGACGCAGACCAGCTGAGCGAATCCGATCGCGTCAACCGGGAACTGCTCACCTGGGTGCTGCGCAATTCCACTGAGTCCAACCAGCTGTTCCTCGACCGCATCCCCTTCAACACCTTCTACAGCTTCTGGGCCGCCGCCCTCGAGGCCAACGACGGCCTGGCCATGACCAAGGTTGAGGACTACGAGGACTACATAGCGCGCATCCAGGATTTCGGCCGCTACTTCGACGAGAACATCGCCAATATGCGCAAGGGCATAAAGGACGGCTTCGTGCTGCCGAAGATCGTCGTCGAGGGGGTGGCGCCGACCGTGCGCGCCCAGGTCAAGGATGACACCAAGAAGAGCAAGCTCTACCAGCCCTTCGAAAACATGCCCGACTCTATTTCCGAGAAGCAACAGCAGCGCCTGCGCGCCAGGGGCCAGAGAGCGATCAAGGCGTCCGCCATCCCCGCCTTCGCGAGGCTGGCCGACTTCCTCGAGGGCGACTATATGCAGGCCGCCACCGACACCCTCGCCGCCGAAGACCTGCCCGATGGCGAGGACTACTACCGCCACGCGATCAAGACCTACGTCACCCTGGATATGGACCCGGCGGAAATCCACAAGATAGGCCTCAGCGAGGTGAAGCGCATCCGCGCCGAAATGGACCAGCTGATAGAGGAGTCCGGCTTCGACGGCAGCTTCGAGGAATTCACCGAATTCCTGCGCACCGATCCCCAGTTCTACGCCAAGACACCGAAGGACCTGCTCAAGGAAGCCTCCTACATCGCCAAGAAAATCGACTACCAGCTGCCGGAATTCTTCGGTGTGCTGCCGCGCCTGCCCTACGGCGTGGTGCCGGTGCCGGAGGAAATCGCCCCCAACTACACCACCGCCTCCTACAACCCCGCCGCCATCGGCGGCACCCGCGGCGGCGCCTACTGGGTCAACACCCACGCCCTCGACCAGCGCCCCCTGTACGAACTGCCGGCCCTGACCCTGCACGAAGCCGTCCCCGGCCACCATTTGCAGGGCGCCCTCAGCCAGGAACTGGAAGGAGTCCCCGACTTCCGCCGCAACCTCTACCTCAGCGCCTTCGGCGAGGGCTGGGCCCTCTACTCCGAGCGCCTGGGTGTGGAGATGGACGATATCTACACCACCCCCTACGAACACTTCGGCCGCCTCAGCTACGAAATGTGGCGCGCCGCCCGCCTGGTGATCGACACCGGCATCCACTCCCAGGGCTGGACCCGCCAGCAGGCGCTGGACTTCCTCTCCGACAACACCTCCCTGTCACAGGCCAACGTGCGCGCGGAAGTGGACCGCTATATCTCCTGGCCGGGGCAGGCGCTGTCTTACAAGATGGGGGAGATCAAGATTCGCGAATTGCGCGAGAAAGCCGAGAAGGAGCTCGGGGATAAGTTTGATTTGCGCGAGTTTCACGATGCGGTGTTGGCGAACGGGGCATTGCCGATGGAAATGCTGGAAGCGCAGATGGAGCGGTTTATCGCCGAAGCACGATGATAGAAATTGAGAACGCCCTGCAAAACCTGGGTCGCGCCGCCATGGCCCGCCTGCTGGAAAGAATCTACGGCATCCACCGCGATATCGACGAAATCATCGAGTCCCATATCGAGTCTGCAGACGTTGAGTCTGAAGGCGGCAATGTTGTTGCCGCGAGCCTGGCCCGGCGGATAGAGCAAATCGCCAGCGAAGACGAATTTATCGACTACCGCCAAAGCTATGCCTTTGCCGGCCGCCTGCGCAGCCTGCTGGAGGATATCGACACCCTGATGCGGGAGCGGGAAGCGACTGCGGCACTGGAATTGACCGAGCGCTTCCTGCAACTCGTCGAGCCGGTGATGAATCGCGTGGACGACTCGGGTGGCGACCTGGGGGAAGTATTCCACCAGGCGGTGGACCAGTGGCTGGGCACAGCCGCCCAGGTGCGGACAACAAATCCGGACCACCTGAACTGGGTGGAGAAGATTCTCTATTTCTTCGATCACAACGACTATGGCTGCCTGGACAATATCATCAATCACAGCCGCAAACTGCTGAGCGTCGAGGAACTGCGGCAGCTGGCGTGGCGCTTCGAGAAGGATGCGCGCAAGGCGCTGCAAACCGGTCAATCATCCGAAAGCGGCTACAATCGCGCCGCGTCTCACGCCTGCCTGGGGCTAGGCTCCGTGGCCGAGGCGCTGGGCGATATGGGCCTGTATGAAAAAAGCCTACTGATCATCAGCCCCGAGCCCAACCACCTGCAATTGGAGCGCATAGTCCGCTTCGCACTGGAAGTCCAGGAACTGGAACGCGCGGACCACTGGCTGCAGCACCCCAACTTGCAAAAGGATCCCATCCGCCAGTCCGGCCTGCGCGCCGAACTGCTGCGGCAGCGGGGCGCCATCGACGAGCTGAAAGATCACTTCCTGCAGGCATTCCTGGACCGCCCCAAAGAAACCACGCTGCGCCACTACTGGGAACTTGCCGGCGAGCAGGAGCGCGAGGACATAAAGGGGAAGGCGGAGACCATGGCCAGGAACTGCGACGACCCGCTCGATGGCATCGGAATATTGCTGGCCCTGGGCAATATCGCACTGGCCGCCGAAACCGCGGTAGAACGGGCGGACAAGCTGCCGGCACGCCTTTACAGCACCATGCAGCAGTGGGCCGCCCGATTCGAGGCCGCGGGCCAGCCCCTGGCCGCCGCCGTCTGTTACCGCGCCCTGCTGACAGACCTGCTCGAGCGCGGCTACCGCAAGGCCTACCACCACGGCGCGCGCTACTTTCACAAGCTGATCGGACTGGACGGGCACATAGACGATTACCGCGGTCTCGCCGACGGCGAGGCCTTCATCCGCGAGTTGCAGAAGCAGCACTGGCGCAAGCGTGCCTTCTGGGCCGAGGCCGGATATCCGAGTAAGAGCCCGTGAGATTGTTGCGACGCAGGGCTGATAGGTGGGAATAGCTTGGACATGGCGGCTCATAACTCACTTCTACACCACTCCCTGGGCTGGTGAAATGTAGCCAAAAAAGCTACATTTGTAGCCAATAAAGCTACACCGGAAATGCCCATGGCCACAGCACTCGCCGAAATACTGTTCAAAGAGTACCGCCGCAAGGTCCTGGGCCTGCTGCTCCTGAGCCCGGCGCGGCGCTACCACGTACGGGAAATCGCCCGCCTGACCGGAACCGTGGCCGGCACCATCAACAAGGAGCTGAAAAAACTGGCCGAGGCGGGGGTCCTGAGCGTCAGCAGGCAGGGCAACCAGCTGCTGTATGCTGCCAATACCGACTGCCCCATCTACGAGGAACTGGTGGGCATACTGCGCAAGACCTCGGGTATCGCAGAGGTGCTGGCCGAGGCGCTGCTGCCGCTGGCGGACAGGATAGAGGCCGCTTTCGTGTTCGGTTCCGTAGCCAGCGGCAAAGCGGGCAACGACAGCGATATCGATATCTGTGTGGTCGGCGATGTGGCCTTTGGCGAGGTGGTGCGCGCCCTCTATCCCAGCCAGGAGCTGCTGGCGCGGGAGATCAACCCCAAGTGTTACAGTGTCAGGGAGTGGTCGGATAATCTGAAAACCAGATCGGCTTTCATGCGCGAGTTACTGGAAAAGCCGGTGATCAACGTAATAGGGAACAGGGATGACCTTGGATAACCTGCTCGAACGCAGTCTGGAGCAAGTGATACCGGACCCGCTCGCCATCCAGCGGCTGTTGCAGGCGGCCAAGACCTGTCTCGCCGATGCGGCGGTAACCTCACTCAGCAACGAGAACCGCTTCGATATCGCCTACAAGGCGATTATGCAACTGGCCAATGCAGCCCTGCAGGCCAACGGCTATCGCACTCTCACCAGCAAACCGGGCCACCACCAGACCATGATCCAGAGCCTGCCCAAGACCATTGGCCTGGATAGCGAAACCATGATCGAGCTGGACGCCCTGCGTAAACAGCGCAATGTGACGGATTATTCCGGCGATCTGGTGACAGACACCGAGCGCGAGGCCTGTGTAAATATGGCCAATTCCCTGTGGCAGCAGGTGCATGGCTGGTTGCGGGAATACAGGCCGCAGCTATTGGAATAGGAGCGAAGACCAATGGGCATGTGGCGGCCCCTAATAACAGCCCGGCTACCCCCTTAGGCCTTCAGGTCCTCAAACCTAATCCCATGCTTGCCAAGCAACTGCTTAACTCGATGCGAATCATTGCTGGATTTCTTCGCCTGCCGGCTTACGTGGAACAGCTTCCTTCCCGCCTCCGCCATCGAGCCGGAGTTTCTGCACACCCCGATCAAAGCGGCCAGCTTCAGCTGGTCGTAGTAATCCATCTCCTCGCTGCTGCCGGCTCCCAAAACACTTTCGATCGCAGTCTTCGGACTTTCTTCGTTGGGCGAGGCCGTCTGCCACTTGCGCCTTAACCGGTTGATCTCCTCTCTGACGACTTCAACGGTGATCCGCCCCCCGTCGGCCAGTGTCCCCATGCGGGTGATACTGGCGTTGAGGTCGCGGAAATTGGCTGACCAGGTGGCTTCCGGCGAGCGCCCGAAGGCCAGGTATTTTTCCCGCGCAGCCTTGTTGAAACTGACCAGGTGCCCCGCCTTATTGGAGAAGGCCTCGAGCTCATAGTCGATATTGGGCTCCAGGTCCTCGATCCGCTCCTTGAGGGACGGCAGCTCGTAGGTCCAAAGATCGATACGGGCAAGCAAATCCGCGCGAAATGTCCCCTCCCTGGCTTTCCGGGCCAGGTCCTTGTTGGTGCCGGCAATCAACTGGAAATCGCTGCTGGCCTCCCTGTCGGAGCCGAACGGGATAAAGCGCTTGTCCTCGATCGCGCGCAACAGCATCGCCTGTTCGTCCAGGCCCAGCTCGCCGATCTCATCGAGGAACAGCAGCCCCTTGTGGGCTTCCTTCAACAGGCCCGCGCGATCGGTCGTGGCGCCGGTAAAGGCGCCCTTCTTGTGGCCGAACAGCGCGGACATGGTGTTCTCCCCCTTCAGGGTGGCGCAGTTGATGGCCACCAGCCGTCCCTCGAGCTTGCCGCGCTGCTTGCGCAGTTCATAAACCCGTTGCGCCAATTGGGTCTTGCCGGCACCGGTGGGGCCGGTAATCAGGATCGGGGCGTTGGAGCGGATGGAGACTTTCTCCAGCTGCTCGATCATCCGGTTGAAGGCCGCGTTGTTGGTCTCGATACCGCCCTTCAGGTAGACGGTGCCTTCCTGGTGCTCCTTCTGGAAGCGCGAGGCGATCTGGTCGTACTTGGAGAGGTCCAGGTTGATGATCTGGTACTGCCCGGGCAGATTGCTGTCCCGACTGGCCGGCGCCGTCTGCAGCAATTGGCCGGGCAGGTAGCCCGCCTCTGTCAGCAGGTAGAGACAGATCTGCGCGACGTGTGTGCCGGTGGTGATATGGACCAGGTAATTTTCCCGGTTGGGCTTGAACTGATAGCCGCGGGCGAAATCCAGCAGCTGGCTGTACACCGTCTCGAAATCCCACGGATCCCTGAAGTTCACCCGGTGGTGGACCACTTCCGTTTCCGGAGAGACGCGGGCGATATCCTCCGTCACCTGGTTCGCCAGGCTCTGGGAATGGTTGTCGAACAGCAACTCCAGCCGGTCGATCAGCAGATCGTCGTGCTGGCACATGGAAACCGTCGGCCGCCACTTGTCCCAGCGCTTGTCCCCCTTGCCGCGCCGATCCATGGTGGTGCCGAGAATGCTGATGGCCACTGTTTTCATGGTTATCAAATATATTATTTTGCTATCAGAAAAGATAGGCAAGAGGTTGGCGCAGCGTGCCCGACGCCGCGATCAAATCTGCCAAAACAAAAAATAAATCCTTTCAAATCAAAGACTTAAAAATTTCTTCGGCACCTTGTGCAAAGTTGGCACCTTCCTGGCAATACAGGGGACAAGTTTCAAGCGAACAACACCGCAAGCGAATTTGAACAAGGGAAAGAACAATGACTCAGCAAATGTACGAAGTGATGCAGGACGGCGGCGTACCCATCAAGTCCTGGACTGTCGGGGTGCCTTTCGAAGCTGAGGCCAAAGAGCAGCTGAAGAACATCTCGCGCATGCCGTTTATCCACCAGTGGGTGGCCGCGATGCCCGACGTCCACCTGGGCAAGGGCGCCACCATCGGCAGCGTGGTACCCACGCTGGGCGCCGTGATACCGGCCGCCGTCGGCGTGGATATCGGCTGTGGAATGATGGCGGTGCGCACCAGCCTCAAGGCATCGCAACTGCCGGACAACCTGGCGGCAGTGCGCTCGGCCATTGAGCGCGCGGTACCCCACGGCCGCTCGGCGGGGCGCCGGGGCGGTCGTGACAAGGGCGCCTGGAGCAATGTGCCGGACGATGTGATGAACGCCTGGGCGCCTCTGGCGGCGCAGTTTGATGTGCTGCAGGAAAAGCACCCGCTGCTGAAGAACACCAACAACATCAACCACCTGGGTACCCTGGGAACGGGCAACCACTTTATCGA
The DNA here is from genome assembly GCF_059834885.1 of Microbulbifer sp. SE14. NCBI lineage: Bacteria > Pseudomonadati > Pseudomonadota > Gammaproteobacteria > Cellvibrionales > Microbulbiferaceae > Microbulbifer > Microbulbifer sp. SE14. Next base: position 47,763 of record NZ_JCBAJA010000020.1, on the reverse strand, counting down.
GATGTGCCTGGACGAACACGGCAGCGTCTGGCTGATGCTGCACAGCGGCTCTCGCGGTGTGGGCAACCGGATCGGTACACATTTTATCGAGATGGCCAAAAGGGATATGGAGCGCTGGCATATACACCTGCCGGATTCCGATCTGGCCTACCTCCCGGAAGGTACCGAGCACTTCGACCAGTACGTCGAGGCGGTGGAGTGGGCGCAGAACTTCGCGCGCATCAACCGCGAAGTGATGATGGCCCGCGTGATCCAGGCCGTGAAAGACGCACTGGGAAGGGACTTCGACGCGCGCATGGAGGCGGTGAACTGCCACCACAACTATGTGTCCCGCGAGCACCACTACGGCAAGGACGTGCTGATAACCCGCAAGGGCGCGGTGCGTGCCCGCGAGGGGGAAATGGGCATCATCCCGGGCAGCATGGGCGCGCGCTCCTTTATCGTCCGCGGGCTCGGCAATGCGGAAAGCTTCTGCAGCTGCAGCCACGGCGCCGGACGGGTCATGTCGCGCACCAAGGCGAAGAAGCTGGTCTCACTGGAGGAGCACCTGCAGGCGACCGCCGATGTGGAATGCCGAAAAGACGAAGGCGTAATCGACGAAACCCCGGCCGCCTACAAACCCATCGAAAAGGTGATGGCGGCCCAGAAAGACCTGGTGGAAATCGTCTACACCCTGAAGCAGGTGGTCTGCGTAAAAGGGTAACTACTCCCCCGAACAGTCCCCTCTCCCCTTTCGGGGAGAGGGTTAGGGAGAGGGGGAGCCAATCGAGGCCCATGCATTTTTCCTCTGCCGCGGAAGCAGAAAGAGGGCTAAGCAATTACAGGATAAAAGGGACGGGAAGATGTTGGTCATCGACGGATCACAAGGAGAAGGCGGCGGACAGATTTTCCGCACATCGCTCACGCTGTCCATGTGCCTGCAGAAACCGGTGCGTATCAAAAACATCCGCGCCGGCCGCAGCAAGCCGGGCCTGCTGCGCCAGCACCTCGCGTGCCTGCGCGCCGGCCAGGCCATCTGCGGCGCGGAGTTCTCCGGCGACGAGCTGGGCTCCACCGAGGTGATGTTCAAGCCGGGCAGGGTCCAGCCTGGCGAATACCGCTTCGCCATAGGCTCCGCCGGCAGCACCAGCCTCGTGTTCCAGACGATCCTGCTGCCGCTGCTGCTGTCCGACGGCGTCAGCGAAGTCTGCCTGGAGGGCGGTACCCACAACGGCCATGCCCCCAGTTTCGACTTTATCGAGCAATCCTTTCTGCCGGTGATGGCGCAGTTGGGCTATCGGGCAGAAATCGAACTGGAGCGCTATGGCTTCTACCCGGCAGGCGGTGGCCAGTGGCGGGCGCGCATTCACCCTGTGCAGGAGCTGAAACCCCTGGCCCTGACCAGCCGCGGTGCGCTTCTCGGCACGGAAGCCGTGGTGACGTCTGCGCAGATACCCGGGCATATCGCCGAGCGGGAACTGAAGCAGATCCGCAAAAAATGTCACTGGCCGGAGGAGGCGCTTCACCAGCGCACAGTGGAATCCGCCGGACCGGGAAACATCGTGTCGCTGCGGCTCTTCTCGGAGCAGATCACCGAAGTTGTCGAAGTAGTGGGTGAAAAGCAGCTCAGCGCGGAGCGGGTCGCCGGACGTGCCGCCAGGGCGATAAAGCGGTACCTGGAAGCCGGCGTGCCCGTCGGTGAGCACTTGGCCGACCAGATACTGCTGCCGATGGTGCTGGGCAAGGGAGGACAATTCACCACCCTGGAACCCAGCCTGCACCTGAAGACCAATATCGATGTGATCCGCCAGCTCGCCGGCATTGAAGTGGCGCTTAAAAAGGAAAGCGATCTCGTTTGGAGCGTAACTATCCACCCCAACAGTCCCCTCTCCTCCTTGGGGGAGAGGGGATGCCGATCGAAGCCCTCGCCCCCACAAGCGGGGTAGGGGCTTTTAGCAAGCATTAAGGATGATCGATCGCACAGGGGATGTGCCGACGTAAGAATACAGATCATTTGCCGGAAGCAGGTGATTGTAAGGGACCTCTAGAAATCGTCATTCCCGCGAAGGCGGGAATCCAGAAGCCCCGTGGCCACAGGTGGCCACTGGACCCCAACCTTCGCGAGGGTGACAAGAAACGAGTTATTAGAGGTTTCCGTAAAAGAGTTTAGGGAAACTATCCGGTTCGCGGAGCTGGTTCCGTAAGCCAGCCTGGCACAAGGGCCTCTGGCCCCTCGTGTACCTACCGGAAAATCACCTGAACACCACTTTGTAGCTCAGTAGGGTAGAGCAGCCGATACCCATCGGCCGGTCACAGGTTCGACTCCTGTCAAAGTAAGTCGTCTTTCACACGACCTATCTGGAAAAGGCGAAAGCCTGGGGTTCGAGTCCCCACAGGGTTTAGGCCCTTTTTGACGTCTGTCAGAGGCCCATGGCTTAGAGGTGCCGTTGGGCTGTTTCCTCCCGGGGAGACAGCACTTCGGTGTTTCGAAGCGCCGGAAGCACAGACGCCGGCGGTGGGCAACGTTGCACGTCGTTCGGTTAAGCCGAACTCGCCAGCAGACGAGGGGCAGGCTTGTAACCGCTCCCTCTGACAATGGCCGGTTCCGCCAATGACCGCGCGACCAGCACCGTTCAAACCGTCGCCCTCCGTGCTTCCGGGTGAGCCTCACCTTTGATTGTCACAGAAGCAACATAAATAACCCGAGGAAGGAGAATGGCAACTCACCGCAACAGTCCCCTCTCCCCCTTGGGGGAGAGGGTTAGGGAGAGGGGGTCCTTGCCGCGCAAGCAGGCAGGAGAGAGGAGTTAAGAAGGAGAAGTACAATGATTATTTGGAAATGTATAGATATAGCGGACAACGAACGCGCATTCCTGTTTCGCAGGAACCGCTTTATCCGCGTCCTCGAGCCGGGCCGCCATCGCATACTGCGACTGGCCGGCGAGACCCGAGTCGAGGTCCACGATATCAGCAAGGTGCTGTTCGAGCGCACTAACGCAAAATTTCTGCTCAACACACACGCCGAAAAGCTGACTCCGTATTTGGAATCCTACGAGTTGAGCGATACCGAAGTCGGCCTGCTCTACCGCGACGGACACCTGGTGGATGTCCTGAATCCGGGCACCTTCCTGCCCGTGTGGAAAGGCGTAGAGAAGGTCCGCGTCGACATCATCGACATCAGCGAGCATTACACCCTGGACGAAAAGCTGGTCAGTTTGCTCGGCCGGGGCTCGAAAGTGGGTAAAAGCGCAACAGCGATATCCGCGATCCACTATGTCGAGGTACCGGACGAACACCTGGGCCTGTTGACCGTCAACGGCAAGCTGGAACAGCAACTGCGCCCCGGCAGCTACGGCTTCTGGAAATGCAACCGCTCCATCGGCGTACAGCTGGTGGATCTCAGGTTGCAGACCGTGGAAGTCAGCGGCCAGGAAATCCTGACCAAAGACAGGGTCAGCCTGCGCATCAACCTGAGCGCCAGCTACAAGGTGCTGGACCCCGAAAAGGCCGCATTGAAGCTGGGAAACTATGCCGAGTTCATCTACCGGGAACTCCAACTGCGCCTGCGCGAGGCAGTGGGTACACAGAGCCTCGACGCGCTGCTGGAAGACAAAGACAGCCTAAACCTCGGCATCGCCCGGGACGTGCGCGAAAAGCTGGCCCAGTACGGCATCGAAATCGTGACCGTTGGAGTGAAAGACATCATCCTGCCGGGTGATATGAAGCAGATCCTCAATCAGGTGGTGGAAGCTCAAAAGGAATCCGAAGCCAACCTGATCAAGCGCCGGGAGGAAACCCAGGCGATGCGATCACTGCATAACACCGCCAAGATGATGGAAAACAACCCGGTTCTGATGCGATTGAAAGAGCTCGAAGCGCTGGAACGGGTGACTGCGCGTATCGACAAGATATCCGTTTACGGTGGATTGGAAGGTGTATTGAACAACCTGGTCAAATTGCAGCCTTCCGGTTCTTCGTAATGCAGTCCGCCCACCGGCTCACCGTGAGCTTGGCGAGCAGAAGGGCGCGGTTTATGAACGCGCCTGAGCTGCTTCGCCCGGAATATGCGCTCGTCGAGCAAATATATGCTCGGCGAGCATAAAATTTACGCTCAATTCAGCACGCACTGCGTTCCAAATTGAAAAGACCTCACTCTACATAGATTGGCAACGCCGATCCTCCTGACCTATTGGTCATTTAGATCGACCCAGATAATCCGGCGGTTGCAAGCGCCCGACCTTGGCGGAAAAGTTGCCCCATTGATGCTTGATAACCACCTCGACACCTGTGGATATCAGGTTTATAATTTTCATTAAATTGATAAATTTATAAACCTGTATCAACCGATAGTCTCGTTTGGAGGTGGACGTGTTTGCTGAACGCTTAGTACGCGCCCGTAAAGCGGCGGGGCTATCCATGAGTGCGCTGGCCGCCGAAGTGGGAATCTCCGCCAATGCCATCAAGAAGTACGAGCATGGGGAGGCTATGCCCACTTCGGGCAACCTGCTGAAACTGGCGAAGGCGCTGGGCGTGCGCACCGAGTACTTCTTTCGCCCGCTCAAGGTCGACTTACAGGGCGTCGAATATCGCAAACATGCCAGCACACCTAAGAAGCTGTTGGATCGGATTGATGGCGACGTTATGGATCAGGCCGAGCGGTGGGCGGAGCTGCTGGATCTCTATCCGGACTCGGTCAAGCCGGTCGCCTCATTTAGCCTTCCCGAAGAATTGCCGCGCAAGGTCACTTCACCCGAGCAGATCGAGGAGATTGCGACCCTGATGCGTTCGGCCTGGGCATTGGGGCTGAATCCTATCCCCGAAATGATCGATACCCTGGAGTCCAAGGGCATCATGGTTATTTCCACGGATGTCGAGGTCAACCAAAAGTTTGATGGCCTGGCGGGCGCCACTGGAAGCACGCCTGTGATTGTGATTTCCACACACCAGCCGGGGGATCGCCAGCGCTTTACCCTCGCCCACGAGCTGGGTCACCTGGTGCTCAATGGCCGCCTCGGCAGCGATATGGACGAAGAGAAGGCGTGTAATCACTTTGCCGGCGCCTTTCTGCTGCCCAAGCAGGCCCTACTGGAGCATTTGGGCGAGCGCCGCAGCGCCATTGAGCCCCGTGAGCTGTTGATGCTCAAACATGAGTTCGGTATGAGCATGATGGCGATACTGGTACGTGTGGGCCAATGCGGGGTGATTCCCGAGAGCCTGCAAAAGCGGTATTACATGGCGTTCAACCGGCGGGGGTGGCGGACCGAAGAGCCCGGGGCTCCGTACCCGCCGGAGGAAACCAACCTGTTCAAGCAATTGGTTTACCGGGCGCTGGGAGAGGGGTATATCGGAGAGGCTAAAGCGGCGGAGTTAATCGGTATGTCGCTGGCGAGCTTTCACAAGGAGCGAAAGCTGGGTGTTACCGATGCAGCTGCTGATCAGTGACGCGAATATCCTAATCGACCTCGAAGAAGGGCAGCTGATTGAGTTGATGTTCCAGCTGCCCTACCAATTCTCCATCCCGGATATCCTATTTTACGAAGAGCTGGAAGAAGAGCACCAACATCTTCTCGAACATGGCCTACACATCAGCGAACTCAGCCCGGACACAATGACTTATGCGATAGAGCTCATTTCACGCTACCGGCGGCCGAGTCGCAATGACTGCTTTGCTTTGGCATTGGCAGCTAATGAAAAAGCCGAACTCTAAAGTGGAGATAAGCAATGAATGATCTAGACGACATCAAAATAAAGCTCCGTCAGTTTGCCCAAGCCCGAGACTGGGATCAATTTCATTCTCCCAAAAACCTGTCCATGGCTTTGGCAGGCGAAGTTGGTGAGTTACTGGAATTGTTTCAGTGGCTCACGGAAGAACAGTCAAAAAATCTGACACAGGAGCAGCGCAAGGCAGTTGAAGAGGAGGTGGCGGATGTTTTTCTTTACTTGCTCAGGTTAGCAGATAGGTTGAGTATTGATTTATTGGGAGCGGCTAAAAGTAAAATTATTATAAATGAAATAAAGTACCCTGCGGATAAAGTAAAAGGCAGCTCAAAGAAATACACGGAATATTAATCATGTTGGTATACAGTGGAAACAAAAAGAAGTTTATTGAGGATGTCAGTGCGAACGCTATAGAAAATATCATCCTATCAGAATTTGAAAGGAAGTTATTCAAGCGCCCATCTAAAAGTGAAGTACTTTCATGGAAGAATTCCATGCAATACATGTTCAAGATTCTGATTGACCCCGATATTCCGCAGGACTCTGGTGTTTCGATTGAATACGTATTGCCTCTAACCAGCAAACGCATCGATTTTATTCTGACAGGAAAGGATGAGGAAAAGCGCGAGACTGCCATTATCATCGAGCTAAAACAATGGAGTGAATTAAAAAAAACAAGCAAGGATGGTATAGTAAAAACGTTTTTGGCCGGTGGTGAAAGGGAAACTAATCACCCTTCCTATCAGGCATGGACTTATGCGGCTCTGATAGAGGATTACAATGAAACCGTTCGACAAGAAGATATAAAGTTAATGCCCTGCGCTTATCTGCATAACCTGATTTCCGATTCTGCGATTAATGACCCGTTTTATACTGCGCACACCAGCAAGGCACCTATTTTCATTTCCTCAGATGCCAAAAAACTCGCTGAATTTCTTAAGAAGTATGTCAAATACGGCGATAGCGATAACATCATGTATCGTATCGAGCACGGCAGAATTAAACCCTCCAAAGGGTTGGCTGATAGTCTTACTTCTATGTTAAGCGGCAATCAGGAATTCCTGATGATCGATGATCAGAAGCTGGTTTATGAAGCAGCTATCGATTTGGCGCATAAGGCGCAAAAAAATAAAAAACAGGTTTTGATTGTGGAGGGCGGGCCGGGCACAGGAAAATCCGTGGTAGCCATCAATTTGTTGGTTGAGCTTACCAAGCGAGAAATGAACACACAGTATGTTTCCAAGAATGCAGCGCCGCGTGCAGTGTTTGCTGCAAAATTGACCGGCACACTGACAAAAACAAAAATCAATAATATGTTCAAAGGATCTGGTTCCTATATTGATACTGAATCCAGTTTTTTTGACGCCCTGATTGTTGATGAAGCTCACCGATTAAATGAAAAGTCAGGTCTGTACGGCAATCAAGGTGAACACCAGATCAAGGAGATTATTAATGCATCTAAACTTGCAATTTTCTTTCTTGATGAAAACCAGCGTGTAACCTTAAACGACATTGGCTCCCTGGAGGAAATTGAAACTTGGTCAAGTAAGCTGGGCGCGACTATTCACCACATGGAGCTAAAGTCCCAGTTTCGTTGTAATGGTTCTGATGGATACCTTGCATGGCTTGATTCAACTTTGCAGATACGGGATACGGCAAATACAACACTCGAAGATATCGATTACGATTTTAAGGTGTTTAACTCACCTGTTAAATTGCGTGAGGAAATATTTCAGAAAAACGCCGTCAATAATAAGGCTAGACTAGTTGCCGGGTATTGCTGGAAGTGGGCGAGCAAGAAAGATAAATCCGCAATGGATATCCAAATACCGGAATATGGGTTTGAAGCGCAATGGAACCTGTCGACCGATGGTAGTCTCTGGATTATCTCCCCAGAATCAGTGAGAGAAATTGGTTGTATTCATACTTGTCAGGGTCTAGAGGTAGATTATATCGGTGTGATTATCGGCCCTGATCTAGTGGTGCGCAACGGCAAGGTTATTAGCGATGCAGGAAAACGGGATAGTCGAGATAAAACAATCAGGGGCTACAAAAAACTGTTAAAGGAAAAGCCAGAGGAGGCAGCCAGAATTACCGATGCCATTATTAAGAATACATATCGAACGCTGATGACGCGCGGGCAAAAGGGCTGCTATCTATTTTGTACAGACCAAGAGACCAACGAATACTTTTCAAGGTTAATCGATCAGGTCTGTCAAGTTCGCCAAATAACGCTGGAAGAAAAATACCCTGGTTTAAATCTCCGTATCTTACCAGCACAGGAAGCAAAGCCGTATATCAATTCTGTCCCTGTATATGACCTCAAAATAGCCGCAGGTAGTTTCAGTGAATACCAGACAGCAGGCGATTTTGACTGGGTTGAGTTGCCGGAACATATTCGTATAGCAGATGGTTATTTTGTTGCGCAGGTATTGGGCGAGTCCATGAACAGGCGCATCCCAAATGGTTCATGGTGCCTTTTTAGAGCCAGCCCTGGTGGCTCTCGCGAAGGAAAGATTGTACTCGTACAACATCGAGATATTCAGGATGTTGAGCAGGGAGGACATTACACAGTGAAGGTGTATCATAGCGAGAAGACAAATACCGGGGATGATGGATGGAACCATTCCAAGATTATATTGAGGCCAAAAACCAGCGCTCTTGGGTATAAGGACATTACATTGACAGAAGACCAAGCAATAGATTTAAAAGTGATTGGCGAGTATGTCTCGATTCTAAGTTAGTCAGGTTTTTTGGCTAAGGCGGGCGTCAAGAAGTATCGCAAGGAATTCTGGCAGCTGTTTCTGGAAACCGTTCAGGTCAGCAGTTGCAACCTCTACGACCGGGTGAGTGCCACAACGGATCACTGGCTCAACGCGGCCACTGGCCTTAGCGGCGTGCGCTATGCGGTACTGTTCTGCAAGGATTTTATGCGAGTGGAGTTCGCCATATCCCGCAGCGAGCGAGAAGAAAACAAAGCAATTTTTGATGCTCTCTTGCAGAAGAAGGGAGGTGGAGCAGCGTTTCGGTGGACCCCTGGAGTGGGAAAGACTGGATAATCGCAAATCCAGCCGCGTAAAAATCGAAGCGCCAGTGGATGGCTACAATCCGGATAACTGGCCGCTGATTGCCGAATGGTTGTGCGAAATGGTCGCGCGCATGGAAAAAGCCTTCAGCCCGGAAGTTCCCGGGCTCAGGGAGCTTCTGCGTCAGCAGGAGCCCGCCTGACGCCCGCAAGCCTGGCGAATGAGTTTGCAGCCAGGGGGAATGGGATATAGCGCAATTCAGAGTCGCTAATGATCGAATACAAATACCCGGAAGAAGAAGCCATTCTCCTCCGCTACGCCGATAAAATGGGCGATGAGAAAGCCAGGGCTATCCTCGAAAACCGCGGCGTAAAAGACAGTCGTGAGGCAGAAATCTTATCCGACTTTTACTGGAAGATGCTCGATGTCATGACCGATGACGGCGGCAAGGGTGTGCCGGTCCTGGAGCGGGAGGGGTTCGAGGCCTGGGCCGAGTACATATTCCATTCCCTGAACGGGTACTTCGTCAGCAACGGTTATGAAGCGGAATGGGACAGGGACGAGTAACTCACCCCTGCCGAGCTCAGCTACTGCATCAGATTGACAAAAACGCAAACTGCTCCCCTCTCCACGAAAAAATGTTCTCCGAGCTGGGCCAGCGATTGTCTGAAGGTGCCAAGTCCAAGCTTGAAGCACTTCGTACTTTGCTGCGTGAAGGAGAGCAAAGCGGCTTTGCCGGCTATTCTTGCAAGTCGTTTCTTGCGGAGATTGATGACGGGAAGATGGGAGAGGCTTGAATTACTACAATTTATCTCCTGTTCTGACCATGGGTATGTGGCCTTGCTGGATTCAGGGTCGCTAATGATCGAATTCACGTATCCGAAAGGTGGCGCTCGTTTCGTCTTCTTGCTTATTTACTACCAAAGCCCGCTTTGCTGTAATGGCGAAAAATCAGACAAAGGGACTTGGGGCTATGAAGCTGAAAGCGGCTACCCACCGGAAGGCTGAAGATAAGTACGATGTTCTCAGGGAGGACTCACGTATCGCCGCGCTTTCCGCCTTCCCCGAGCTTATGGCCAACAACCGGGGACACGTAATCAACGTGAAGAAGTCCGTCCAGTTGGCCGGGATAGATTTCCGTTCAAGGGTCAAGGTTAAGAGCTGGGAGTCCTCCCCCTTCCGCCGGGCTTGGTGGAGCTGGTCGGAAGGGTCCGCCGACTACGCGTGGGCCTTCCCGAAGCGCTTTGAGTTATCCGTCTGGTACCGGAATATGTTCCTGTGCGGTCTTTCTCTCGGCCGGCCCACATGGGGCGGTAGCCGTCTGCGGTTGGATTTCATAGAAGCCAGCCCGGAGAACACACCACTCAGCGGTATGATCTCCAGGCTTACAGCCTTGTCCGCAGAGGCTTATGCCCAGGCGATAGGTGCCACCCAAGTGCGGATAATGAACCCCATTAACGAGAAGGTCCGCGACCACTACTTAAATCGCCTGCCCGGCTTCTCTTACGATGCCCGTGGCGACTTCTGTTATAAGGACTTGGCATGAACGACAAGCGCCCGGAACCGGGGACCGAAGAGTTCAGGGAGTGGCTGCGGAAGAAGTTGCAGCCCACAGCCGACGAGATGGCCAAGCAGGGTCCCACTGACTTCGACGAGCGCGGCGTACTTTCGGGCGGCCCTGAGACCATCCGCAAGTCAGACGCCGAAGCCTTCCCGGATGAGCTGGATGAGCTGGATGAGCACACCCCGGAGGAACGCCGTAAAGCCCTCAAGGTTCATAAAGGCGACTCAAAGAAGAAAAAAGATTGAGCCAAGGGGCGGCAACCGCGCCGTCCCATAACTGCCTCTACTCCTTCCTCGGCATCCCCGAATCATCCCAAGTCCTCGAGGCGCTCCAATACCGCTCAGCTCCTGACACCCCGCAGCAGCCAGAAGATATCAGTTCGAGCGCGGCGCGTCCCGGGATACTGGTGCCCCTTACACGGAATGGCGCAAAAATCACAAGGTCTAACAGGTGCCAATTCCGTCCCAATCCGTTATTGTTTGTGACCACTTTCGCAATTGGTGCGGCCGTGCATCCGGGACGGGCAATAAGCAGAAAAAGCAGTCAGGCCGAAGCATGATTACAGAAGACCAGCTCGAAACCCTCTGCCAAATCTGGTTCGAAGACCTCGGCTACCAGGTGATCTCCGGCGAGGCCATAGCCCCGGACAGCGGCGGCGCCGAGCGCGACGACTGGCAGCAGGTAATCCTGCGTCCGCGCCTGAAGTCCGCCATCGAACGCCTGAACCGCTACCTGCCGCAAGTGGCTCGGGAAGAGGCCTTCCACGTCGTCACCAATTGCGAGGCACCGGTGCTGGCCCAGGCCAACCGCGACTTCCACAGGCTGCTGGTGGACGGCGTCAACGTGGACGTGGTCGGCAAGGAAGTGACCGAAGGCGTGTTCGTGCGCCTGCTGGACTTCGATCATCCCGAGAACAACGACTGGCTGGTGGTGCGCCAGTTCACCGTGGTGGGCAGCCGCAAGCGGCGGCCGGATATGGTGCTGTTCGTCAACGGCCTGCCGCTCGCGGTCATCGAGCTCAAGAACCCCGCCGACGAGAAGACGGATATCTGGGCCGCCTACAACCAGGTCAGCACCTACAAGGAACAGATCCCGGACCTCTTCGCGCCCAATGTGGCGCTGGTGATCTCCGACGGCCAGGAAGCGCGGCTGGGTTCCCTCACTGCCAATCAGGAACGCTACCTGCCCTGGCGCAGTATCAGCGGTGCGCGGGACGAGGATACCGGCAAGCTGGAACTGGAAGTGCTGGTGCGCGGCCTCTTTACCCGCGAGCACTGGCTGGACTACCTGCGCCACTTCGTGATCTTCGAGGAAGACCGCGGCAGGGTGATCAAGAAGATCGCAGGCTACCATCAGTTCTTCGCCGTGCGCGCGGCCACCTGCACAGCCATCGAGGCGCATAAGGCCGGCAGCAACCGCGGCGGTGTCGTGTGGCATACCCAGGGTTCCGGCAAGAGCATCTCCATGTGCTGCTTCGCCGCCAAGCTGGCCGGCAGTCCGGAGCTGGGCAACCCGACCCTGGTGATCGTCACCGACCGCAACGACCTGGACGGCCAGCTGTTCAAGACATTCAGCCAGGCGCGGCAGCTGCTGCGCCAGTTGCCGGTCCAGGCAGACAGCCGCGACGAACTGCGCCGGCTGCTGTCGGAGCGGGCCTCCGGCGGCATCATCTTTACCACGATCCAGAAGTTTGCCTTGCTGGACGGCGAGCAGCAGCACCCGGCGCTGAGCGAGCGCGACAATGTGCTGGTGATCAGCGACGAAGCCCACCGCAGCCAGTACGGCCTCAAAGCGCGGCTGACCGAATCCGGCAAGTACCAGTACGGCTACGCCAAGCACCTGCGCGACGCCCTGCCCAACGCCGCCTTCGTCGGCTTTACCGGCACGCCCATCGAGCTGGAGGACAAGAACACCCGCGCGGTGTTCGGCGACTACATCCATGTGTACGACGTGGAACAGGCGGTCAAGGACGGCGCCACGGTGCCGATCTTCTATGAATCCCGCCTGGCCAAGATCCAGCTGCGCGAGGAAGAACTGCCGAAGATCGACGCCGAGGTGGACGAAATCACCGAGCTGGACGAGGAAGAGGTAGGCGAGCGCTTCAAGGGCCGCTGGGCGGCGCTGGCGGCGGTGGTGGGCGCCGAGCCCCGCATTGAGCAGGTGACCAAGGATCTGGTAAAGCACTTCGCCAACCGGCAGGGAGCGATGCCGGGCAAGGGCATGATTGTCTGTATGAGCCGCGCCATCTGCGTGGACATGTACAACGCGATCACCAGCATCCACCCGGAATGGCACGACAGCGACCCGGAAAAGGGCGCGATAAAAGTGGTGATGTCCGGCTCCGCCGCCGACCCGGCCGATTTCCAGCCGCATCTCTACAGCAAAGAGACCCTCAAGCGCTTCGAGGAGCGCGTGAAGGACCCGGACGATCCCCTGCAACTGGTGATCGTGCGCGATATGTGGCTGACCGGCTTTGACGCCCCCTGCCTGCATACGCTGTATATCGACAAGCCTATGAAGGGCCACAACCTGATGCAGGCCATAGCGCGGGTAAACCGCGTCTTTGGCGACAAGCCCGGCGGCCTGGTGGTGGACTATATCGGCATCGCCACCGAACTGAAGGAGGCGCTCAAGACCTACACCGCCAGCCACGGCCGCGGCAAACCCACCGTCGACGCCCACGAGGCACTGGCACTGCTGTTGGAGAAGTTGGAGGTGGTGCGGGCGTTGCTGCACGGCTGCGACTACGCGGACTTCGCCAGCCGGCCTCTGCAACTGATGGCCCCGGTGCTGGATTTCGTACTCGGGCTCGAGGACGGCAAGGTCCGCTACTGCGACACGGTACTGGCCATCAGCAAGGCCTACGCCCTCTGCGGAACCCTGGACGAAGCGGCGGCTCACAAGGAAGAAATCGCCTTCCTGCAGGCGGTGCGCGCGGCGCTGATCAAGCGCGGCCAGTCCGACAAGAAACTCACCGACGCCGAGAAGCAGGCGCGTATGCGCCAAGTGCTGAGCAACGCCATAGTCTCCGACCGGGTGGTGGATATCTTCGAGGCGGTGGGACTAGACAAGCCGAACATCTCCATCCTCTCCGAGGAGTTCATGACGGAGGTGGCGGCGATGAAGCACCGCAACCTGGCGGTGGAGATCCTCGAGCGCCTGCTGGCGGACGAGATCAGGACCCGCAGCGCCAAGAACATAGTACAGGCCAAGAAATACTCCGACCGCCTCAAGGACACCCTGGTGAAATACCGGAACCGCTCCATCCAGACAGCCCAGGTGATCGAGGAACTGATCGCCATGGCCAAGGAATTCAAGGCGGCCGCCAACCGCGGCGAGCAATTGCGCCTGAGCGATGACGAACTGGCCTTCTATGAGGCGTTGGAGGCCAATGAAGCCTCAGTGCGAGACCTTGGAGAGGAAGTACTGCGTACCATCGCTGTGGAACTCACCTTGCGGCTGCGGAACAGCACAACGGTAGATTGGCAGGTGCGGGAATCTGTGCGGGCGAAATTGCGACTGCTGGTGAAGCGGATACTGAAGAAGTACAAGTATCCGCCGGATCGACAAGAGGAGGCGGTGGAGCTGGTGCTGAAGCAGGCGGAGGTTTTATCTGAAGGTTGGGCTGCGTAACTACATGGTTACTAATGGGGGCATTCATTAGTTAGCCTCCTCTGCGGACAGCCAATGTGGGCGCCGAGGTGGACCGTCATATCTCCTGGCCTGGGCTGGTTCTGTCTTCCAAGATGAGGGAGATCAAGATCGGGAGTTGTGGGAGCAGGCCGAGAGGGAGCTTGGAGATAAGTTTGATCTGGCGAGTTCTACGATGTGGTGTTGGCGAATGGAGCCTTACCGATATCTACATTGGAGGAGCTGATGCATCAATTTAATGACCAGTCACTAAACCAATAATGTAGGTTAGAAAGTTCTGCCTGCAGGAACAATACAAAACAATAATCAATTTACACGTTGAGTGGAGTCGTAATGGATTACGTTATTCTAAAAAAATTTGACAAAGTTTGTACTTATGTTAAGCAAGTATCCTCTGTTGCCGATCAGAATAAAAATGCATTTGGATTTTTAGCATCCTCTGCATATGAGCAAATGGCGTCAAAAGGACAGCTTTGGGTTGCGTTGAATAGTTCAAATGAGTTGAAGGGATATTTATTATTTGGCGGTACAATGCCGACCCTTAAAATTTTCCAAGTTTATTCTTGTAGAACTACAAAAGGAGACGGGGTTGGAAAGAAATTAATCGATGCATTAAAAATTCATGCGCGAGAGAATGGGTATCATACGATTTCTGCTCGGGTAGCTGCTGATTTGCCTGCCAACAACTTTTGGGAAAAAATGGGGTTTTCTGTATACAGGCAAGTCAATGGTGGGGAAACAAAAAAACGAATAATAAATATCAGGGGTTATTCTCTGAAAGATAATGATCTGTTTGGTCGAGTCACTAAAGATACGAATGAAATAATCCCCAGCAGACCTGTTTTGGATCGACCATTTTATGCGTTGGACTTGAATTTATTGCTTGACATAACTAAAGCTAGGCCTGGCTACGAAAAAGTTGCCAAAATTATTCAGGTTGGATTTGAGGGAAGTTTTTCAATTTGTGTTACACCTGAATTTAGAAAAGAGCTGGAATATCAAGCTAAAAATTACGATGACGATCCTGTTCTTAGACTGGCTAAAACTTTTCCTGAAATAAAAGCTAGGGACGGGGTATCAGGTATCTCTGAGTCATTAAGAAAAATAGTATTTCCAGATCGGGACTTAAATAGGAAGTCTTCAAGAAATGATGAGTCTGATCTAATGCATCTGGCCTACTGTATTGTATCTGGTGTCAGAGGTTTCATTACGCGTGAAAAGGCGTTGTTAAGAGCTTGCGACAAAATTAAAAGTACGTACGACGTAGCTATAATATCTCCTGATGAATTGATTTTTGACGATGGAGATATGTTGGATATTTCTACGCCTCTAAATACAGATTTTCTATTGAATTCCACTTCAAGTACTCAGGAGATTAGAAATTTCCTAGAGAGTTTTTCGATACCAAATGTAATCCGTGAAAAGCTGTTCTCAACATCACCGGTACAAAATAATCGAATAGTATATGAGGCAAAATTAAGTAGTGGTGTTTTTGGGGTATATTTTTTCCAAAAGCCTACTAAGGCGACTGCCGTCGCAATGGCTTGTTTATATGTTGATGAGAGTAGTCCCAAAGCAACGGCTGTAATCGATCATTTTCTGGAAACAGCGTTAAGATACAAGTGTGGATACATATATAGACTCGATCTATATGTCGGCAAAGGTCAAGATCTGACAGAAGAAACTTTACGAAAAAAAGGTTTCTTTAAGTTAGGGGATCACTTTGTGAAAATTATCTGCAATTTGTTTCTGGACAATAAAAACTGGCCGAAATTTTCCTCCAGCGTTAATTCACTTTGTAAATTTTCCATTCCGGATAAACTTCCCTCAAAAAAAGAACTTATACACACGGGAGTGTGCTTTGCCGATTCTGAGGGCGCATCTAAAGTTTTTTCATGGTTCGAATTTGAAACAATAATTTCACCGAGATTCATACTTAACTCTGACAGAAGTTGCGTAATTGTTCCAATTAGAGAAAATTATGCAAGTGGACTAATAGGAAACTTGAAAAATCAATTATCATTATTATCAACGCATGATAAAGTGCTTTTGCTTGAGAAGGCATATTTTCGAGCGAAAAGCAAAGCGTCCTTGTTTAAAAAGGGAGGCATTGTCGCTTTCTACGTTTCTGGTGATAAAAGTATTCAAGAAATCATTGGTTTTGCTCGTATTACTTTCTCAGAAGTAATTAACATTGACGAGGCGGCTATCAAGTTGGGCAGGCAGGGAGTTTTATCACGCGACGAATTGGTGGGTATTGCAGATAAGTTAGGTAGAGTTCATGTTTTTACATTTGATAACTTTTTGGAGTTTGATAAAAGAGTTCCTTTTAAGAAGGCTAAACAACTCGGTTTGATTAGCGGTGCAAATCTAGTTTCTCCGGAAGAGATAATTTCAGACAAGTTAAAAATTTTAATTGGAGAAGCTTTCAATGAATGATGCAATAATTTCTATTAAGCCAAAGCATGTAGATAATATACTGTCTGGGGCTAAGACGGTTGAGCTTAGAACAAGAAATATAAATTTACCTCTGGGTTCTCGATTATGGGTTTATACAACTCTTCCTGTTGGTAAGGTTAACCTTTCAGTAGAGATTGATTTTATTGAATGCTTGCCGCCCCAAGAAATTTGGAATAAATATAGAGGTAATATATGTATATCAGAAAGAGAGTTTGATAGGTATACAGAAGGCAAGGAGCTGGTTTCAGCAATCGGTTTGCGAAATGTTAGACCTTTGGAAAGAAGTATTTGCTTGGAAACTATGAGAGTGTACGAAAAAAATTTTCAGCCACCTCAGTTCTTTTCAAAGCTTTACCCTGATAGAGCATTATACTCGGCCTTTTATGATTAATTTAGAGCTGCAAGCTTACATGACAATTGTGATGGAGAATAAATGATTTGCGTTGGGGGTAAGGTTTTGGTACATATTCACTAAGTAACGCGATGAGTAAGTTTCGCTAAAGTTTAAATTTTTAAAGTTGTTTACAAAACTCAAAATGTCGCTTATTAATACTAATATTCTGAAAAATCCTAGCAGCTTGCATTAATGGGTAGTTATATTGAGATATTTTTTGTCGATATTTGATGTGGATGATTATCTTTGCCTGATAAGCCAAAGAACTCTGGTCTTGAATTGGGAAGATGCATGTCGCTAAATTTTCAAAAAATTCCCTATGGATCTGCCATGCCCAATACTGGGCAAAGCGTTGTTTATTTGAAAGTCAACAATTGGGATGACTACGGCCATAAAACATTATTTCATGTTGCAGTATTCGATGAACATGGCGATAAGTACGAATTAGGGGATGTAAAGATTGGGTTTATTGGCCAAGATAGCGGGTGGACACAAGCACAATTGCCGGAGCATTTATTTGCAGGGTTAGACGAAGGGTATTTTTCTCTTGGTCAAGACGTTGACTATTACTCTGCAATATATTCTGAGCTTCCTGAGCATATTCGCACATCATTCTTGGTTCTCATAAAAGATGTTATTTATAATTCAGAGTTACTTGAGTCAGCAAAAGATGAAGATGTATTTAATATATCACTAACCCGTGGCATTAATTCCGATGCTATATTTGGCCAGTATCAGCGAGTACTAAATGGGGAAGCAATGCTGACTCCATTTTATTTCCGCTACCAAAAAAGCGCATCAAGTGATTATTCGGGAATAAATCTTGATTTTGATATAATTCCAGATAGCAAGCCGCCTACAAATATACATGTTTTAATAGGTCGCAATGGTATTGGAAAGACTACTTTGTTAAATAACATGGTTAACTCGCTAGTTAAAAAAAATTACGAAAGTTCAGGAGCTTTTTTCCATAAAAATAGTTTTTTATTGCAAAGTAAACAAATAGATCCAGATGCTTTTTTTTCAAGAGTTATTTCAGTTTCTTTTAGTGCTTTCGATGTTTTTGTTCCACCTTTAGATCAAGACAATGTTAACCAAGGGTTGATGTATACATACATTGGTCTGAAAAAATTGAAGACAAATGATAATGGCATCGTTGAAATTAGCCATAAAGACAATCATGAGTTATGTAACGATTTCATTGAATGCATTATTTCCTGTTTTTCTTTAAGTGCAAAAAAGAAACGATGGCTGGCAGCTATCGAAAAATTAGAGTCTGATAAAAATTTTTCAGATATGAACTTATGGGATAACTTAAACCTTGACCCACAGAATGAACAGCAAAAAAGCGAACTTATAGCTAGATGTAAACATTTGTTTGATACGAAGTTGAGTTCAGGTCATGCGATAGTGTTGCTGACGATTACAAAGCTCGTAGATAAAGTGGATGAAAAAACATTAATCTTTCTAGACGAGCCAGAAAGTCATTTGCATCCTCCACTACTTGCAGCATTTACTAGGGCCATTTCATATTTGCTCCTAAATAGAAACGGAATAGCTATCATCGCTACACATTCTCCCGTAATACTTCAAGAAGTCCCTCGCAACTGTGTGTGGAAAATTAGAAGGAGTAGACTAGATCTTAAAAGTGACAGACCGGAGCTAGAAACGTTTGGTGAAAATGTTGGCATACTCACGCGGGAAGTGTTTGGTTTAGAAGTATTTCGTTCGGGATTTTACGCAGAGTTAACTAGAAGTGTTGAAGAAGGTAAATCGTTTGACGAAATTTTAAATGACTACAATAACCAAATAGGTTTTGAAGGTAAGGCATTGCTCCACTCTCTGATTTCTTCTAGAGAGGAAAATTAAAATGCGTACCATCCCGAAACCATCAGAGGATGGGTTTGTAATAAACAATGTATATACTAAATGTGTTCAGGAGATATCAGATCAAGCGACGCGATCTAAATTCTACAGTATTTCCAGTGCGATCATAAATGCAGCTAACCAATATGATGATCATGCGATCCGGGGATGCCTGTACGAGGTTGCTGCGGATAATCGGCCAAAAGAAGCGATATATCTTGGTAGTTTAACCAAGGAACAATTCAGTAAGTTATATAGCCAGTATTTAGTAAAAAAAGAAATTCCTCGTCGGACAATTTATGATGAGCTTATGAATAGAGCTCCTCATGGAAAATGTCCTTTTTGTGGTTATTGTGATGCTACGCAACTTGATCATTATCTGCCAAAGGCGAAATATCCTTTATTAACAGTCCTTCCTTTTAATCTTGTTCCTTCTTGTCCCTACTGTAATGGAGGAAAGAGCGCTGACGTTGCTGAGATAGAAGAGGATCAAATACTTCACCCCTACTACGACTATCAAGCGATTAGTGAGGAACAATGGGTTTTTGCTGAAGTAGAACAAAGCAACCCACCTCTAGTTAAGTTTTTTGTCAAAGCGCCAGAAGAATGGGATCAAGTAACTAACAGAAGAATAGAAAACCATTTCAAAAAAAATAACTTACGCAAGAGATACTCCATTCAGGCCGCTGATCAAATTGCCACGTTGCGGGGCGTATTACCTATTTACTTTAATAATGGTGGGGCTGAGGCAGTAAGGTCGCATCTTAACGTGCAGGGACAAGCCGAATATCAAAAATACAAGAACTCCTGGCAAACAGCTTTTTACCAAGCGTTAGTTGAAAGTGATTGGTATTGTCAAGAGGGGTTCCGATTAAGTTAATTTTTAGATACAGGATTTTCTCTGCTAGAGGTTTAAGTCCCAAATCTGCTAACTAATTGGCACTTCGATTAGATAAAGATTGGAGCTCAATAGGAGGGCGCTAAAAGAGTTGGTGCATGATACTGAGAGTGCAGGTGTAATAGCTGCAAAAATATAGTTGTCCACATGAGGTTACGGTGCCGCGCTACTAACGTCCACAGCTTAATTGCTGCTATGAATGATAGCGCATAATTGCAATATCCCGCCCCTGACGATGGTAGGTGTGAAATCGGTCAATGATTGCCGACGGCTGATCGTCCGGATCTACCTCTACAAACCCCTCAGATTGGTAAAACCGCACTAGGTGCCGGTAGGGAAAGGTAAAGGTTCGCTCGTCAAAAGCCTCCGTCATGTTATTCAGCAGCAATCGAGCAACGCCCTGACCGCGGTACTCTTCCGCCACGGCCACCCCCGCCAGCAACTGACATTCCGTTAACTGCCTCAGGCAACCGCAGGCAATAATCTGGTTCTGCGCGTCCCTGACTACCATACAGGGATCATTGCGCCGCGCTTTGCCGCGGAATTTATGCATGCGGTAAAATTTGTTGGCCAGGGGTATCTCTGCTTCAGAGAGCCACTGCGCCGAAAAAGAGTGAGCCGGGGAATCCTGATTTTCAGTCATCTATGCCGCGTCAAATCTGCCCAACCTGCCAACGTCCGCTGAAGGTCTGTTACTGCAGCGCACTGGTCCATATTGCCAACCGGATCAAGGTGCTGATCATACAGCACCCCCTGGAACAGAAGCACCCATTCAACACCGGGCGCATGGCGCAGCTGTGCCTGGATAACAGTGAGCTGGTGGTGGCGGAGAGTCTGTCCGAGGGGGAGTTGGCGCGGTTGCTGGCGCCGTGTTCGGCTTTGCTCTATCCGTCGCTGGAGTGGCTGCCGGTGGTGGAGCGGGTGGAGGCGGGCACTGCGCAGGCCCGGGCGCTGGAGCAGTTGGTGGTGATTGATGCCAGCTGGCGGAAGTCCAAGAAGATGTTGCATCTGCATCCGGTGTTGCAGCGGTTGCCTCGGGTTAGTTTTGAGGGGGAGTTGCGGTCGAATTATCGGGTTCGGCGGTCTTCTCTGCCCAATAGTCTGTCGACGTTGGAGAGTATTGTGGCGGCTATGGGGGCGTTGGAGCCGGAGGGGGATTTTTTGGGGATGTTGGGGGCGTTTGAGAGGATGGTTTTGTTGCAGGGGGCTTGGGGTGACGGGGGCGGATCGGGCGGGTAGGGGTGGTCCGGGGGTTCGTGCCTGGTAATGGCGGTTGTGGTGGCGTCGGGTTGGGATCGCGGCCAACGGCCGCTCCTACAAGGGGAGGGTGTGGTGGCTGGGGGGGAAAATCGGGATAATGCCGGCCCTCAGTTCTAGGCCGCCGCAGCCTTCAGCCCCGCACTAGCGAGACAGTCCCGCAATGGAAATCAACGTCAATTTTCTCGATAACCTGCGCCTCGAAGCCAGGTTTGACGACTTCACGGTCATCACCGATCAGCCGATCCGCTACAAGGGCGACGGTTCGGCGCCGAGTCCGTTCGACTACTTCCTGGCGTCCTCTGCGCTCTGCGCGGCCTATTTTGTTCGCGTTTACTGCAAGGCGCGGGATATTCCGACCCACAATATCCGCCTGTCGCAGAACAATATTGTCGATCCGGAAAACCGCTATAACCAGATCTTCAAGATCCAGGTGGAGCTGCCGGAGGATATCTCCGAGAAGGACCGGCAGGGCATTCTGCGCTCGATCGACCGCTGCACGGTCAAGAAGGTGGTGCAGACGGGCCCCGAGTTCCAGATAGAGACGGTGGAGAACCTGGCCGAGGACGCCCAGGCGCTATTGATGGTGCAGCCGGACGCCGAGCACCGCACCTTTATCGAGGGCAAGGACCTGCCGCTGGAGCAGACCATCGCCAATATGACGAAGATACTGGCGGATCTCGGCATGAAGATCGAGATCGCCTCCTGGCGCAATATAGTGCCCCATGTGTGGTCGCTGCATATCCGCGATGCGGCTTCGCCCATGTGCTTTACCAACGGCAAGGGCGCCACCAAGGAGGCCGCCCTGTGTTCGGCGCTGGGCGAGTTTATCGAGCGGCTGAACTGCAACTTCTTCTACAACGACCAGTACTTCGGCGAGGAGATAGCCCACAGCGACTTCGTCCATTACCCGAATGAAAAGTGGTTTGCGCCGGGGCCGGACGACGCGCTGCCTGCGGGCATCCTGGATGAGTACACGCTGCCCATCTACGACCCGGATGGCGAGCTGCGGGCCTCCAACCTGATCGACACCAACTCCGGCCGCGCCGACCGCGGCATCTGCGCCCTGCCGTTTGTGCGCCAGTCCGACGGCAAGACGGTGTATTTCCCCTCCAACCTGATCGAGAACCTGTTCCTCAGCAACGGCATGAGCGCCGGCAATACCCTGGCCGAGGCGCAGGTGCAGTGCCTGTCGGAGATCTTCGAGCGGGCGGTGAAGAGGGAGATCATCGAGGGGGAAATCGCGCTGCCGGACGTGCCCCGCGCGGTGCTGGAAAAGTACCCCGATATCCTCGAGGGCGTCGAGGCGCTGGAAAAGCAGGGCTTCCCGATCCTGGTCAAGGACGCGTCCCTGGGCGGCCGCTTCCCGGTGATGTGCGTGACGCTGATGAACCCGCGCACCGGCGGTGTCTTCGCCTCCTTCGGCGCCCATCCGAGCTTCCCCGTGGCACTGGAGCGCAGCCTCACCGAACTGCTGCAGGGCCGCAGCTTCGAGGGCCTGAACGACGTGCCGCCGCCCACCTTCAACAGCCAGGCGGTGACTGAGCCCAACAACTTCGTCGAGCACTTTATCGATTCCACCGGCGTGGTGTCCTGGCGTTTCTTCAGTGCCAGGTCCGATTACGAATTCTGCGAGTGGGATTTCACCGGCGATCACACCGAGACGAACCGGGAAGAGGCCAGCGACCTGTTCAGGATTCTCGAGGAGATGGGCAAGGAGGTGTACCTGGCCACCTACGAGGACCTGGGCGCACCGGCCTGCCGCATCCTGGTGCCGGGTTACTCCGAGGTCTACCCGGTCGAGGACCTGATCTGGGACAACACCAACAAGGCCCTGGACTACCGTGAGGATATCCTCAACCTGCACTCCCTGGACGATGAGCAACTGGAAGACCTGGTGGAGCGCCTGGAGGAGAGCCAGATCGACAACTACGAGACCATCATCACCCTGATCGGCGTCGAGTTCGATGAGAACACCGTGTGGGGGCAGCTGACGGTGCTGGAACTGAAGCTGCTGATCTACCTGGCGCTGCAGCGCCACGAGGAGGCGCTGGAGCTGGTGGAGACCTTCCTGCAGTACAACGACAACACCGTCGAGCGCGGCCTCTTCTACCAGGCGGTGAATGCGGTGCTGGAAATTGTCCTCGACGACGGGCTGGAGCTGGGCGATTACATTGCCAACCTGCGGAGGATGTTTGGCGAGGAGGTCATGGATGCGGTGGTCGGTTCGGTGGATGGCAGCGTGCGTTTCCACGGGCTGACGCCGACCAATATGCAGCTGGAAGGGCTGGATAAGCACCTGCGGCTAATCGAGAGTTACAAGAAGCTGCATGCGGCGCGGGCGGCCAGGGCGGGCCTGTGCTGAATTATTTACGATTCGTCACTCCGGCGTAGGCCGGAGCCCAGAGAAAGCTACGGAGTTTCTGGATTCCGGCCTGCGCCGGAATGACGAGATTTAGAGTTGCTTAAGGAAATTTTTCGACCGGCCAACGGAATCGGTTCAATTCGAGAGACAGTGTCTCTCGAATTGGGAAAGCCTCGCGGAGGTGTCGTAGACAGACTGGTGGCGCTAAATCGCCCTTAAGGTCTCCACCAGCGCAAAAACTCCGCGCCCACCGCATGCTGCGGCAGCGAGTGCGCGTCTTCCTCGATACCCTGTTCCTTTTCCATCTCGGTAACCCGCTTGTTTGCGGCGGCGAACCAGGCCGCGGGATCGTCGACACCGGTTTCCAGCGCGTCGCCGTAGAGCGCCGCACTGAACCAGGTGCGCTCCGAGTCATCGCCGCAACCAAAGGAGGTGCGGTCCGCGGCGGCGGAGGTGAATACGGCGCGCTCGGGGCTGGCCAGGGCATTTTTCCACAGGCCGGAATAGCAGGCGGAGACGATGATCCACTGGTGCCGGGCCTCGAGGCCGTCCAGCCATTGCTTACCGTCCGCCACCGACAGGTCGTTCAGCGGCAGCTTCTGCTCGGCCAGCTTGAAGTCCCCGTTGTCGCCGCCGTGGCTGACCAGATGCACCAGCAGCAGGTCTTCCTCCGGGTCCATCAGGTCATCCAGCGCCTTCAGGCTTTCGCGCACGCTGGTGCGGGTGGCGAGGGGGAATCTGTCGCCGCCGCCGTTGGAGAGGCGCAGCTGCCGCTGCTCGATATCGAGTACGCTGCCCAGCCTTTGCGACACCCAGTCCACCTCCTTGGCAAACACGGGCGAGGTGCCGTCGCCGCCGACGATCAGCAGGTACACATCGCGCACGCCGGGCCGTTGCGGGGCCAGTGAGGAGAAAGCAGATTGCAGTCGGTCGGACTCGGAGTAGAGGCGCGCTTCCACGGCGGCCCGCTGTTGCCTGTCGTTGCCGCGCCAGGCCTGCTTGCTCGGGTAGTACTGGCCGGACACGAAATAGCCCGCTTCCTCCAGCGGTTCGCCCTTGTCGTCCACGCGGATGCGCACGCCCTCGCCACTGGCCTCGCCGTACTCGAAGGTGGCGCGGATGATGGTGCCGTCCGGCTGGGTCAGTTCCCCCTCGCCGGCGTAGTAGGAGTATTCGAAGCCGCCCTGGTAGCGATAGCCCTGTTGGTCCCGGTAGCTGCCCTGCACCAGGTAGCCGTTTTCGAAGGTGCCCTCGTAGTGGGCGCCCTCGGTGGTTGTCCGGTGCCCCTGGCCGTGGGGCTGCCATTCCAGGAACTCCCCTTCGTAGACTTCCCCGCCTTGCCAGGAGACGGAGCCTTTCAGCAGTTCCCCCTGCTGGAACTCTCCCTCCCATGCGGTCTCCCCGCAGTCGTAGCGGCCGCTGCCGCTGAGATTGCCATTGAGGAACTCGCCTTCGTAGATGCAGCCATCGCCGTAGTCAAACCGCCCCCGACCGGTCATCCGGCCCTGCCGGAACTCGCCCTCGTAGGTGCGGCCATCCGGCCAGGTCAGCTTGCCCTGGCCGTGGAACAGGCCGTTTTCGAGATCGCCCCTATAGACGGAGCCGTCCGGCAGTGCGGTGCCGCCGGCGAACTGATCCGGACCGCAGCCGGTGAGGAGTAACAGCAGGGTGGGTAAGCAAACTCGTTTCATTTCATTTCTCTCTGCCGTGACTCCAGCCATAGCGCCAACTGCTGTCGGGTAATTCCCAGCCCGGCAATCCGCTGGGGGGATATTTCTTCCAGATCTTCCATGACATCTTCAATAAAGCCATCCCGGTCTCCGTCGGGAATCAGTTGTCTTGCCATCTCAACGATGCGGGCACGCTGCGCCTTGCCGGTAAGACGGTTGGCAATCACTTCACGGATGACCTGCCGCCGCTGATCGCGGTAACGCACCCGAATCTCGTCAAACCCCATGGCTTCCGCAGTTGCGTCGTATTCCTGGCAGCCGCGCAGGTAGGAGGTGCGGTAGAGGTCCACCAGTGGCCTGACATCGTTGAGTTCGTAAATGGCGATCATAGCCGAGGCGTAGTCATCTTTTCCGATCGAATTGAAGGAAAGGGGAACCAGGTTATTCAGTAGCAGCGGAATATTGGCGCTGAGGCGGGCGGTGCGCTTGTTGACGTCGGTAAAGGCCTGCAGGTAGGCGATATGAATCAGCAGGAAGAGGCTTTGCTCGTGGGGGTTGCGAATAGTGGCAGCCCTGTCGGCGATGGTCAGCAATTGCCGCTCCAGCACCTGTGGCCCTTCCAATGGCACGTAGGTCGATGCTCCGACCCGCACGCCGTGATCACGGATCTTTCCCGAATAGCGCGCGGGCACCAGGCCGTCGGACAGCAGGTAGTGCAGGGTACAGATTTCGTCGTAGCTGACCTCTACTCTCGACACCCCCTCGACCAGGTGGCGTATCGCCTCTTTGTGGTTGAGGATCATGACCATCTCCTCATCCAGCTTGCCCTCGGCACTCCTGCCTTCTATAAGCAGGCGCTCGGTGTCGATCAGCGAATAGGTATTGCCTTCGAGTCGGGATGAGTTATAGGAGAGATCGATCAGCAGGCGGTTGTAGATTCGCCTGGCGTAGGTTCCTGCTGGCTCCCGCGCGGATACCCTTTGCCCGCTTTCGGCCAACGCCTCCATCTCGCCTTTATTGAAATAGCTGCTTCGGTTGGGCCTATAGCTCTCAAACCATTCCCGGTTATAGGACACGGGTTTCCGTTTGAATAGCGGCTGCCTGACGTAATTGATGGCTTCCTGCGCCGCAGGGCTGAAGACCGACTCACCGTATGTACCGGGTTCGCCCTGGCGGGAGGGGTTGAGCTGATAGCGGGTACTCCGCTTTTGGCCGGATTTGATGACCAGGCCTTCTTCTGCCAGTTCGCCCAGCCAGCGGCGCACCGAGCGCTCTGCAAAACCGGGGGGTAGCATCTCCAGGAGTACGGGGAGGCCAACGGGCTCCCGGGCCTCTGCCAGCGCCTCGAATACGGCCATTTTCTTGGGGTTGGATACCATTTTGACGGCCAAATCGTTGGAATACGGCCAATATAGGCAGAATACGGCCAATTTGCAAAAGGTTGGGCGGGTGAGAATTGGCCGCTTCACTGCTATTTAGCCGGGCTGTCATACTCCCCCGCTAAGCTGTGAGGCCATCCGATAACCAGAACAAGACAGGCGTGACAACCGTGAACAGATTCACCCGACGCAACTTCATCAAGGCCGCCCTGGCTACTTCCGGCGGCGTGCTGGTATCCACTCCGCTGCAGGCGATGACCCGCCCCGAGCTGCCCTCGGAGGTCACCTTCGAGCACGGCGTCGCCAGCGGCGACCCGCTGCAGGATGCGGTGATCCTCTGGACCCGGGCCACACCGGCCGGGGGCGGTGCACCGGCGGGGCCGGTGAAGGTGACCTGGGAACTGGCCCGGGACAGGGAGTTTGCGGACGTATTGCGCCGCGGCAGCGCCGAGACGGATCTGGCCCGGGACTACACCATCAAGATCGATGTGCAGGGCCTGCAGCCGGGCAGCAGCTACTTCTACCGCTTTGTCGGCGCCAGCGAGCAGAGCCAGGTCGGCCGCACCAAGACACTGCCCGCGGGCGGCGTGGAGCAGGTGAAGCTGGCCGTTTTCTCCTGCTCCAACTATCCCGCCGGCTATTTCAATGCCTATCAACTGGCCGCGCAGAGCGACGACTGGGACGCGGTGTTGCACCTGGGGGATTACATCTACGAATACCCCGCCGACGGCTACGCCACCGAGCGCTCGGCGGAAATCGGCCGCGCGCTGCCGGAGGACAACGGCGGCGAGATTCTGACCCTGACCGACTACCGCAAGCGCTACGCCCTCTACCGCTCCGACGCCGGCCTGCAGGCGCTGCACGCGGCCGCGCCCTTTATCGCCGTGTGGGACGACCACGAGATCACCAACGACACCTGGAAGGAAGGGGCGGAAAACCACAACGAGGGCGAGGGCGATTTCTTCGCCCGCCGCGCGGCGGCGGTACAGGCCTACTACGAGTGGCTGCCGATCCGCCCGCCGATGGGCGAGCGGCACCCGCAGATCTACCGCAGCTTCCGTTTCGGCGACCTGCTGGACCTGCACATGCTCGACACCCGCGTGATCGGCCGCGACCGGCAGATCGATTTCGCCGGCTATATCGGTGATGACGGCAGCTTCGATGGCCGCTCCTTCGCCGCGGCAATGGCCGACCCCGAGCGCAGCCTGCTCGGCAAATCGCAGCTCGCCTGGCTGGACGAGGCGCTGGAGAAATCCACCGGCCACTGGCAGCTGCTGGGCCAGCAGGTGCTGATGGGCAAGATGCACCTGCCGGCGGAAATCATGATGAATTTCGCTTCCGGCGGTAAGAAGCAGGACCCCACCCCCGAGCTTGTGGCCCTGAAGGCGGCCAGCCTCAAGGGCGAGCCCCTGAGCGATGCCCAGCGCGCGCGGCTTGAGCAGCTGGTGCCCTACAACCTGGACGCCTGGGACGGCTACGCGGTGGAGCGCGAGGCGCTGTACCGGCGCGCCAGCGAGCTGGAAAAGAACCTGGTGGTGGTGGCGGGGGATACCCACAATGCCTGGTTCAATCACCTGAAGGATGCGAATGGCCAACTGGTGGGGCTGGAATTCGCCGCGCCCAGTGTCACTTCACCGGGGATGGAGAGCTATCTGAAGCTGGACGACGAGTCTGCGCAGGAACTGGCCCGGGGCATGTCGCTGCTGGTCGACGACCTGCAGTACTGCAACCTGCACCAGCGCGGCTATATGGCGCTGACCTTCCGCAAAGATCAGGTGCAGGCGGAGTGGAAGTTTATCGACAATGTCCTCAGCACCGAGTTTGCCGAGGCCGGCAGCCACCGGGTGGTGCACAGCCTGGTCTGATCCAAACCCACTTCGTCACTCCGGCCTGCGTCGGTATAACGAAGCCACGCTGTAGGAGCCTGCTTGCAGGCGAACCGTGCCGGCAATAGGTCTCCAGTTGCCATCCATGGCGAGACGGAGACGCGTTCGATCAGGCCCCGGTCCCGCCATCCCTGGCGGGTCGCCAACCCGCGAACAAAGCTGCTCTTTGTAAGCTCGCGGCTTGGCCCTGCAAGCAGGCTCCCACAGGGGTGAGTAGTTACGGGACTTCCTTGAAAAAATGCCAGCGCGCGAAGGTGCTGGCATTTTTGTTTGTGGGCAGTACTGCCAGTGATCAGAAAGCGCCGAACCGTTTGCTGAACTCCAGGCTCAGGGTGCGCGGCGCGCCCTGGATATAGGTGGGAAAGCCGAAGGCGCTGCCGGTGTTACCCGCGTCCATGATGTACTCCTCGTCCAGCAGGTTGCTCGCCGCCAGGTTCAGTGTCCAGTTGCGGTCGCTGGCGGCGACGCCCGCGCGCAGGTTGAGCAGGTCCACGGCGTCTTCCTCGAAGCGGTTTTCGATATCGAAATAGACCGAGGACCGGTAGCTCCAGCTGCCGCTGCTGGTGAACAGCAGGCCGGCGTTGATCGGCATTTCGTAGATATAGCTGACCGCGCCGGTCACCTCCGGCTGCAGGCGGAACTGGTTGCCGGCGTAGTTGCCGTTGGCCGGGTCGTCGTCGATGCCGGCATCGATATAGGCGGCGTTGGCCAGCAGCATCAGGTTTTCGGAAGCGCTCCAGCGCAGGTCCGCCTCGATACCGGTGTTGGTGGCGGAGCCGGCGTTTTCGGTGCGGACCTGGCCGTTGTCCTGGTCGACCACATTGACCTGGAAATTCTCGTAGTCCTGGTAGAAGACGGCCAGCGAGTAATCCAGCGCTGTGTCGGCCAGGCGGCCCTTGATACCCAATTCGTAATTGGTGATCTCCTCGGCGGGGATGATGCTCTCCACACCGGCGGACACGTCGACCACTTCGGAGCGCTCGCCCCGGGAGATGGTGCCGTAGAGGTTGACGCTGTCGTTCAGGGTGTAGAGCAGGTTGAAGCGCGGCAGCACGGCGGAGTTGTCGGTATTTCCGTCGATGGTCTGGCCCTGGGTGTTCAGCGCCAGGCCGAAGAAGAGGTCGCTGTTGATGCCCTGGGCGGCCAGTATCGCCGAGGGCGGCAGCTCGCTGCGATAGCTGGATTCCCGCTCCTCTTCCACCAGGCGCGCGCCGACGGTGGCCTCCAGGTCCGGGGTGATCTGGTAGGAGACGTCGGCGAACAGGTTCAGGCTGCTGTTGTCGGCGCCGTTGGCGTAGAAGCTCTCGTAGGGCAGGGCGGACAGCAGGCCGCCGCTCAGCAGTGCGGTGGAGTTCGGCTCGCAGCTCTCGATGGCGGGCGCGAAAACGCCGGCGCAGCTGAGGTAGAGCCCCTCTTCCGTGGCGAAGCCGACGAACTGCTCCGCCTCCTCCCGGAAATAGCTGGCGCCGACGAAGCCGTTCAACTGATCGCCGCTGAAATTCAGGCGCAGTTCGTGGCTGCTCTGGTCGCCGCTGGCCTCTTCGGAGAAATTCAGAATCTCGAAGCCGGTGCCGTCGGCATCGAAGGCCTCGAGGGAGTCGTAATCGCGTCGGGCGCCGATATAGGTCAGCACCAGGCTGTCGCCGATGTCCCAGGACACGGTCGCGTTGAAGTCCTTCACGGTGCGGTCCACACCGATATCGTCCATGCCGAGGACATCGTTGTCCGGCACGCCGAGCGCGGCATTGTCGGTGAACAGGACTGCTTCGTTGACGAAGGCGGTGCCCGGGTCCTCGGCCTTGTCGTAGTTGTAGACCAGGTCGATGGTCAGGCTCTCACTGGGCGCAATACGCAGGCTGGGGCGGTAGGCGAACCGCTCGTAGCCGTTCAGGTCCGCCTCGCCGCTGGTGTTTTCCACATGGCCGTCGCGCTCGCGGGAAACGAAGGCCAGGCGCCCCTGCACTGTGTCGCTGCCGCCGGTGACCATGCCCTCGACCTTGCGCATATCGTAATCGCCGGCGCCGACGGTCAGCTCGGAGGCGAACTCCTGCTGTGGTTTGGCGGTGATAAAGCTCATGGCGCCGATGGAGGCCGCGGTGCCGAACAGGGTGGCCTGCGGCCCCTTGACCACCTCGATGCGCTCCATGTCGTACACCTCGAAATAGGAGGCGCGGGAGCGGGACACGTCGCTGCCGTTCAGGTAGACGGAAACCCGCGCGGCGCCGGGCGCACTGCCGTCGTCGGAGGTGATGCCGCGGATCACATAGCCGTTGTTGTTGACGCTCTGCTGCTGCACCACCAGGCCGGGCACCATGTCCGACAGGCTGTCGAAGCGGTCGATGCCCAGGTCTTTCAGGGTCTCCCCGTCCAGGCTGCTGATCGTCAGCGGCACATCCAAGATCGACTGCTCGCGCTTCTGCGCGGTGACGATGATCTCTTCCAGCATGTCCGAATCGCCCTGCTGCGCCTGAACCGAAGGCGCGGCTGCCGCCGCGATCAGGCAGGACAGGATGGAAACAGGAAAGGTCCTTTTTGCTGCTCTATTCATGGTGACTCCAGCACTGGTTATCGGTGTTTCGAGGTGCTGGATACTAGAGGCCGATTGATACGGTGGTGTGACTGATTCGTTACAATCAGTTTTCTTCAGGAAGAGGAAAGGGCGGTAGGGTGCGCCGCGCGCACCGTGACGGTCGGGTATGGCGTCGGCGCATTTCGGTGCGCATGGCGCACCCTGCAAAGGCGGGTTTTCTAGTCAATCCGGTAGGGCAGGTGCCTGTAGATATTGCCCGCCGGGGCATAGTTGCAGGTCACTATGGTCCTGAAGTTTCCCTTTACGCAGTAATAAACCCCGCAGCCCACAGCGCGGGGCAGCTTCTTTCCATGCGCGTCGAACGCATCCACAGTGTTCCAGATCAGCTGGCTGTAGTGGCCGGTCTTCAGGTCCCTGAAAGGGCGGTATCGATACTGCCCGGCTTCCGCGGCCCAGCTGGCCACCGCCTGTGCCAGTGCGTCCTTCTCCGGCAGGCGCGCGGAGTAGTAGAAGATATTTTCACCCACCGAGGGATAGGCGGGGTTGCCGCCGTTGGCGATAAAGTGCTCCCGCCGTTTGCTGTTGTGACCGGGGCGGGAATTGCACTGGGCCGCCGACCAGTTGTGGGCGGTGCGCGCCAGTGCCTGGTCGTATTCCAGCATCGCCACCGGCGGGCTCGGCTTGGGGCTGTTGGGCAGGCGGCCGGCGTTCAGCTGTTTTCGCACCTGGTTGTGCAGTTCCAGGGCCTTGCACTTGTCGGGCCTGGTGCAGTCCGGTTGGGCCGCATTCGGTTGGGCCGCATTCGGTTGGGCCGCATTCGACGGCGCGGCTATGGTGAAGAACATCGATACGACAAGCAGGGCCCTGCAGGTTTGCTTCACGTTGTCACCCAATAAATGGTTGCGCCGGAAAACGCCGGAATTGTATTGTCGGACATCACCGGATCCACAGGGCAGTGAATGGCCGGTCGGAACCGGGACTCCGCCTTCACAGTCCCTTCAGGTAACCGGTGCCGCCCAGTTGCCGCACCTGCCGGTCGATGGTCGATGCGCGGCTGCGCACATAGCGGGACGGTACTTTCGCAGACATTCGCTTTGGACTCGGCAGTACCGCCGCCATCAGCCCCGCCTGCCGGCGGTTGATATTCCGCGCGGATGTGCCGAAAAAATTCCTCGCCGCAGCCTCGGCGCCGTAGATCCCCTCGCCGAATTCGGCAATATTCAGGTAGACCTCCAGGATCCGCTCCTTGGGCCACAGCAGTTCCATCAGCAGGGTAAACCAGGCTTCCAGCCCCTTGCGCAGGTAGCTGCGGCCGTTCCACAGGTACAGGTTCTTGGCGGTCTGCTGGGTGATGGTGCTGGCGCCGCGGGTGCGCTTGCGGTTTTCGCTGAGGGCTTTCTGCAGCGAGGCGAAATCGAAGCCGTGGTGGTGGGGAAACTTCTGGTCTTCCGCGGCGATAACGGCCATCTGCAGATGGGGGGAGATCTTCTCCAGCGGGCGCCACTGGTGCTGCGCCTCGCGACCGCTGTGCTGCTGCCAGGACTGGATCACCGCGGAGGTGGGTGGGTCTATCCAGCGCAGTGCCAGTACCGGCACGGCCGTGACCGTCGCAAAGGTGGCGCAGAGCCAGAGGGCGAGTCTGAGAGGGCGCTTCAGGAATCGGGGCATGGCGGCGCTGGTTGCTGGTCGTCCGGGCTTGCGTACTGAGACGCCTGTGGGGGCAGGGGGTTCCGGGAGGGCAGTCGGCCCCGGACTTCCCCCGTCACACCACCTCGACCGCGTGGCGCTGCGGCGCGCACAGCTCGCCGATCGGCGCCAGTTCCAGGTCCAGTTCCCGGGCGGTGGCGAGAAACTCGGCCTCACCCTCGGGGGCGACCGCCACCAGCAGGCCGCCGCTGGTCTGCGGGTCGCACAGCAGCAGCTTGTGCGCTTCGGCCAGCGGCGCGATGCGCTCGCCGTAGCTGGCGAAATTGCGGTGGGTGCCGCCGGGTACGCAGCCCTGTTCCAGGTAGTGTTCCACGGAGGCCAGGCGCGGCACCGCGGTGTAGTCGATCCGGGCGCTGAGGCCGCTGCCGTCGGCCATCTCCACCAGGTGGCCGAGCAGGCCGAAGCCGGTGACGTCGGTCATGGCTTTCACACCCTCCAGGCGGCCGAAACGGCTGCCGGCTTTATTCAGGGTGCACATCCAGTCGCGGGCGAGGCCCACGTCCTGTTCGCGCAGTTTGCCCTGCTTTTCCGCGGTGGTGAGCACGCCGATGCCCAGGGGTTTGGTCAGGTAGAGGCGACAGCCGGCGCCGGCGCTGTCGTTGCGCTTGAGGAACCGCCTGTCCACCGCGCCGGTGACGGCCAGGCCGAAGATGGGTTCCGGCGCGTCTATGGAGTGGCCGCCGGCCAGCGGTATACCCGCCTCGTCGCAGATGGCGCGACCGCCGCGGATCACCTCGCGCGCCACCTCGGCGGACAGCAGGTTCACCGGCCAGCCGAGGATGGCGATGGCCATCAGCGGATCGCCGCCCATGGCGTAGACGTCGCTGATGGCATTGGTGGCGGCGATGCGGCCGAAGTCGTAGGGATCGTCGACGATGGGCATGAAGAAGTCGGTGGTGGACACGACCCCGCGCTCCTCGTCGATGGCATAGACCGCGGCATCGTCCCGCGAGGCGTTGCCGACCCACAGGTTCGGATCCAGGTTCTGGGCGCCGCTGCCGGCGAGGATCACTTCCAGCACCTCGGGGGAAATCTTGCAGCCGCAGCCGGCGCCGTGGCTGTATTGGGTGAGGCGGATCGGGTCGGTCATTGGAACTCCTGGGGCAGTGCTACGAGGCGGGATAATAGCAAACGTGCGCGGTGCCGAGGCTCGAATCTAAGCCCTGGGGCGGGCCACATACGAAAAAGGCCACCGCGAGGGTGGCCTTTTTCGTATGTGGCCCGCCCCAGAGGATTCGAACCTCTGACCTTTGCCTCCGGAGGGCAACGCTCTATCCAGCTGAGCTAGGGGCGGGTCGCGGTCTGGCCTGTGGCCAGTGCGGACGCGGATTATACAGAAGGGCGCTTGTGCGGCAAAGCGGATTGGGGGCTATCGGGGCAATAAAGGCTGGCGCCCTTCGCAGCGGGCGCCTCAGTGCTTATAATGCGCCGCTGGTAGAGGTATGCGGCGGTGTGCCGGAAGTCTACGGGTCGCCCAGTTCGACCATTAGGGGAAAGTGGCCCACAGGGGGGATAGGATGAAGAAGATTTTGAGTGTTGTGGCGGCGCTGGCCGTGGTTGCGGGTGCGGCCGCTGCAGTGGCGCAGTCGGTGGACGAGGCGATAGCCCAGCGCATCGCGCCGGTAGGCGAGACCTGCATGCAGGGCGACGAGTGCGCGGCGGCGGTCGCCGCGGCGCCGGCGGCGGGCGGCGCGGCCCGCAGTGGTGAGGATGTGTACAAGGCGACCTGTGCCACCTGTCATGGTACCGGCGCTGCAGGCGCGCCCAAGTTCGGCGATGCCGGAGCCTGGGGCCCCCGTATCGGCAAGGGCATGGATACGCTCTACACCCATGCAATCAACGGCTTCAATGCGATGCCGGCCAAGGGCCTGTGCATGGACTGCAGCGACGACGAGGTCAAGGCCGCTGTGGACTATATGGTGGAGGGCAGCCAGTAAACGACTGCTTACTTTGGTTGCGAGAAGGCCGCTCATTGAGCGGCTTTTTTGTGCCCGCGGGTTGGGTTGGGCGAACACAAGGTTCGTTCCAGCCGCTCCAGGCATTCGCGGCGCCTACGGATCGGCTCTTGAGTGCAAAGCACCGGTAGTGCCGGGGGCGCGCCGACGGGTTATGGCTATCAGTTAACTCTGCCATGTAGGGGCGAACCTTGTGTTCGCCAGTGCTCGGGGTGGCACCTGGCCCGAACTAGTCAAACATACTCAGCAGCGACCCCAGCGTCTCCTCCCCCTTGGCCTGGTTCTGCTCCGGCGTCGCCTTGCCGAAGCCCTCGAAGACACAGTCTTCCTCCGGCAGCTCGTCGAGGAAGCGGCTGGGGGTGGTGTCCTGGGTCTCGCCGAACTGTTTGCGCTTGCCGGCCAGGGTCATGGTCAGGGTCTTCTGCGCGCGGGTGATGCCGACGTAGGTGAGGCGACGCTCCTCCTCGATGTTGTCGTCCTCGATGCTGTTGCGGTGCGGCAGCAGGTTTTCCTCCATGCCGATCATGAACACATGGGGATATTCCAGGCCCTTGG
Source organism: Microbulbifer sp. SE14 (assembly GCF_059834885.1). Lineage (NCBI taxonomy): Bacteria > Pseudomonadati > Pseudomonadota > Gammaproteobacteria > Cellvibrionales > Microbulbiferaceae > Microbulbifer > Microbulbifer sp. SE14. Next base: position 12,903 of record NZ_JCBAJA010000020.1, on the reverse strand, counting down.
ACGCGTGCAGGGTCATCAGGCTTACCTTGTCGGTGGCCTCTTCCTCTTCCTGGCGCTCGAGCATGTCCCGCAGTATCAGTTTGGAGATGGCCTGCTCCAGGCGGATATCCTGCTCCAGCTCGTCGTCGGTGCCCTCCATGATCTTGTTCAGGCTTTCCAGCAGCCAGTAGACGTTCTCCATGCGCTTCTCGGCCACCTTCTCGCTGCTGGCGTTCTGGGACAGCCAGCCGGCGTAGTCGATATCGTCGAGCATTTCCCTTAACGCGGCATCGGGGCTGTTTTCGCGGCAGTTGCGCTGCACGCCCTCCAGCCACAGGGCGAAGCGGTTCAGGCGCTCGTAACCCTGCTCGTTGATATGCTCCCTGAAGCCGATCTCGGAGCAGGCGCTGAACATGGATATCTCGCGGCCCTTGGCGTAGTTGCCCAGGGCCTCCAGGGTGCTGGTGCCTATCTGCCGGCGCGGGGTGTTGATGATGCGCAGGAAGGCGTTGTCGTCGTCCGGGTTAACCAGCAACCGCAGGTAGGCCATCACGTCCTTGATCTCCGCGCGGGCGAAGAAGCTGGTACCGCCGGACATCTGGTAGGGGATCTGGTTTTCCTGCAGCTTCATTTCTATCAGGCGCGCCTGGTGGTTGCCGCGGTAGAGGACTGCGAAGTCCATGAACTTGCAGCCGCGGCGCGCCTTCTGCAGGAATATCTCGTTGGCGACCCGCTCCGCTTCCTCGTTCTCATTCGCCACCTTGAGCACGCGTATCTCCTCACCGAGGCCGCGGTCGGACCAGAGCGCCTTGTCGAACTCGTGTGGATTGTGGGCGATCAGGTGGTTGGCCACCTTGAGGATGCGGCTGGTGGAGCGGTAGTTCTGCTCCAGCTTGATCAGGCGCAGATTGGGGAAGTCGGTCTTCAGCGCGCTCATGTTCTCCGGGCGCGCGCCGCGCCAGGCGTAGATGGACTGGTCGTCGTCGCCCACCACGGTGAGGCCGCCGCGGCCGCCGACCAGCAGTTTCACCAGCAGATATTGCGAATTGTTGGTGTCCTGGTACTCGTCCACCAGCAGGTAGCGGATCTTCTTTCGCCAGCGCTGCAGCAGTTCCGGGTCTGTGTCGAACAGCTGCACCGGCAGCAGGATCAGGTCGTCGAAGTCCACCGCGTTGTAGGCTTTCAGTGCGTCGCAGTAGCGGCCGTAGGCCACGGCGATGGCCTGCTCGCCCGGACTCTGCGCCTGCTCCAGGGCCCTGCGCGGGGTGAGCATGTCGTTCTTCCAGTTGGAGATCTGGTTCTGCACCCGGTCCAGCAGGTCCGTGTCCAGGTCGCCGTCGCGCAGCATCAGTTCCTTGATCAGGGCGCGGGCGTCCTCGGCGTCGAAGATGGAGAAGCCGGGCTTGAAGCCTGCCGCGCGGTACTCCCTGCGCAGGATATTCAGGCCCAGGTTGTGGAAGGTGGACACCGTCAGGCCATGGCTGGCCCTGGAGCGCTTGCCGTCCGCGCCCGCCAGCAGCTTGCCGACCCGCTCCTTCATCTCGCGGGCGGCCTTGTTGGTGAAGGTCAGCGCGGCGATATTGCGCGCGGCATAGCCGCACTCCTCGATCAGGTAGGCGATCTTGCGCGTGATCACGCTGGTCTTGCCGGAGCCTGCGCCGGCCAGGACCAGGCAGGGGCCGTCGACGTATTTCACCGCCTCCGCCTGGCGGGGGTTCAGCTTGGTCATTCTGGGCTTAAATCTTCGGTTTGAGCGAGGCGGGGATTCTACCAGTCTTGGGCCCTTGTGAGTGGTCACTAGGCGGTCGCGGCGGATTCGTTTTATATTGGCCCGAAACAGCGTAACGAGAAGTGCCAACCATGAAGCCATCCCCGCTGGCCCTGGTCGAGAAGTCCAGGGGCGAGAGCGCCTTCGGCCGCCTGATGCACTTCTGGCGCAAGGCCTCCGGCCTGTCCCAGGAGCAGCTGTCCGAGCCGCTTGGGGTGTCCACCCGTCATATCAGCTTCCTCGAGACCGGCCGCTCCAAGCCCTCGCGCATCGTCGCGCAGACGCTGGCGGATATCTTCGGACTGTCGGCGCGGGACCGCGCCTACCTGCTGACCGCGGCTGGCTTCTCCGCCGACCAGTCGGTGTTCGACTGCCCGGAGCTGTCGGTGTGGATCCGCAAGGCGATGCGCACGGCGCTGCAGCAGACAGAGCCGGCGCCGGCCTTCGTGCACGACAACTACGGCCGCCTGCTGGCGGTGAACCGCGCCTGGCTGGCCTTCTTCCTGCCCCGCGTTTCGCCCCGGTTGCTGGAGGGCGATGCCAATATCTATGAGCTGGTGATGAACCCCGAGGGCCTGCGCCCGCGGCTGCACAACGGCCGCGCGCTGGCCAGCGGCCTGGCCCTCTATCTCACCATGGAGACACTGCAGGGGGACGACGCCGAGGGCTGGGCGCTGCTGGAGCGGCTGCGGGCCTCCGGCTCGATACCGGACAACTGGGAGCAGCTGGGCCGCAGGCTGGTGCACACCAGCGACTACCCGCTGGCGCTGAACATCGACAGCGGCGCAATCGACCTGACCGTCTACAACGACACCCTGTCCTCCACTTCGCTGCTGGTGCAGCCGCGCCTGCTGATCGGGCGCATCTACCGCGACGACGGCGCGCCCCTGTTGAGCGAGACGGAACTGGCGGCGGCGCCGGCGGAGCATCCACTGCTGTTTCGCGACCTGTAAAACGCGAGAACCCGCGCAGGGGGCGGGTTCCCGGTTTTCAGTCGGGCGAATCTCAGTTCTGCGGCAGCGGCTCGGCAGTGCCGCCGCCAGCGGCAGGCTCCTTCTGCCACAGCTCTCCCATCTCCTCCAGGGTCTTGCCCTTGGTTTCCGGCAGCAGCTTCCACACCAGCCCCGCTGCCAGCAGCGCCATCAGGCCGTAGAGCCAGTAGGCGAAGCCGTGGTGGAAGCGTTCCACCAGTGCGCTGTTGCCATCCATCATCGGGAAGGTCCAGGACACCAGGTAGTTGGCGATCCACTGCGCGGCCACCGCCACCGCCAGCGCCTTGCTGCGGATGCTGTTGGGGAATATCTCCGCGAGCAGCACCCAGCACACCGGGCCCCACGAATAGGCGAAGCAGGCCACGTACAGCAGCATAAACAGCAGCGCGGCGGTGCCGGTGGCCTGCAGCGCGAAACTGGTGCCCAGGGCCAGCATGGCCACCGCCATGCCCAGGGCGCCGGAGATCATCAGGGGCTTGCGCCCGAAGCGGTCCACGGTCTTGATCGCCACCAGGGTGAAGATCACATTGATGGCGCCCACCACCACCGTCTGCAGCATGGCCGCGTCTGTGCCTGCGCCCATGCTCTTGAAGATTTCCGGCGCGTAGTAGAGCACCACGTTGATGCCCACGAACTGCTGGAAGGCGGACAGCATGATGCCGATCAGCAGCAGGCCGGCGCCGAAGGACAGCAGCCTGCCGCCGACTTGTCTGCCGGACTTTTCTATCTCGCGCATGGAAGCGGTCGCGGCCTCGGCGCCCTGCAGTCGGGTCAGGGTCGCCAGCGCCTGCCCGGCCTGGCCGTTCAGCACCTGCCAACGCGGGCTCTCGGGCACGCGCAGCAGCAGGGCGAAGAACAGCAGCGCCGGCAGCAGCTCGGAGGCGAACATCCAGCGCCAGCCCCAGGCCTGGTTCCAGGCCGTGTCGCCGGCGAGCGCGATACTGTAGTTGACGAAGTAGACCCCGACGATGCCGGTCACGATCGCCATCTGGTTGTAGGACACCAGCCGCCCGCGGGCGTGGGCCGGGGCTATCTCGGCGATATACATCGGCGACAGCATCGAGGCCATGCCGACGCCGATGCCGCCGATGATGCGGTAGAAGACGAACTGCTCCAGTACGATATAGTCACTGCCGACGGCGGCGAAGCCCAGCTCCGGCAGTGCCGAGCCCAGCGCGGACAGGCTGAACAGCGCCGCGCTCAGCAGCAATATGCTGCGGCGGCCGAAGCGGTGGCTCAGGTAGCCGGCGGCGGCGCCGCCGATCACGCAGCCGATCAGTGCGCTGGAGACGACGAAGCCGAGCAGCGAATTGGCCTGGGCCTCGCCCAGTGCCTGGGGCAGGATAAACTGGCTCTTCAGCGAGCCGACGGCGCCGGAGATGACCGCGGTGTCGTAGCCGAACAGCAGGCCGCCGAGACAGGCGACCAGGGTGAGCAGGCGTATCTGGCCCAGGTTTTCCGCTGACATAGGGTGACTCCCAAGTTGGTTTTGTCCACTGCTTCGGCGCGCGACTGCCGGGGCCCACTGACTGAAAGGAGGGCGCGAACAGCGGTTATTATTGTGCGAGCGCGCCGAAGCTAACCAATTCCATCGGAGGAGAAAAGCGAAAATATACGGGGTGCAGGTTTTTTTTAAGAATTCGGCGGGGCACTGGGGGAAAACTTTTCCCGAGTCGTCTACCCGCGTGGAAACATAATAATTTCAATAATATTGAGCGGTCTTATGGCGAATGATGACAGGCTGGCGAACATCTTCCTCGGTGTTCGCGGCAGTCTGGCGCGGCTGGTCTCCAGCATAGCGCCGCCGAAGGAGATTGAGGACATAGTCCAGGAGACCTATGTGCGGGTCTGCCAGGCGGCCAAGCGCGGCACCATAGAGCAGCCGCGCTCGTTCATGCTGCGCACTGCGCGCAACCTGGCGCTGGACTACGTGAAGCGCGCCGAGTCGCGATTGACGGTGAGCATGGACGAGGAGCTCGACCTTGGGCTCGACCTGGGTCACGCGAGCGACCGCACCTTCGAGGCTGTGGCCAGCAACGAGGAGTTCGCGCACTTCTGCGAGGCGGTGCGGCAGCTGCCGATCCAGTGCCGCCGCGCATTCGTGTTGAAAAAGGTCTACGGCTATTCGCAGCGGGAGATAGCCCGCGAGCTGGATATCAGTGAGAGTACGGTGGAAAAACATATCGCCACAGGGATCAAGCGCTGCACCCTGTTTATGCTGCAGCAGCGCAACAGTGACGCGTCAAAAACCGGCGGGCCCAGGGCCGGCCGCGGGGGGCAGAAATGAGCAACGTTTACCGGCTGCCGGACCCCGAGCGCTGCCTGGATGAGGCCAGCGAATGGCTGGCGAAACTCGACCGCGGCCTGGATGAGTCCGAGACCCGCGATTTCCAGCGCTGGCTGGCGGCCAGCCGCGAGAATCATGACACCTTCATGCAGGTGGCGGAGCTGTGGGACAAGATGGACATCCTGTCCCGGCTCGCCGACCTGTTTCCGCCGGCGGCGGAAAAGAAACCGCGGCCATCTCCCAATTTGCTGGCTCCCGGCTGGCTGGCCGCGGCCGCCTCGGTGCTGCTGCTGGTGGGCGCCGTCCTGTGGCAGTCGGGCGCCCTGCCGGGCGTTTTGCTGTTGCCCGAATCCCGGATGGCCTCCAATGTCGACAGTCTCTACGAGACCGCGATCGGCGAGCACTCCACGGTCAACCTGCCGGACGGCTCGGTGCTGGTACTCAACACCGACAGCCTGGTGCGCGTGCACTACACCGCGGCCCACCGCCTGATCGAACTGGAGCGGGGCGAGCTCAACGTGCAGGTGGCGCACGACAAGCAGCGCCCGCTCAGCGTGCTGGCCGCCGGGCGGGTGGTACAGGCGGTGGGCACCGCCTTCAATGTGCAGCTGCTGCGCGACAGGCGCGTGGAGCTGATCGTCACCGAGGGCAGGGTGCGGGTCGCTGACCGCGAGGGCGAGGCGGGCGGGCCGGCGCGCAGGGAGCCGAAGCCGCTGCCCGCCACCGCCACCGCGGTATCCGGCGGCGAGCGGCTGCTGATGAGTGAGCGGCAGCCGCAGGCCGGCCCGGAACAGGTGGAAAAAATGGAGCCGGCGGATATGGATGCGCGCCTGTCCTGGCGCAGCGGCAACCTGGTGTTCCGCGGCGAGCCGCTGGAGCAGGCGATGGCCGAGATCAGCCGCTATACATCGGTGCAGTTCCGCATCGAGGACGAACAGCTGAAGGGTGTGCGCGTGGCCGGACTCTTCCGCACCGGCGACGTCAAGGGCCTGCTCAGCACCCTGGACAGTAACTTCGATATCGCCAGCGAGCGACTCGACGCGCAGACGGTGGTGCTCAGGGCGCGCCGCGAGGCCCACAAAGAGGCGCGTTGAGCAAACCCCAGCAGAGGGGGAGGCGGGCCGGCCGGCGCCGCTGCACAATATTGGTGCGGTTTGCAGAGTCGGTCCGCGAGAAAAATTATGTGCCCCGCACGGCGGGATAGCCATTGAAAGGAGTCCGCTAATTCCTTTCAATGGGGCGTGAGAGAAAAACTGCAAAAATAATAACTAGATGCACAAATACCTGTGACCCGATGGCGGAAATTTTCAGCCGGGTCGTCTTCTAACCACGCCGCCACAACGGCGGCGACGGGGAAGGACGACAGGGCTTTATTCCAGAGTTTGACCTTCGGCCTGCTGATGATGAGTTCCTCATCGTTGCTGGCGGATGGCGCTCGCCTACACGAAAAAACCCCCTTCAATATTCCCCGGCAGAGAGCGGACATCGCGCTCACGGAATTTGCCGAGCAGGCCGACGTGACCCTGATCTTCCCCTTCGACGAAGTGCGGGAAATCGAGGCACAGCGGCTGGTGGGGAATTACCCGGTCGACGAGGCGGTTGCGATACTGCTGAAGGGAACGGGCCTCAGGGCGATGGTGGGCGACGGTGGCCAGCTGACAATAACAGCGGGACATCCCATCGGAGGGTCGAGCACAGTGTATAAGAAGAATCAGTTGTCCAGCGCCATTCTGTCGGTCATGGCTGCCATGACCGGCGCTGGCACCCAGGCACAGAGCGATGATGGTCAGCAGGCGAATACCATCGAGGAAGTGGCGGTCACCGGCATCCGCGCCAGCCTGCAGCGCGCTGTGGATATCAAGCGCGACGGCAGCGGCGTGGTGGATGCCATCTCCGCCGAGGATATCGGCAAGTTTCCCGATACCAACCTGGCGGAATCCCTGCAGCGCATTACCGGGGTTTCCATCGACCGCTCCGGCGGCGAGGGCCAACTGATCACCGTGCGCGGCTTCGGCCCGCAGTTCAATACGGTACTGGTCAACGGCCGCCAGATGGCCACCGAGAACCAGGGCCGCGAATTCAGCTTCGATACCCTGGCCTCGGAGCTGGTGAAGGGCATAGCGGTGCACAAGACCTCTACCGCCACCCGCCAGTCCGGCGGCGTCGGCGCCACGGTGAATGTGACCACCGCGCGCCCCTTCGACTTCAATGGCCTCAAGGTCGCCGGCAGTGTCAAGAGCCTGTATGACGACAACAGCGGCGAGTCGTCGCCGCAGGTGTCCGGCCTGGTCAGCAACACCTTCGCCGACGGCAAGTTCGGCGTGCTGCTGTCCCTGTCCCACCAGGAGCGCAGCACCCGCCTGAACCAGGCGCAGACCGACGGCTGGCTCACCAACGTGCTCGGCAACGTGGACCCGGGCGAGATAGACGACTCCGCCAGCCGCTCGCAGAACACCTTTATTCCGCAGAACTTCGACACCAAGGTGACCTTCGAGGAGCGCACTCGCACCAACGGCAGCCTGGTATTGCAGTTCGCGCCCAGCGACGAGCTGCAGGTGACCGTCGACGGTATCTATTCCGACTTCGATATCGAGACGGACGCCACCTCCTTCGGCCACTGGTTCACCGCCGACAACCTGGAAAATATCGTCCTCGACGAGAACGGCACCGCCATAGACCTGTTCCAGGAAGTGGGCCACGCGACCGACTTCCACGCGAAGAAATTCGACCGCCTGACCGAGACCTCCCAGTTCGGGGTCAACGTCGACTGGGTGGCGAGCGAAAACCTGAACCTCAGCTTCGATGCCTCCAGCTCCCGCGCCGAGCGCGCCGGCAACAACGGTGGCGAGAACCAGCTGTCGCTGATCGGCTACCTGAACCGCTCGCGCCTGCAGATCCACGATGGGCAGATACTGCCGCACTCCAGCGAGTTCCAGTCCGCCGACAGCACCATCTACAACGCCGACGGCGTGCAGGCCGGGGTGAGCGACTACCTGGACCCGGGCAACGGCCGCGCCCACGTGATGCTGCGCCGCGGCTGGGCCACCGAGGACCGGGTGAACCAGTTCCGCCTCGACGGCACCTGGGACGAGGGCAGCTCCAGCGGCCTGACCATGGCCAAATTCGGCCTGCTCTACTCGCAGCAGACCAAGGAGAATGTGCGCCTCACCGACGAGGCCAACGGCGTGCACTGCACCTTCTGCGGCTACCCGGAGGGTATCGATATTCCCGATGAGTACATGCGCGTGTTCGACGCCGGCTCCGGCTTCCTCGGTGACGTCAGCGGCAGTGGAAACCTGACCACCCGGTGGCTGGCCCACGACGGCGAGCAGCTGTTCGCCTACCTGGAGGATATCGCCGGTATCAGCTACGACGCGGTGCGCCGCAACAATTCCTACGAGGTGCAGGAAGACATCCTCGCCGGTTACCTGGAACTGGAATTCGCCGGCGAGCTGGCGGGCATGCCGCTGACCGCACACAGCGGCGTGCGCGTGGAGAACACCGACGTCACCGTCGAGGGGACCGAGTCACCGCTGCAACGCCTGGATATCCTCGACCTGACCGAGCTGCAGGCAGTGGTGGGCGAGGCCCAGCCGCTGAGCGCCGACTCCAGCTACAACGCGGTGCTGCCGAATATGGACGTGAAGCTGGATATCACCGATTCGCTGGTGGCCCGCTTCGCCGCCTCGCGCAGCCTGACCCGCCCGACCCTGGACCAGCTGTCGCCGGTCACCGTGATCAACACCACCCGCCAGGGCGGCAACCTGCGCTCCAGCTCCGGCAACCAGGAACTGGAGCCCTTCGCCTCCGACAACCTGGACCTGTCCCTGGAGTACTACTACGGTGACAGCAGCTATGTCTCGGTGGGCTACTTCCGCAAGGATGTGGAGAACTTCATTATCAGCACCACCGAGGAGCAGACCTTCACCAACAGTGATGGCCAACAGGTGACCGATCCCTCCACCGGCGATATCACCGGCATAGCCCCGGGCGAGGATCCGCAGAACGCGGTGGATGCCAACGACCGCGTGGCGGTGTTCACCCTGACCAAGCCCAGCAACGGCGAGAGCGCCGCGGTGGACGGCCTGGAACTGGCGGTGCAGCACAGCTTCGCCGACACCGGCTTCGGCGTGATCGCCAACGCCACCCTGGTGGACAGCGACGCGGAACTGGATGTGGACGACGTGACCCAGACCTTCGCCCTGACCGGTCTCAGCGACTCTTTCAACCTGGTGGGCTTCTACGAGAAGGGCCCCTTCCAGGCGCGCCTGGCCTGGAACTGGCGCGACGAGTTCCTGCAGTCCCTGGTGCAGAATGTCAGCGGCGAGCCGACCTTCGTCGACGAATACCAGCAGTGGGACCTGAGCGCCAGCTACGACGTCAGCGACAGCATCACGGTGTTCTTCGAAGGCCTGAACCTGACCGAGGAAACGCTGTTGAAGCACGGCCGCTACAGCAACCACTTCCTGCTGGCGGAAGACAGCGGCAGGCGCTTTGCGCTGGGCCTGCGCGCTACCTTCTAAAAAGGAAGAGGTAAAAGAGGACAGTGCCGGGCGCCCGCCGATTGGGCGCCCGGCTTGTAGGCGTTTGTCGCCTCTCCTTGGCCGCCGCCCGAAACGGGCTGCGGCCCTTTTTGCCGGCGCATAAGAACTTTAGAGTGGATCTGAATCCACCCAGGTCTCCGACCCTGCGGGAGCCCGTTTAATCACTGATAACGAGATCGGCCATGAAAGAACCGACAGACAGACCGACAAAATCCGTGGTGGTGGTCGGCGGCGGCACCGCCGGCTGGATCACCGCCGGGCGCATCGCCGCGCTGCATGCGGGAGACGGCGGCATCGAGGTCACGCTGATCGAGGCCCCGAATATTCCCACCGTCGGCGTCGGCGAGGGCACCTGGCCGACGATGCGCAACACCCTGCGCAAGCTGGGCATTTCCGAGAGCGAATTCCTGCGCAAGTGTGGCGCCACCTTCAAGCAGGGCGCCAAGTTCGCGCGCTGGGTCAACGGCGGCGAAGACGATTTCTACTACCACCCGCTGGTGCTGCCCCAGGGCTTTACCAAGATGCACCTGGCCCCCTACTGGCAGCGCGACCTGAAACCGTACGGCCAGTCCTTCTCCAATGCGGTCTGCTACCAGGAGCAACTGTGCGAACGCGGCCTGGCGCCGAAGCAGATGACCACGCCGGAATTCGCCTCGGTGGCCAACTACGCCTACCACCTGGACGCGGGCAGATTCGCCCGGCTGCTGGAGCGCCACTGCACGCAGAATCTGGGGGTGCGCCACCTGCGCGACGAGGTGCTGTCGGTAAACATTAAACCCAATGGCGATATCGAATCCCTGAATATGCGCAACTCCGGCGCGCTGGCCGGCGACCTGTTCGTGGACTGCACCGGCTTTTCCTCGCGCCTGCTCGGCGGCCACTATCAGGTATCCTTTGTCGATCGCGGCGATGTGTTGTTTATCGACCGCGCCCTGGCGGTGCAGGTGCCCTACGAAAAGGAAGACGACCCCATCGCCTGTCACACCATTTCCACCGCCCAGGACGCCGGCTGGATCTGGGATATCGGCCTGACCCGCCGCCGCGGCGTCGGCTATGTGTATTCCAGCGGCCACACTTCAGCGGCCCAGGCGGAACAGCGGCTGCGCGACTATGTTGGCCCGGCCATCGACAAACTATCGGTGCGCGAGATCCGCATCCACTGCGGCCACCGGGAAAAGTTCTGGGTCAATAACTGCGTGGCGGTGGGCCTGTCGGCGGGCTTCCTGGAACCGCTCGAGGCCTCGGCACTGGTGCTGGTGGAGCTGTCGGCGGAGATGATCGCCGAACAGCTGCCGGCGCGCCGCGACGTGATGGATATCACCGCGCGCCGCTTCAACGACACCTTCCGCTACTGCTGGGACCGCATCGTCGACTTCCTGAAATTGCACTATTTGTTGAGCCGGCGCGAGGAGGCCTTCTGGCGCGACAACCGCGACCCGGCCTCGGTACCGGACAGCCTGCGGGAACTGCTGGCCCTGTGGCGCCACCGCCCGCCGGCGGACTGCGATTTCACCAGCAACAAAGAGGTGTTCCCGGCGGCCAGCTACCAGTATGTGCTCTACGGCATGGGTTTTGAGACGGAGGTCGGCAGTCTGGCGCACCGGCTGCGCGACGGTAAGGCCGCAGCGGAACACTTCGCCGCCAACCAGAAGGCCACCGCCCGCGCGCTGGCCGCGCTGCCGAAGCACCGCGAACTGCTGGAAAAAATTCACGAGTACGGCCTGCAGGCGATTTGATTCATTCCGATAAAAAACGGCGAGGTAAAAACCATGACCAGACTGGTAGCCTTGAACAGCGAGCACCACCGAAATCTGAGCATCGATACCAGCAAGATCGAGCAGCAGGGCGCGGCGCTGCACATGGTGCCGGTGATGCCGGGCGAATTCCTGAAGCTGGCAATCGACTACCCGATAGTGCTGACCAAGAACGCGGAGACCGGCCAGTTCGTCTGCGTGGCCCTGTTCGGTTTCGCCGAGGGAGAAAACCTGTTCTGGCAGGGCGGCAGCTGGGAATCGCTGTACACGCCGCTGAACATCGCCCGCCAGCCGTTTTTCGTCGGCACCGATGACGGTGGCCAACCGCTGGTATGTATCGACGAGGACAGCCCCTGCGTGCGAAACAAAGGTGAGCGGTTGTTCGACGAAGGCGGTGCGGCCACGTCCTACCTGCAGAAGATGCAAGGCATACTGGCGCAGCTGCTCGACGGCGAGCGGCAGGGCGTCGAGTTCGTGCAACAGTTACAGGAGCTGGAATTGATTGCGCCGATGCGCCTCGAGGTGACCTTTGCCGACGATTCGTCGCAGCGCATCGAAGGGCTCTACACGGTGGATGAGGAAAAACTGCAATCGCTGGACGGCGAACCGCTGCAGCAGCTGCACGCCAGTGGCCAGCTGGCCCGCATCCACACCATGCTCACATCCCTGGGGCATATCTACTCGCTGATAGAGCGAAGGAATCGCCGCGACGCCGCCACGGCCGCCTGACGGTGGAAAGGAAATTTGCCTGCGCAGCAGAGCCGCGCTGGGAAGTCAACGCCATCGGCAATGAGCAGCTGCCGGTGCTGGTGGTGGACGGACTGGCGGCCGAGCCGGAATCGCTGCTGGAATACGCCGCTTCGGCACCGGGCTTCAGCGCCCGCTCCGGCGATTACTACCCGGGGATCCGCAAGCCGCTGCCATCGGCCTATGCACAGAACCTGTGCCGCGCCCTGGATAGAACCCTGCGCGAGGTGTTCCGGCTGCCCGCCGCTGCCACCGCCGAGCCGCTGCTGTGCGCCCTGTCCATCGCCACCGCACCGCCGGAAAAACTGCGGCCGATACAGCGGCTGCCGCACTTCGACAGCAGCGACCCCGACCAGCTGGCGGTGGTGCACTACCTGTGCGCGCCGCACTTCGGCGGCACTGCCTTCTACCGCCACCGCGCCAGCGGTTTCGAGTCCATCGACGCGGGGCGGTTGCACGGTTACGCCGCCGAGCTCAAGCAGCAGGTGATGGCGTCGCCGCCCCAAGGCTATGCCGGCGGCGACAGCCAGCTGTTCGAGCAGATTGCCCACTTCGATGCGCAGTTCAATCGGGCGCTGATCTACCGCGGGAACCAGCTGCACTCCGGCCTGATAGACCCCACCGCCGGCCTCTCCGCCGATCCCCGCACCGGCCGCCTGACCGCCACCAGTTTTATCCGTTTCAGTGTTCCCGAAGCCACTGAAAACTGATGTTCCACTGATTGTAGGAGATGTAATAAAGCGGCGAGGCATTGATCTAGCTTTGGAAGGGGTCAGTCCCCTAATCTGGTTGAGATTGAATCACAAGGTCGCTAAGCGCCTTAAACCAGAAG
>NZ_JCBAJA010000019.1:0-101711 GCF_059834885.1 Microbulbifer sp. SE14 | reverse complement strand
AACCCAGCGTTTGACTTCTTGCTCCTCGATAGGAGACAGCTTTCTGCCACGCCCCGGCCTAGCTTTAGGTGCCAATGCATCGATGCCTTTTTCCCGTGCAATTTTTAACCACGGGAAAATGGTTCTGCTACCCAGTCCCAAACTACGAGTGACTTCTGCTGCAGACTCCCCATCAAATACGCGCTGAACGGCGATTTTTCGTATGAGGTGCTGCTCTTCTGTGCTAAGTTTTCTGGCGTCGTATTTCATGCGCGCCATGATACCATGTTGTATTGATTATTTCCGCCCCGTTAGTATGTCGAATCAGATCAGTCGCAAGCCGGCGCTGACCAGAAGGAGGAGGCGGTGAAGCCGGTTGCGCTGGTGTTGGAGGCCGGCATATCCCAAGAGGAGGGATCGCCGTCAACCGGGGTGCAGCCGTATTCGATGACACTCCACTGACCGGAAGCGCTGGCATAGGCACCGCTGGTTTCGTCGCAGCTAATCGCATCGTAACCAACACCTACGACCACGTTCTGGAAGGTGGCGTCGGTACCTTCCTTCAGCTTGAAGGGTACATTGGCCGGGGTCCCGGTGCCGATGTAGTCGATGCTCATGCCGTAGATAGTACCGCTGGCACGCGGCAGTGCGTCGTCGTTATCGGGGTTATTGGCCAGCTCCAGGGCGTAACCGGCGTTATCACCCTGGGCGATGCTGACGTTCACCAGGAAGCCCTGATAGCCCTCGTCCCAGTCCACGCTGTCGTCTTCGTTACAGGTCATCCACATATTGGTGATTGCGGCATCGCCACCGAAGAACTCCACGCCATCGTCCGCATTGTTGTGAACGTGCACATTGTTGATGGTGGTGCTGCTGTTGACAGCGTACAGGGTCAGGCCATTGATCTCGCTGCCAGTAGCCACTTCGTGGCCGCCTTCAGCAATTACGACATACTCCAGAGTACCGCTGCTCATGCTTTCATCCAGGTAAGCACCGCCGCCGTAGTAGTAACCGGAGGCCACACCTTCCATTTGGCAGCTGTCCACGCCACTGGCGCTGGGGCAGTTATTGCTCTCGCCGAAGCCAGCGATTACCAGGCCGCCCCATTCGCCGGATTCGTTCATATTATCGTCGATGGACGAGAATGCGATCGGATCACTGGCAGTACCCTGGGCATCAATCTGGGCACCGCGGGAAATCACCAGTGCGGACTCACTTTCCTGGGCACCGGCGATCTGGGCACCGGCCTCGATCTTCAGCACGGTTTTGTCGACAGTGCTCGGGTTGGCGTTCTGGGCATTGCCGTTACCGACAACCACGATGCCCGGCAGGGTCCAGACGATCGGATCGGAAGTGAAACCGCTTTCCTTTGCCAGCACAACAGTATTGCTGCCTTCGACAATGGAAGTCGGGAGTTCACAGTTGAGATAGGTTCCGCCATTGAAAGACACATAGCCAAGATCAGTACCGTTTTCGTTACAGGTAAGATCTAGACCCAGGGTAACCTCTGCGGCATTGGACACAGAGGCCAGCGCCATCAGGCTCAGAGACAGGATAGTCTTTTTCATGAGAAGGTCCTTCCAAGTTTATTAATCCAGAAATTTCGCAGAGGACTCTATGAACGCCTCTCCACGCAAACAAGTGATGATTGCATTTACCGGAAAAAACAACTTCCAGATAAAACCGGATCAATCCATAACCGGCAATTAAAGGCTACAAAAATACTGTGAAGAAAATAATATACAACCAGAACAAATAAAAAGTTAACCACCTCAAAAAACAACGAGAAGTTATAAACAGAACGCACAGACTCTTTAAACACAATTACGCGACTTAATTTTTCGTGAACCTTTAAATACATACCCTACACAAAGTAAGAAAAAATAAATATAAAATAAAAACGCTATAAGCCCTGCCTTTCACTTAACCACCTCACATCAGTAGATAAAAAAAGCCCCGGAATAATCCGGGGCAAATTAGGCTTTTCGCTTACCCAGGTGAAACCCCTGGAATCAGTCCGACGCTATCTGGTATCCGGCATTGATCGGAATAAAGTAATCCAGCACACCGAAGTAATTGGTATCCAGGATAAAGTCCCGATTCACCGTCTTCGATTCCGAGTAATCCAATACTGCCTCACCCAGGTTGATCACGTCGGGAGTCGCATATCTGCGATTTCCCCAACCGGCAAACCGGACGACGCCCTCCACACCCGCATAGTCTTCTTCTCTGGCCCGAAAACCAATTGCCCAGTTAAAGCGATAGATATCGGCGGAGACCTCCCGCCCTTCCACTGAAACGAGATCACTGATAGTGCCGGCAATGTTGGTCACAGTTTCGCTGGTAAAACTCGCATTGAATGCCTGCTCCAGTGCAACGCTATTGGAGAACTGTGTACAGCCCAGCGCCACCTGGTCGAAGATCACCGCCTCCCCCACCAGTGCCTCGACACTGCCATCGGTCTTGACGCACCAGTCCGGTGCCATGCCAAATCCAATCGGGTACGGGTTGTCGAATCTGTTGTTCCACTCGTAGTCGCTTTTTCTGGCACTGAGTACGCTGTTATACAGGTAAAGGCCAGATCCACCCGACAATTCGATCATGGCACTCAGTGCATCGGGGTAACGCTCGGGAAGCATTTCCGTATATCTCAGGGACAGATTGGCAATGGTCGGCGCGGAACGGGGCAGGTCGTTTTCGTGGCCCGCAGAACCGTTGATGCCGTGTATTACCGGATGAAAATGCGCAGTGGTAACGCCGCCGTCAGTTTCCTGGTAAACGGTGCGGTAGTTGCCGCTCGCGTCGGTTCCCGCAAAGTCCATCCTGGTTTGCATAGCCAGCCACAGGGACTGCAGGGTGCCCTGATAGCCGTGGTTCCAGCGGATAAGGCCTCCGCCCACTAGACCGCGCGAACTGCTGGAACTGGAATCAATATACAGGTTACGCATATTGACCGCGCCGCCATCGAGCTCGATCGCAGGTTTGCCAAAACTCTCCTCGGCTTTGTTATTGAGGGCACTGGCAAAGGCGAAATTGTGGATCTCGCTGCCGCCACCCACGCTGTTCAGCTGGACGCGGCCGTCCTCCATTTCCAGGTTCTCGATCCAGAGGTTGCCATGGTTGTTGTCGTAGCCACCGTAGTAGCCGAACTCGCCCTGGATATTGCAGACACGGGTGCCCGGCTCGGCCATGGCATCCGGGCACTGGTTGTTGCGGCCGAAACCGTCGACGATCAGGCCGCGCCAGGGGCCTGTTCCGCTCAGGCCCACCGGCCCCAGCATGTCCGTATCGGCATCGCCCAACAGCTCCACTTCGCCCAGGGCCAGCAGCGCGCCGCCGCGGGTGATATGCAGGCCGCCACCGGCAGTGGCCACAACATCGGCGGAGGGTTTGATTTCCAGTGTGACCGGGTTCTCTTTCATTGCTTGCAGCTGGTCCGGGTCAGTGATTTCAAAATGCCCTTCGCCGACACGCACCAGGCCGTTAAGCAGCCATACTGTGGGCACCGGATCGCGCACCACCGTTGCGGGCAAGCCCGGAGCCCATTCAATTCTTTGGGTAATTTGCTCGCCGTTCTCTGCCGCCAATCGTTCGTTGCCGGTATAGGTGCTCAGTATCAAACCCTCGGTAATGGTACCTCGCAACCCACAGACCGGTCGATCGGGGAAATAATTTCCGATAGGAAAGCCAGCGTCGAGAACAGCGGGAAAGCCGACATCCGATTTGAATATATAATCTTCTTCCAGAACACCCATAAAATCGCACTCAGCCGCCAACAGCACGCCAACGGAATCACTCCAGCCCAGGTACCAGTCGTCTATCGAGTCACGCACCGAGCCCATATAGCCCACTCGGGCGTTCAGGTACCTGGCTACAGCTCCCACCAGGGTGAAGTCAATACTGGGCTCGATACCTGGGATACTCTCACCGGTGGCAACGAAGTTGCTGTCCAGCACCGCGGCCACTTCGTAGACGCCGCTCCGGCTCCGGGTGGCAGTGGCGAAGTCCATACCGCTGTCTTCGTCTTCCGCGGGCACTGTGGCGTCGCAGTCGAGCACCACATTGTCGAAGTAGATCTGCGCCGGGTCGGTGTACTGCAGGTCGGCGGTGGACTGGTCGTCGATATCCAGGCAGGTATTGAAGTCTGCCACTACCGAGTTGTACAGCAGCAGGCCGGAACCCTGCTCCAACAGTATGGCGGTGTCCGCGGTGTCCGCACCTTTTACGGTGATATTGGCCATCACCGGGCGCGAGCGCGGGGCGGCGTCGTGGTCGGCGGCATTGTTGCGGCCGTGCAGGGCGTGGCCGAGGCTGTTGTCGCCGGACTGCAAAATGGCGTACTGCAGGGTGCCGCGGTAGCCGTTGCTCCACTGCACCTGAGTACCGGCCACACGGGATACCAACAGGTTGTCGATATTGGCCGCGCCGCCGCTCAGGGCCAAGCCGTCGCCAGCGGAATCGGCAATATCCAGGTAGTTGACCTCACCGGCGGCGCCGACCTCGTTCAACGCCAGGGCCGGCCGGCCGCTGCCCGCTTTCAGCAGGCGCAGGTAGTTGATATCCACAAACTTCCGTTGCGCAAGCTGGCACACCTCGGTACTGGCACAGCTGTCCGCCAGGCCGTTAACGGTGATACCATCCCAGTTTTCCTCCAGCCCGTGCGACTCCAGTTCCACCGGGTCTTCCGCGGTGCCCAGCACCCGGAAGGCCACATCCGGATTCACCGTCAGGGCCGAGCCGGCGCCCAGCAGTATCCTGGAGCTGCCATCCATAACGACCTGATGCGGCTCCGCCAGGGCGGCCCGCTGCTGCGCCGCGTCCAGTGCACTGAAATCGCTGCCCAGGATGACGGCGCCGTTGATGCGCCAGGCTACCAGTTCGCCGTTGATGTCGTCGTCGAAATAGAGGTTGCCGGCGACCTGGCCTTTCAGTTCGCAGACGTTGTAGCTCGCCTGGCCGATGGTGACCGTTTCTTCCAGTGGCGTACCCACGCCGTAGCAGGGGTCGTAGTAAAGGCCGAATTCGTAACCATGTACCTCAGTAGTGTTGAAAGCCGCACTTTGCAAGTTGGCCCCTGTTACATCCGAGATAGCGACGTTATCCACTTCCAGCTTGTTCGTGAGGTCCGGGTTGGCCGTATACACATTACTGGCCTGGGCAAGGGCCTGGCTCGCATAGTCGACGCCGTCACCGGCGGGCAGGGTGGTCTCCGTGCAGTAGAAAACGCTGTTGCTGACCTCGACCTGGGTGGCGCTATCGCCAATGGACAGGCAGGTGCCGAAGCCCTGCACAACCATATTGTCGATACTGATATCACCGCCACCGGAAAACTCGATCGCAGTGCCGGCATTCAGGGATTTGTCCACCAGCGTCAGCTCTCGGATAGCAACAACGCTGCCGCTGCTGTCTCCTCGCAGCGCCGCCGCATCGGCATCGTGGTGGATAATCGCGCTACCATGACTGACTCTATAAAACTCGCCGCTAAACCCGCTGTGCCAGTAGATGGCATGGCCCTGATTTCCCAATGCAGAACTGGATATATTTGCGGCCCCACCGTTCAGCTCCAGGCCGTTCTTGGCACTGTGATATACACCGCTGCCAATGACACCTGCGCCCGCCCGGATCGGTGCGTTGAAGGTCAGCGCCGCAGAGAGCGAGGCGCCGCTGGCGGGCTCGCCCCCGGCCTCCGCCACATAGGCTCCAAATCCCGTGCCATTTTCCAGCAGCGCGCTGGCATCGTTGCTCTCCGCCTGCGAAAGACCGCCGAAGTAACCCCAGTCACCTTCAATATTGCAAAAGTCGGTTGAACTGGCATTGGCGCCGCAGTCCGGATGCCAACCGATGCCATTGACGACCACACCGGCCCATTCCCCGCCACCGGTGTTATTGTCATCGATGGATTCAATATTTGCCCCAGCTCCCCCATTGCGGTGGACAACAACTACCGTGCCTTCCCGCGCATACAAGGGTATGCTGGTCGACGAGCTGACGCTATAGCGACTGTCCTGCTGGAATTCGGCGAGGGTTGCGTAGGTTTTGCTCTGGCCGATTTCGTAGATGCCGTCCAGCACCCACACCAGCGGTTCGAAATTGTGGCTGACCTTCAATCTAACCTCACCGATCTGGCCGGCATCGGTATCGAGCAGGCAGGCCCGGGTTTCCACCCCGTCGACCACGACGGGGTCCGTGGGCGTGCCCACCACGCCGCCTATCACCACCTCGCACTGCTGCAGGCTGATTTCCAGGGAGTCTTCCTGGGCGATATCGTCCGATACCTCCCCCTCGCAGGCGGCCAGCAGCAGGGCGCTGGCGGCCAGCAGTAGTCCACGGGGGAGCGACGGGAATTTTGTTTTATCTGTGAACATAGGATCACCTGGTTGTATCTGGTCTTGAAAATTTTTACGGATTAAAACTCGTAACTGGCGGAGAGCTTGAATTTGCGCCCGGACTTGTAGCTCAAGTAGGGCACATTGAAGTCCACATACTCGAGGTTGTGTTCCTCATCCAGCAGGTTGTCCACCGAGGCGGCGAGGGAAAGGCCGTTGAGGAATTTTTTCTTGTAGATCAGGCGCAGGTCCGAGTAGGGCTGTCGGTACACGTCGCCCACGAGGGCGGAAGAAGCCGTGGCGCTGTTGGTGATGGCCAGTTCCTCGCCTATCTGGTTGAAGACCAGGGTGACTTCCTGGCCGGTGTCCACATGGTCGTAGCCCAGTTGCAGGTTGGCGATATAGTCCGGCTGGCCCTGCAGGGGGCGGTTGACATCCCGCTCAAAGGCGGAACCCTCGGTAACATCCACCGAAGAGGTGATATCGGTGTAGTTGAACTGCACGAAGAGTTCGTGCCCCTGGTCCCGGCCGAGCACGAACTCCCGGCGCAGGTCCAGCTCCACGCCTTCCACTTCCGCCCGCTGGGCGTTGTCGAAGGTGTAGATATCGAATACATCGCCGGAACTGGAGAAGCGGTTTTCGATGGCGTTGGTGAGATCCTTGCGGAACAGGGCCAGGGTGATGGATTCGCTGTCCGACGGATACCACTCCAGGCGCAGGTCGACATTTTCTATATCCGCCGGCTTCAGCTCCCGGTTGCCCTCATAGACTTCCAGGGTTTCGATGTCGTTGAACCGCCGCGGTATTATTTCGAAGACTTCCGGCCAGTTGACGGTTTCCGACCAGGCGGCGCGCAGCTGCCAGGCGTCGTTGAACATCCAGGTCAGGCCCAGGGAGGGATTGGTGCGTTCCTTGTCCATCAGGTTCCTGAGCGGCTCGGGGGTGTAGGCGTACTGTTCCGCATCCAGCTTGAAGCTCTCCTTGCGCACCCCCAGGTTGACCTTGAGTTTTTCCAGGATATTGGCCTCCACCAGGCCGTACTGGGCCGAGGTTTGCAGCTCGCTGATGTAGTCGTCGCCCTCCCAGCCGACATCGTCTTCCGGCGTGGTCTCGAAAATGCCGACGGACAGGACTTGGCCATCGAGGCTGCCCAAATTGGTACCCACTATATTTTCCGGAGCGAAGAAGCTGCGCGGATCGGGAACCCCGCCGTCATTCACTACATAGCCGTCGCTTCCCGCCTTTATGTAATAGAAACGGGTGACATCGCCCTCCCGGTCCCGCTGCAGAGCCTCAGCGCCGGCCTTGAACAGCAGGGAGACACCGCCGATCTCCTCGACCGGGAGCTCCAGGTCCAGGCGATACCCTTCGTTCTCCTCCTGCATGGTTTCCCAGAGGATGTAGTGATCGCCCGCCTCCTCTCCAAAGCGGTAGGCTTGGGAACTACTGTTGGCCTCGTAACTGTACTGGGTGGCGTTGGGGCGGTCGTACTCGGTGCTGGCGGTCATCACCTGCCACTCCAGGCCCAGGTCGCCCAGGTAGAGAGACCAGCCGCTGTCGGCAGAGATATCCAGGCTGTGGGCGCCCCACAGCTGGTGGCTGACCAGCTGTTCCTCGATCCAGTCGACGCGCTGCCGCCAGTAGCGTCTCGCATCCGGGTGGCTTTTCAGGCCCGAGTCTTCACCGTTGCGCAGGCGCTCCACTGCTTCCCGGCGGATCTGGTAGAGTGAATATTCTGTTTCCAACTCACTGGAACTGGTGGTGTGACGCAGGGCGATATTGTTGAGGCCCAAGCGGTGGTTTTCCGCGATATCCCACTGCAGGTTCAGCATGGCGCTGAGATCTATCACATTGTTGGTGTCGAGGGTCTCGCTCTCGCTGTCCAGTTCGAGCTGTGTCTCTCCAGAGTCTGTCTGGGAGGTAGCACTGAAGCGGGTATTGTTCTTGGTATTGCTGCTCCACTTGTTGGCATAGCGCAGGGCGCCTATCAGGCCCAGGCGCTGCTCGCCCAGCTCCCAGCTGTCTCCGCCGTTGAAGCTGAGGCTGGAGTCCATCTGCGCCTCGCCGTAGTAGATGGCATTGTGGGGTATGGCCTCGCCCATGGCTTCCATCTCCGCATCGCTGTAGCCGCCCTGATGCGCACTGCCTCGGGTTAAATTCAGATACTGGTCCACGGTAGGCCTGAGGATATCGGGCATCTCGCGGCTGCCGTCGTCCACGCCCAGCCAGTCCCTGTCCCCCTCGGTGCTGGACATCAGCAAATCGTCGCCGTGGCTGTCGCCGCGGGTGGCGGAGTAGGAGATCTTGAAAAAGGCCTCTTCCGGAATGTCCTTGGTGCGCATGGCGATATGGCCGGCAGTGGCACTCAGGGGCACATCGGCTGTGGCGTTCTTCTGCAGGCTCAGGCCCTGCATAATGCCGGCGGGGAAGATATCGAACGGCAGGTCGCGGCGCGCCGGGTCCGTGCTGGGCAGGCTGGCGCCGTTGAGTTCGGTGGACTGGTAGCGGCCCTTCATGCCGCGCACTATGGCGAAACGGTCGTCTTCCATGGACACGCCCACCACCCGCTTGAGGGCGCTGCTTACCATGGAGTCGTCGAAGCGAGCTATCTGCGTGAAGTCGATGCTGTCCACCACCGAGGAGGAGACGCGCTCGATTTCGATGGGATTGCCGGGCAGGTAGCGGCCCATCACCTGGACTTCCTCGATGGAACTGGCACCGGCTTCGGCGAAGGCATCCACTGCGGCGAGTTCCACGTCCACGGCCAGGTTTAATTTCGGCAGCACGCGCAGTTCCCTCAGGCGGCTGGCCTGGTATTCGGGGTGTTCCAGTTGCAGCTGGTAGACGCCGGGCGCCAGTCCCAGTTCAAAAGCGCCGTAGCGGTCGGTAACCGTCTGCTGTCCGCCGCCCACGACTTTTACGGTGACGTTGCGCAGCGGCTGTTCGCCGTTGGCGGTGGTGACTGTGCCCTGAATCAGGCCCGGGGCCAGGTCGTCGGCGGCGATGCTGCTCAGTTGTGCGCCCTCGCCGTCCAGTTCAGACAGGTCCAGCTTCTGGATGGACTTGACCGTGCGGCCGCTGGCGGACTCTGCGTTGACGGTGATCACCGCCGCCTGGCTGGCGCCGATGGTGAATTCGTAGGGCACCATTTGGCCGGCGATGCGCAATTGCAGCTGGTGGCCGCCGCCGGGCAGTTCGTCGTACCAGAATTTGCCGCCGGCGCTGCTGCTGCCGAGTGTTTCGCCATCGAGCAGCACGTCCGTCTGCCCCGCGGGTTTGCCATCGATAAACAATTCCAACTTGAGTGCCGCCGCCTGCACCTGCCCGGCAATGGCCATGCCGATGGCGCTGTACAGCAGCGTCCTTGAAACCTGGAAGCTCATGCTATTCCCCCAAAAAAGTCTAAAAATTGAAAATGCAAATTATTGACTTCGCTTTTTGGCGTCGCGCGACAAAAACAAGCCCAGCGAATAACCAAGCGCGCAGGTTGGATTCTCCAGGCACGGGCCTGGAGCCAATGTCCAACGCACTAACAGACGGGGAGACGGCGGAGGGGCGACAGGCGGGAGATTAAGATTTGGTGAAGCTTTTGTGGCAGCTGCTTCATCTTTTAGGTTTGCGGTGTAAGGGGTTGATTTTTGGATGGGGTGGATTCGGATAAAGTGCAGACACGGTTTCAAATCGAGCATTCAACAGCCCGTTATACCGGCATACCGGCGCAGGCCGATATCCAGTTCTGGGTACCTGGATTAGTACCTGCGCATCAAGGCCAGCACCCCAGGAGCTGCGCTTGATGCGGTTGGCATAGCTGACCAGCGAGCCCTCGAACCAGTTGGAGGCGCCGGGCACCGAGGTGATGGCCGCGGCTATGCCGCCGCCCGGCGATACGGCCGCGGGTAGTCAAGGAAGCTTCCACACCACCAACCCGTCGACTCAATCCACCCGCTTCCGCGGGCCTGCGGACGGCACAGTGCGCCCGCCCTCCCCGGCATCATGCAGCGCCGCCAATTCAGCCAGCGCCGTTTCGATCTCATCAGGCGCCATCACCCGCAGCGCGGGCTGTCCCTCAAATTCGCGCAAGCCGTGAATTTCCAGGTCTTTGCGCTCGCTGGCAAAAGCGCAGATGGCAGAGAGCACCTCCGCCGTGATCTCCTGGCCCGGGACCAGCAGGGGGATACCCGGCGGGTAGGGCACCACTTCGTCACAGGCGATGGCCCCCACCAGCGACGAAGCCCCCTCCGCCAGGCTGTGTATGCGACCGCGGCAAAAATAAGCCCTGCGCGGCAACGCGCGCATCGCGGGAAGCGGCGGCAGGGCCTGGCTGCCATCACTTTCGGAACTCCCCGGCGCCACCTGGGACAGCGCCCGCAGCGCCTGCTTGAGGCGCAATACCTTGCTTTCGGTGGTGCCTATGGTGACGAGGAATGTCAGCGTGTTGTGCGTGTTCTTCTCAACCTGAATCCCGAACTCGCCAAACAGCCACTGCTGCGCCCAGGGGGCCGACAAACCGGCGCAGCCGACATCGATGGTCACCTTGGTGGGGTCGAGGCGGATTCCGTCCTCTGCCAGGGTCGGTCCGCACAGGTCCTCGACGCCGAGGCTGCGAAACGCGGTCGTGTCGTCGACGAAGGCGCGGATGTCCCGCGCAAAGGTAAGCGCCCGCCCCACCACCGTATAGCCCTCGATGCTCATCTGTTTGCGGGCCACGTCGAGGCTCGCAATCATGCCGTACTGGGGGCTGGTGGAGGTGTGCATGTTGATATCCTCGCGAAAACCCGTGGGGTCAAACCCCGTCGCGCGCTCGCCCAGATCGCCAACGTGGATCATGCTGGCCTGGGAGAATGCCGAGAGCGTCTTGTGGGTGGACTGGGTCACGAAGTCGGCACCGCACTCCAGTGCCGTGGGCCGCAGCTCCGGGTGGAAGCGGCCGTGGGCGTACCAGGCCTCGTCGATCAGCACAAACATCCCCGCGGAGTGGGCGCGCTCGACAATGGGTTTCAGGTCATAGCGCAAGCCATCATAGGTGCAGGAAGTCAGCACCAGCAGACGCGCGCCGGGACAGGCATCGATGGCGGCGAAAATATCCGCGCGCGGCACAGGTCCGTAGATCCCGTAGTGCTGGTTCACCGAGGACTCCAGGTAGACGGGCAGCGCACCACTCATGATCATGGCGTGGTGTACCGACTTGTGGCAATTGCGGTCGACGATCACCCGGTCGCCATGGCGCAGCAGATGCTGCAATACGATCTTGTTGGAAGTGGAAGTGCCGTTGGTGACGAAATAAGTGTGCCGGGCACCAAAAGTGCGCGCGCATAACTGCTGTGCCTGCCGGATCACGCTCACCGGGTCCATCAGCGAGTCGAGCATTTTGACACTGACCGAAAGATCGGTATTGAAAACATGCTCCCCCATGAAGCGATAGAAGTCCGCCACCCATGGGCTGGCGCTCAAGCTGTCGCCGCTCGAGTGGCCCGGTGTATGCCAGGAGTCCCTTGCCGCAAACACGTACTCACGCAGCGCATCGGCGAAGGGCGTGGCAATCCGCTCCAGGAGCATGCGCCGCAGGCTTCGATAGACCACTCCGTAATTGGATTCCGTCCGCGAGATGACCCACTGCAGGCCGTGCACCCCATCCACTTGCGCCGCCGCGGCCAGCAGCACACAGTCTATCTCGGGACGGGTGGTCGACAGTGTGTCCCGGGCACAGGCGGCTTCCGCACTGTCCAGCCCCGCCTCGTCCAGCACTGCGACCTGCACTGCGCCTTCCGCCAGCGCGCGCGGCAGCGCCCGCACGTCCGCGTGCAGGAAACCAAAAGATACCGGCGTTCCCTCATCGTTGCGGGCGATAGTCGCCAGTTCCGCAACCCAGCGCCTGGCGAAGTCCCCGTCAGCGGTGATCAGGACAACTTTGCATTCCCTCATGAAACCTCTCCGGGCGCGGCGGCACCACAAATGATCACAGCATCAGGTATCCCAGTGCGGTAAACCCCATAGCGGCAAAGGCGCCGGCGCGCAGGGCGTAGGGCAGCTGGGTTCGCACATGTTCAATATGTTCGGTCCCCGCTGCCAGGGAGGAGACAATCGTGGTATCGGAAATCGGCGATGAGTGATCGCCGAAGATACCGCCGGACAGCACCGCGGCTACAAACAGCGCCGGCTCGGCGCCCAGGGCCGCGGCGACGGGAACGGCGATAGGCAGCATGATCGAAAAAGTGCCCCAGCTGGAACCCACGGAAAATGCGATCGCCGCCGAAACCAGGAATATCACCAGGGGCATCAGGCCCAGCGGGATCGCATCGCCGACCATTCCCGCGACGTATTCGCCGGTCCCCAGTGCCTTGGAGACTCCGCCGAGGGCCAGGGCCAGCACCAGGATCACGGCCAGGGGCAACATGCGGCCGGCACCTTCCATCCAGGTACGGCTGAGCTCGTCCAGGCTCATGATCCGCTGGGCCATCACCATTACCGACAGAATGGCGAGCGCGGCCAGGGAGGCCCAGAGCACCGACGTCGAGCCTGAACCGGCGAAGATCTCCCCATCGCCGGTAACCCAGAGTCCCAGCGGCATGGCCGCCACCAGCGTCGCCACCGGCAGCAACATGGTGACCACGTGCGGTGCGGCCCGTTTTCTATCGCCCGGGACCGGGACCGTTTCCGGGGCCTCATCTCGGACCCCCGCCCCGCACGCCCGCGCCATGGGGCCGGGGTTGTAGTCGCGGGAGATGGTGTAGGCGGTGAGGCCAACCGCGGCGATGGCGTAAAGATTGAGGGGAATGCTCGCGAGCAGGAGCTCGAGCGGGTCGCCCACCCCAAGCCCTTCCAACAGCCCCAGGTTGAAGGCCCCCCAGGCATTCAGGGGAATCAACATGCAAATTGGCGCAGAGGTGGAGTCGATGATATAGGCGAGTTTCTCACGGGCAATGCGAAAGCGGTCGAACAGTGGCCTGGCGACAGTGCCTGCCACGAGCACCGTGATATTGGATTCGATAAAAATCACGATACCAATCAACCAGGCCATCCACTGGGCGCGCTTACCATCGGTGACCCAGCGGCTGCGCTCGAGGAATTGCACGAATGCACGTACCGCGCCGCTGCGCTCCAGGGTGAATATGAAGGCGCCGATCACCAGGGTGAACATCACCACCCGCGCATCCCCCGGACTCGCGAGCACAGCCAGCAGCCCGTCGATCGATTCCGCCAGCGAGGGAAAAAAACCGGAGCCGTTGAGCAGGAAAAAACCGAGCCAGAGACCGGCAAACAGCGCCAGGTAAACCTGGCGCGTGAGCAGTGCCAAACCAATTGCCAAAAAAGGCGGGAGCAGCGTGGTCCAATTCAAGTCATTCATACAACGGATTCTTTATTATTCTGTCGTTGCCGCCAGTAAAGGTGGCGTTCGCGTGGAAGCGGTTATCGCTCCCGCCGGTGGGCGCCTGGCCCCGCGCAATCAGCGCACCGGCGCCTCCAGCAGCCGCAGGGTGCCACTGTCGCCGTCGAGTTCCGCCAGCGCTCCCACCGGTATCACCGTCTGGTCCTCCACGTGCCCGATCATCAGGCCGCGCACCACGGGAACCTGCAGCCCGGCACAGCGCTCACGCAGGACGTGCTCGACGCTGAAAGTATTGCCGTCGGTTTCCGCTCCGGTAAATTTTCCGAATACAATACCGGCCACCTGTTCCAGTTTGCCCGCGAGCCACAGCTGGGTCAGCATGCGGTCGATTCGGTAAGGCGCCTCGTCCACGTCCTCGAGAAACAGGATTTTGTCGCGGAAGTCCGGCTCATAGGGTGTACCGAGCAGACTGCAGACCAGCGCCAGGTTGCCGCCGATCAGCCGCCCGCGGGCGCGGCCGCCGCGAAAACGGGTGATACGGTTGCGGTCTTCCACGCGGCCGGGCGCGGATTCAAAGGGCGGCGGCGAGCCGAGGGAGACCGGGTGCTCGCCATCGACCAACACCTTGGAAAACTCCCGCAGCGTATAGTCGGTAAAGTTCTGTGCCGCGATGGGGCCGTGAAAGGTAATCAGGCCGCTGTGCCGGTATATGGCGTTCAGCAGTGCGGTGATATCGCTGTAACCCAGCAGGACTTTCGGGTTGCGGCGGATACTATCGTAATCGAGCATCGGCAGAATGCGCGGCGTGCCGTAGCCGCCGCGCAGGCAGAAGACCGCACCCACCGAGGAATCGGAAAACATGTCGTTGATGTCCGCCGCCCGCGCTGCATCCGGACCGGCCAGATACTGGGTGCGCTTGTACAGGTGCGCGCCCTCTTTCACCCGGAATCCCAGCGATTTCACCACATCGATCGCAAAGCGGACATCCTCGTCTTCCCAGACGTTACTGGCCGGCGTCACCAGCCCCACGGTCATGCCTTTGACGAGGCGCGCCGGGCGCAGCGACCGGCCGGCCGCGGGCGCCGCGGCGTCGACGCCGGCCATGGCGCCGCTGGCAGCAACCAACGGCGCCGCCACCAGGGACTTGAGCAAAGACCTTCTCAGCATGTGGTCTCTCCTTTCTCGATTTTATACATCGGTATGGTCAGCGGCCGGCAGGCGCTCGAAACGCAGATCCTGGAAATCGTAACTGAAATCAATGCCGCGGGATTTTGGCTGCAGAGTCAGGAAGACGGCTCCGGACTCGCCGCGGTCTGCCACCAGCCAGGCGTCGGCGTCCAGGCTCCGGTCGTCCCACTCCAGCGCCCAAACGCCGGCACCTGCCGCCGTGAGGGTGCCGCGCAGGCGCGGCGATTTCTCTGACCGCCAGCGCAGCCGGCCCTCGCGGGCCTCGATCACGATGTCGCCGAACCAGGGGTCGCGGTAGCTTCCGCTGAGCGCCTCATCACCCAGCGCGACCAGGCTGGCCGGTGCGGGCAACAGATCCGGCTCCGGCACCGCGCCTTTGTCGCCGCCGCTGTAAAGCTCCTGAAAATAATCCAGCCAGTCCCGCTCCGGCGCCCCCAGGTAAGGCTTCAGCAGACTGTAGATCAGCGCCTGCCGGGCCGTCCCCGCACTGCGGTTCATCAGCACCACGATGGCCAGATCCCTGTCCGGCACAAGCGCCGCCCAGGCGTACATGCCGGACAGCGAGCCGGTGTGGTGGATCACCCGGAAACCGTGCATATCCTGCACGCGCCAGCCCAGCGCATAGGCGTAGAAACTCCCGGCATCCCGCTCGGCGCGGGCGGCCGACAGCGGCATCAGCGTCACGGGTCTCCAGAGGCGATCGCGGGTATCCAGGGAAAAGAGGGCTTCGCCGCCGGGCATGACGCCCCCCGCGAGCAGGGTGCGCAGCCAGACGATCATATCGGCGGCACTGCAGTGCATGCCGCCGGCAGCGGCCAACACTATGGGCTCGCTGCCGGCCAGATTGGGGGAATCCACCACCAGGCCGCCCTCTTCCAGCCGGTGCGGATCGGCGAGGTTGTCGCGGGCGGCGGCCGGCACCGGACCTGCATAACAGTTCTTCAGCCCCATGGCGTCGAGCAGGCGCGCCTGCACGAACTCTTCGTAGCTCATCCCCGCAATCTCAGCGATCAACTCGCCGGCAACGATGTAGAGGAGGTTGTCGTAGGCGTAGTCGGCGCGGAACTTGCGCGTGATGGGCAGGAATTGCAGCCCTGCCAACACGTCGGCGCGGGTAAACTGATTGGGTTGCGGCCACAGCATCAGGTCACCCGCGCCGGGCCCCAGCCCCGAGCGGTGGGTAAGCAGGTCGACTACGCGGAACTCCTGCGTAATCCAGGGGTCGGCGAGGCGGAACTGCGGCAGGTGGTCGACGACGCGGTCATCCCAGTCGAGACGCCCATCCTCCACCAGCAGCCCCAGCGCCGCAGTGGTGAACGCCTTGGTGGTGGACGCGAGTTTGAACAGGGTATTTTCGTCAACCGGGCGCGGATCATCCACATTGGTGACGCCGAAGCCGCGCAGCAACACCGGCTTGCCCCGATGCCAGATGGCCACCGCCGCGCCGGGCACCCGCTCTTCCTCGAGCACGCGCTGGACCAGCGCCTCGGCACTCTCCCCGTCGAGCGGGTCCTGTTCGCCACAACCGGACAGCAGCAACAACGCCGTCACGAAAAAAGTCCACGCCAGTGCCGGGACTCTCATCGGTCCACCTCCGCCGGCTCTGAGTAAAAAATCACACATGGTTTATCATTATCTCCCACAGTTCACTGTGTGCACGGCGGCTGCGTGCAGCGCTCTTGACGCGACACCAGCATCAGAATAATTTATCAAGCACAGATCTTCGAGTAAATAATATTTTATTCGCAAGGCGAACAGACCATTAAGCCGAAGCCCAGGAGCCCACCGTGCCGCATCTATCCAACCCTCATCGCCACCCCGATAAACCCAGAGCCGATCGCGGCGAGCGCCGCGCCGCCCCCCTGTTGGCCGCCCTGGCGCTGGCCACGCTCAGCGGCGCCTGCAGTCAACGCGGTGATATCCCCGCCCTGGAGGAGATTCGCCAACAGGTGGACAGCGGCTCCTATGCCGGCGCCCGGGCGGAGATTGAAAAGATGCACAGCGAGCAGACACTTACGCAGGAACAGCGGCGGGAGCTGGAGTTCGAACTGGAGCGCATGCGGCGCATCGAAATGGAGTTCACCCTATCGCAGGAGGAACTCCTGCCAGCGATACAGCGCTACATCCCCGACGCCACCCCCGAAGATGTGCTGCAGTGGGACAGCGCCGGACTGCTCGAGTTCAAGACCATCAATGGGCAGCGCCGCTACTTCCGCAAGGCCGCCTACAACCTGGTACAGATTTCCGAAAGCGCGGCCGCACGCACGGGCGACTACACACGCTTTACCGACAAGGCGCCGCTGTACGCGATGCACCCCCATCACCGCGAGGTCATCGCCGCGGACTCGCCACTGCGCCAGCGCATCCGCGTCGACTATTCCCTGACCGTGGACGCAGACGCGGTGCCGGACGGCGAGACTCTGCGCGTATGGCTGCCCTTCCCCCTGGAACTGGAAGGCAAGCAGGAAAACGTAACCCTGCTCGGCAGCCTCCCCGAACAACACCAGTTGCCCCCGGCGCAGCAGCCCCAGCATACCATCTACCTCGAGGACACGGCGCGCGCTGGCGAGCCCACCCGCTTCAATGTGCGCTACGAGTTCGACAGCCTGTCGCGCCACCAGCGGATCGAGGCTGAAAAGGTGCAGCCGGCTCCGGACGACTCCACCCTGTATCCCTACCTGTCCGAGCGCCCCCCGCACATCAAGTTCACCCCCGAACTGCGCGCACTCTCGGACAGCATTGTCGGCGATGAAACCAACCCCTACCGCATCGCGCAGAAACTCTTTGCCCATGTCGACCAGATTCCCTGGGCGGGGGCGCGGGAGTATTCGACGATCCGCAATATCAGCGCCTACGCCGCGCAAGCGGGCCACGCGGACTGCGGCCAGCAGACCCTGCTGCTCATCACCCTGATGCGCATGAACGGCATTCCCGCCCGCTGGCAATCCGGCTGGGAATTCTCGCCGAACAGCTTCGACACCATGCACGACTGGGGC
Source organism: Microbulbifer sp. SE14 (assembly GCF_059834885.1). Taxonomy (NCBI): domain Bacteria; kingdom Pseudomonadati; phylum Pseudomonadota; class Gammaproteobacteria; order Cellvibrionales; family Microbulbiferaceae; genus Microbulbifer; species Microbulbifer sp. SE14. Next base: position 83,895 of record NZ_JCBAJA010000019.1, on the reverse strand, counting down.
GAATTTTACCTGGCGCCCTACGGCTGGATGCCGATGGACGTCACCCACGGCGTACTCGAGGGGGAAACGGAAGCCGAGCGCTGGTTCTATCTCGGTGGACTGGACGGCTATCGCCTGATATTCAATACCGATTACAGCCGTCCATTTGTACCGGCCAAGACCCACTTCCGCTCAGAAACGGTGGATTCCCAGCGCGGAGAAGTGGAATGGCGCGGGGGCAACCTCTATTTCGACAAATGGAGCTACGACATGGAGTGGGAACTGCTTCCGGCGGGGGGAGACTCCGCCGCAGCGGACTGAGGGGAGAGGCGGCGGCCGCGCCGCCGCACGCGCCCCCCCGGGGCGAAGTCGACTTCGGCCAGGGGCCCCGGCGGACACCGACGGCTAACAGGCTGGTGAGAAAGTATCTTTCACCAGCCTGTTAGCCGTCCAGCCTGGCCAGGCCGCTGAGCAGCCCTTCAATCAAATGCAACTGCGCGGAGCGGAACAACAGCCGCTGCCAGGCCTCGTCCCCCTCGGCGGGAGCGACATACAGGCGGATATCGGAATGGATGCTGGCAGCGTTATAGTTGTAGCGCGTGAGGCTCAACACCTTGACGCCCTGCTCCCGGGCCCGGTTTGCCACATCCACCAGCGACTCCTCGCCGCCCAAATCGCAGATGATGCACAGGAGATCGCCCTCCTCCAGCGAATCCGCGATACGGTGCTGCAATCTGCCGCCCTCATCGAACACCGCCAGGCAACCGAATTCCAGCAGCTGGTGTGTCAGGTAGCGCCCGACAGATACCGACCCGGGGCAGGCCGACACCTGGATACAACGTGCAGCGCGAATCGCGGCGACCGCTTCAGTGAGCTGCTCGGCCTCATTGATACTGATCGTATTCTCGAGTACCTCGAGCTTTTTCTGCCCGAACAAATCCAGCGGACTTCCCGGCCGGGAAAAATGCCGGGCGGCGTCATCGCCCGCCTGCGCCAGAACAGATCCGGCGTAGGATTCATAGACGGCGAGCTTCAGACTGGGATAGCCACGATAGCCGAGCTTCTGCGAAAACTTGACCACACTGGACTGGCTGACACCCACCGCATCCGCCAGCTGCTGCGATGAGTAGTCGCGCAACAGTTGCGTGTTGTCGAGAATGAAATCCGCCAGTTTGCGCTCGTTCACCGACAGCTGATCGCGCATCGCGCGCATCTTCAAGAGGCAGTTCATGGGTTCCCACCCTGTTCCCTGGTAGTCGGCGATATTACGCTAACAACTCCAACCCCTCAATTTTCTCGATGCCGAGTCCGGGAGTCTCATTCAGGATAATGTCTGCATCCCTGTAGGTCGCGCCACCCACAACGGGATCAAACTGGCACAGGGAAGGCACATCGAGATCCAGCTTGGACACCACTGGCGCCTTGGCCGCCGCCACATGTGCGGCAGCGGAAACACCGATACTGGTCTCCAGCATACAGCCGACCATGCACTCCAGCTCGTACAGCGCCGCCAGGTCCGCAAGCTTCAGAGCATTGGAAATGCCACCGGTCTTCATCAGCTTGATGTTGATGATATCGGCGGCGTTGCGCTCTACCACGTTAATCACATCGTGGGGTCCGAATATGCTCTCATCGGCCATGATCGGGGTCTTTACCCTTTCCGAGATATAGCGCATGCCCTCCAGGTTGCCGGCCGTGACCGGCTGCTCCACCAGCTCGAGCAGGACACCGGCCTCTTCCAGTCCGCGGATCGCCATGACGGCCTGCTTGGGACTCCAACCCTGATTGGCATCGAGACGCAACAGTGCGCGCCCTTTCACCGCCGCGTACACCGCTTTGATGCGCTCGATATCGAGTCCGATATCCTTGCCGACTTTCAACTTGAGAATCTCGAAGCCCCTTTCAACGGCGCGCTCGGCATCTGCAACCATCTTGTCAATATAGTCGACACTGATGGTGATATCCGTAGTCAGACTGCTGTCACCGCCCCCGAGAATCCTATAGAGGGGCGTGCGGTAACTCTGTGCAAACAGATCGTAAAGGGCGATCTCCACTGCCGCCTTGGCACTGGTGTTGTGAATCATCGCCCCCTGAATCTGGCGGCAGAGGCGATTCAGGTCCGCCACTTCGCGCCCGACCAGCAAGGGGCCGAATACCTTGCGCACCGACTCAATCACCGAGCCGTGCGTATCGCCGGTGATTACCGCCGTGGCCGGTGCATTGCCGTAGCCGACATGCCCTGTATCCGTCTCCAACATGACGACCACGTCTTCCACATTTTCGACCGTGCGCAATGCGGTCTTGAAAGGCGTCACCAGCGGAACCCGGAGCATGCCCAGTTTTACATCAACTATTTTCATGGCCGTACCCGTCAAATAATGGACTTAATAGCGTAAATGGCGTCGACAAAACTCTTGCCCGAACTCAATTGCAGCGGCGTCAACGGCGTCACCGAAACGCCGGACAGCGTCCCCCGGTAGTAGGTCTCGTCGCTGCGGTAATAGCTGAGCCCGGTCACATCGTGAATCACATAGGGCTCCCCATCCACATGGCCGATATACATCATCACATGCCCGGGAATATAGATCAGGTCCCCCACCGAGAGCTCATCGAGCGCCTCGCGGCGGGCCGCGTCATCGCCCTCGGCGAAACGCCGGGTGGGGGCGAAGTCGCTCTTCCCCTGCTGTCCCGAATTTCTCGGCATCAGGATACCGACACTGCGATAAACCTCGCCGACGAAGCCGGTGCAGTCACGCCCGTTGTAATCGTGCCCCCAGCCGTAGCGCTCGCCAAGAAACTTGAAGGCCTGGCGCAGAATCAGTGAGGGGCGGTAATCGAGGCGACCTACGGTCACATCGCGGCCCCGCGCAACCAACGTCGGCTCAAAGGCGAGGCTGCCGTCCTCGGCACGAACTGGCAGCGATACGATATGGCTGGCATGGGGATTCTGCCCGTGTACATTGTGCCCCACCTCTTCCGCGGAAAGCAGCGGCAGGGACACCCCCATATCCAAGGTGACCTCAGAAGTCCTGGGCTCCTCGGGGTTGAAGTTGGTGCGCACCTGGGCGCCGGTGACTGTCAAGCGCGGCTCGCGGCGATGCCAGGCCTCGATCCGCTCCCGCGTGCCCTCCGCCACTGCGGATTTCGGCACCCAGGCCGCGTAGTGGTAGTTGACGGCGAACCACCACCGGCCGTCGGCGCTCTCGTGCAGCAACGCCAGGCGCTGACCCGGAAATACGCCGGTCTCCTGGAACCGGTCCAGGTCCGGGTCGGAGAGGTCCTTGAGCACCCTGTCGAAGGTGGGATAGCTGCGCATGCTCGCGCGCCGCACCACCAGCCCCCAGCGCGTGCGCACTTCCGCAGGCAGCGCCGCGCGCTGTACCGCGGCGTCGAGGCGCGCGTAAGTGTCCGGCGTGACGGGCCGTCCATCGGCAAAAACGCGCGGGCTCGAAGCCGGCCGGCTGACGCCGTCGATCAACGCCAGCACCTCGTCGCGCGCCAGGACCTGCGGAAATTCATCCAGGTCGTGGAGATAGGGATCGCCCGCCAGGTTGGCGGCATTCATTGCGGCAATCTCGCCGCCGGAGAGCCGCACCTCGTCGCCGGCGAGCCGATCGATCCAGAAATCCGCCGACAGCATCGACTCCTCGAGCAGGGGCACATCGGTGACGTAGGCCGGGCCGGGGGCCGCGCCGCCGGATCTGTCCGGCTCTGAACATGCCGCGCTCAACAGCAAAAATACAGCGGTGATCAACAACTTCAGCCGAAGCATGGCAACCTCTTTACAAACTGCGGGCAACCGCATCATTTTCCATCAACAGATAAAAAAAGGGCACCCGAGAGTGCCCTGTTAAAGCGGACAAGCAATATTAGAAATCCAGGGAGGCGGACAGACGCACGCTGCGAGGCGACTGGAATGCCGCCGGCGCGAGGAAGTCCGCGTTGTCGGTAGCCATGGTGTAGCGGAGGATCTCGTTCACATCCGTGACTTTCTGGCTGTTGAACACGTTGAATATGTCGGCGCGCAGGTTCAGCGAGGTGCCGGCGATATCCATCCGGTAGGAGGCACCCAGGTCCAGCGTGTTAATCCAGTCCAGGTCGCCGTATTCGCCCTTGCTCAGGCGCTCGAACTCCCGGTCCGCATTGCTGAAGTCGCCATCACAGTTGCTGACGCAGACGTAATTGAAGTCATAGCTTTCGCTGTAGGTAAACGGATTACCCTGCGCGCGGGCATTGATCGGGCGCCCGGATATCACGCTGAAGGAGGCCGACAGCAGCAGGTCTTCGACGATCTCGTACTGGCCGCGCAGCTTCAGGGAGTGGGTGCGATCGTTGGGCAGGCGGCCGTGGTTGCCCAGCAGGTAGGCCACGTCATCGCCGGCCTCGGTCCAGCCGGGGATGTCGTTGCCGGTGTCGGAGTTAACGCCACCCTCATAGTTGCCGTAGGAGCGCGACCAGGTGTAGGCGGCGTTGAAGCTCCAGCGGTCGGCGAACTCGCGGTCCAGCACCAGCTCCACCGCGTTGTAGCGGCGCTCCACCTCCGGGCTGCCCAGCGGCTCACCGTCGAGGCCGGGCATCTGCCCCTCGCCGAGATCGATGGTGATCTGGCGCACCTGACCATCGTCACACTCGCGGGTCAGGGTCAGGTCGCGGCCCGGGTTGCCGAAGACCCAGCCCTTGATGTTGCCGCAACCGGCCACATCGACATCGATCTTCATATCCTCGATGGCATTGTGGAAACGGCGGTGGATACCGCGCACGCCGAGCTTCCAATTTTCCGCCACCAGCTTCTCATAGCCGAGGACCAACTCGTCCTGGTAGCTGGCTTCCAGGTCATTGTCCACGAACGCCTCGGTGCCGCTCAGCCCCTCGGCCGCGTTGCCGACCTGATAGACATCACCGATCTGGTCGCCGAGGATCGGCGTGACATTGGTGTAGCCGGACGCCGTCGTCTCGGTTTCCAGGCCGAGCAATTCGTGGTAGGTGCGCGTATCCAGGGTGCCGCCGCCCTCGCGGGCCACCAGGCCGTTGGACAGCGGGAAGTAGTAGCGGCCCAGGTTGGCGAACACCTTGGAACTACCGTCACCGGCGATATCCCAGGCGATACCGAAGCGCGGCGAGATCATGTCATCCACCTTCAGGAAGGAATTGCCGGCCGCATCCTTGGTGTCGAACTCGTCGAAACGTACACCCATGGTCGCCGTGATGTCGTCGGTCACGTACCAGATATCCTCGAAATAGAAGGCGGAGGTATCCGACTCGAACTCGCCGATGGAGTTGCGCGTGCGCACGCGCACATAGGCGTCGCCCTGCACTGTGCCGCCGTTGACGGAGTCGCCCGGCGCGGCTTCATAGATGTGGTAATAGGCCTGATCGGGGCCTGTGGTGAGGCGATTCATGCGCGTTACGCGCAGCTCGTCGTCCAAACCGAACCGCAGCAGGTGGTCCCCCAGCTCGTATTCCATATCCAGGCGGAAGGCCTCGCGGCTATTGAAGCGGCCATCGAAACGCGTATCGGTGGTACAGCCGAGGTATTCGTAGACGCGGTAGTCGTACACATAGTTACACTCGAGGCCGGTGGTATTCGAAGAGGTGTATTGGCCCTCGCTCTCCCCGTACATCGCCTTGACCAGGAAATTGTCAGTGATCTGGCCAGTGTAGGTGGTCAGGAAGTGCTTGCCGCCCTCTTTCTCGAAGGTGGTCTCCTGGAACTCGCCGCCATCAAAGTAGTCGGTCTCCGTCTCGCTCTCGTCGGAAAAGGCGATCAGTTCGAGGCTGTGGCTGTCGGAGATCAGCCAGTCCAGCTTGCCCCCCCAGAAGGCGCTGTCGTCCTTACTGTCCCAGGAGAGATCACTGGTCGCGGATTGACCTTCGTTGCGGTAGCTGCGCGGTTCGTAAACGGCGTAATAGAAGAGCTTGTCCTGAATAATGGGACCGCCCGCGTAGAAGCTGGTGCTGACGTCGTCCGTCTCGCTCAGGTCGCTGCTGGAGACCCTTTCACCGAGGGAGTTGTAGCCGTGGGTGCCGCTGCCGCGCAGCGCATCCGGTGTATAGTAGGTACTCACGCCGAACTCGAACTCGTTGGTGCCGGACTTGACCACGGCGTTGGTCACCCCGCCGGTGGTGCGGCCGAATTCGACCGAGTAGCCACCGGTTTTGATCTGGGCTTCCTCGATGAAGGAGAAGGGCACGCTGCCGGAGCCGATGCCGGTTTCCACGTCCGTGACATTGAGGCCGTTGATAAACACGGCGTTCTCGCCCACGGAGGAGCCGCCGAAAGAAACGCCGCCGAAGGCAGTGCCGGATACGGTCCCGGGCGCGAGCAGAGCCACCGACTCCAGGCTGCGGCCGACGGGCAGAACTTCCAGATCGGCGGCGGAGAAGGTCACCCCGGATTCAGAGGTAGTGGTATCTATCTGCAGGCGGCCGCGCTGCCCGACCACGGTGATCTCCTCGATGTTGCCTTCCGCGGCACCGATTTCGGTAGCGGCACCAATCGAAACCCTGACATCCCGTGCCAGCGTCACCGTCCGGCCATCAATGTCCGCCGTGACGGTATAGTTGCCCACCGGCAGTCTGGAGAAGCGGTAGCGCCCCTCGGCATCCGCCCGGGTCTGGCGGGTGAGGCCGTTGTCGTCGTTGCGGATGGTAACCACGATCTCCGCACGGCTCGCTTCAGCCTGATCGATACTGCCGAGTATTGAACCGTCGTTGTTGGCCGCCAGGGCTTGCGGCGCCCCAACGGATGCCGCGCCTACCGTGGCGCTGACAGCCAGTGCCAGCAAATGGCGGTGAAGGGGCTTACGGATGGATACGGTACGATCGAACATAAGAAGGGTCTCCCGGACAGTTATTGTGTTTATCAATTGGGCAGCACTTGATTCGCGCAGACTTTGAAGCTCAGCGCCCTAAACGCTACGACTGAGGCATCTGCGCAACCTGGGTGACAACTGCCAACCCTGTGCACGTATAATTTATTTTCAGATTCCACCATCAAGAATAATTTATTCGACAATCCTATTGTGCTGAAAAAATTCCTATTCGGCGAGAGAAAAATAATAAAAAATTCAAAAAAAATTGCGTATTGTCATTTATGACAGGTTAAAGAGAGGAATCACAACAGCCCGTACCAACGGTGCCAAGCCCGGCTACCGCCCCTTCCCCACAAACCCCGGGACGATAAATACGCGGCACTCGCTGGGTGAGGCCGGTGAGCAGCTCGTAGGCGATGGTTCCGGCACTGGCAGCGACTTCGGCAACCGGCAGCGCCGCACCCCACAATTCGACCTCCGCACCGACGCCGGCCTCCGGGATCGCGGAGAGATCCACCGCCAGCATGTCCATGGAGACGCGGCCGACCAGTTGCGTGCGCCGGCCACAGACAAGTACCGGTGTACCGGAAGGCGCATGGCGCGGATAACCGTCGCCGTATCCACAGGCAACGATGCCGAAGCGGCCGTTCCGGCTGAAGCGGTAATCGCAGCCATAGCCCACCGGCTCGCCCGCCCGCACGGAGCGGACGGCGATCAGCTGCGAGCGCAGGGTCATCACGCTTTGGAGATTCCGGTCCTGGACGGCGCCCGCATGCGGATTGACTCCATACAGCATGACGCCGGCGCGGTCCCATTGACGACGTGCACCGGGCAGACCGATCAGCGCCGCAGAGTTGGCGATACTCTGTGCAAACGGAAGGCAGCGGTGTGCGGACCGCGCCCCGGCGGCCCGAATGGCCCGGACGACTTCGTCAAAGCGGTGCAGCTGAACGGCATTGTGCGGGCTGTCCGCCTCATCGGCGCACGCCAGGTGGGTGGTGAGAATACATTCCCGCACCGCCGACAATTCAACCAGGAGCCCGTAGGCCCTGGCCGCATCGCCGCAATCAAATCCCAGACGCCCCATGCCTGTGTCCACCTTGAGCCAGACACTCGAGGTTCCCTCTTGTTGCGGCGAGGCTTTCAGCAACTCCAGCTGATAGTCACTGTGCACCACCAAATCCAGCTGACGCCGGATCGCCTCCGACTGGCCCTCCCGATTAAACACCCCTTCCAGTACCAGTAGCCGGCCACCCAAACCGGCGTCGCGCAGGGCAACGGCCTCCTCGATAGTGGCCACCGCCAGGCCATCGGCCCCCACGAGACTCCTGGCGACGCTCGCGAGACCGTGACCGTAGGCATTCGCCTTGATCACCGCGAGCGTCCGCCCGCCGCTCAGGGACTTGGCGTAGCGATAGTTGTGCGTCAGCGCCTGCAGATCTATGTCGGCGCGCAGCGGTCGGCTCATATTACCCTCCCCCTCGGCGCCGGCCGCCGCAGATGGGCCCAAGGGGCGCAAAGGCCGGGCAAACCAGCGGCAGCCCTTCGCCGGCGCCGCGAAACAGGTCCGCTGCCGGCGGGCCGAAAGGGACGGTTTCCACGATCAGATAATTCATTACAAGAATAAAATTATTTAGAATAATTTATTCTTGCCGATTCTGCGGATCCTGGCAAGCGGCCGGGCACGGGACCGGACGAGCGCAGGGTTCCAGCCGCTTCAACCTCCGCACCGCCTACCATATCCGGTATCGGTTTTCGGCTGGTCGCCTGAGTTTCATCCGCCTGGCCATAAAGTCGGTTAGTGCTTTTTGTGGCGCTTTGATATTCTCCGCGGCAGAAGCGGCTACCCAGCCGTGCCGGTTGTGTCGCGCGCATTTTAAACAACCCTTTGTGACTGCCCCGAACCGTGCCGACGGCTGCAGAGCGCGGGGCTGGGGTATTCCACCGTTCTACCGATTACTGATCCCGAGATGCAGAAAACCTCCAGCAAGTCCAAGTCCCCCGCCGCAGAACACACCCCGATGATGCAGCAATATTTGCGCATCAAGGCCCAGCACCCCCAGGAGCTGGTCTTCTACCGCATGGGGGACTTCTACGAACTCTTCTACGACGACGCCAAGAAAGCGGCCGAACTGCTGGACGTGACCCTGACCGCCCGCGGCAAGTCCGGCGGTCAGCCGATCCCCATGGCCGGCATCCCCTACCACGCCGCCGAGGGCTACCTGGCGCGGCTGATCAAGGCCGGCGTATCCGTGGCCATCTGCGAGCAGATCGGCGACCCGGCCACCAGCAAGGGCCCGGTGGAGCGCAAGGTGGTGCGCATCGTCACCCCCGGCACCGTCACCGACGAGGCGCTGCTGAACGAGCGCCGCGACAACCTGCTGGCGGCTGCGGCACAGCTGGGCGACGTCTTCGGCCTGGCCCTGCTGGACCTGGCCACCGGCCGCTTCGTGGTGCAGGAGGTGGATTCCCTGGAGGCGTTGGCGGAACAGGTGCAGCGCCACAGCCCGGCGGAGCTACTGGCGCCGGAGGACCTGGCCCTGCCGGCGGAAATCGAGCGCCGCCCCGGCCTGCGCCGCCGCGCACCCTGGGAGTTCGAGCTGGAGACGGCCCTGCGCCTGCTGAACCAGCAGTTCGGCACCCTCAACCTGGAGGCCTTCGGCTGCAGCCATATGCACGCGGCCATAGTCGCCGCCGGCTGCCTGCTGCAGTACGCCCGCGACACCCAGCGCACCGAGCTGCCCCATATCCGCAGCCTGCAGACCGAGAGCAGCGACGAGACCGTGGCCCTGGACGGCGCCAGCCGCCGCAACCTGGAGATAGACCTGAACCTTTCCGGCGGCGACGAGAACACGCTGCTGTCGGTGTTCGACAGCTGCAAGACCGCCATGGGCAGCCGCCTGCTGCGCCGCTGGCTGAACAACCCGCTGCGGCAGCTGACCACATTGAACAACCGCCAGGACGCGGTGGCGGCGCTGATCGACGGCTACCGCTTCGAGCCGCTGCGCGATGCACTGAAGCCGGTGGGCGACATGGAGCGCATTTTGGGCCGCCTGGCCCTGCGCTCCGCGCGCCCGCGGGACCTGGCGCGCCTGGGCCAGTCCCTGGCGCAGTTCCCGGAAATCCAGCAGCAGTTGGCGGAGACGGACGCGGTGCTGCTGAAGGAACTGGCGCGGGAGATAGGCAACTGGCCGGAAACGGTGGAGCTGCTGGAGCGCGCCCTGGTGGAGAACCCACCGGTGGTGATCCGCGAAGGCGGCGTTATCGCCACCGGCTACGACAGCGAGCTGGACGAGCTGCGCTCCATCAGCGAGAACGCCGGCGACTACCTGGTGCAGCTGGAGGTGCGGGAGAAGGAGCGCACCGGCATCCCCACCCTCAAGGTGGGCTACAACCGGGTGCACGGCTACTTTATCGAGATCAGCCGCGGCCAGAGCGACAAGGCGCCGGCAGACTATATCCGCCGCCAGACCCTGAAGAACGCCGAGCGCTTTATCACCCCGGAATTGAAGGAGTTCGAAGACAAGGCCCTGTCCGCCAAAAGCCGTGCCCTGGCGCGGGAGAAGGCCCTGTACGAGGAGCTGATCGACCAGTTGAACCAGTCCCTGGCGGAACTGCAGACCGCCGCCGCCGGCGTGTCGCAGCTGGACGTGCTGGCCTGCCTGGCCGAGCGCGCCGACAACCTGCGCCTGTGCCGCCCGATACTCGGCACCGAACCGGGCCTGCATATCAGCGCCGGCCGCCACCCGGTGGTGGAACAGGTGCTGGACGAGCCCTTCGTCGCCAACGATATCGAGCTGCGCGACGACCGCCGCATGCTGGTGATCACCGGCCCGAACATGGGCGGTAAGTCCACCTACATGCGCCAGACCGCGCTGATCGCCCTGCTGGCGCACGTGGGCAGCTATGTGCCGGCGGACGGGGCCAGGATCGGCCTGCTGGACCGCATCTTCACCCGCATCGGCAGCGCCGACGACCTGGCCGGCGGCCGCTCCACCTTTATGGTGGAGATGACCGAGACGGCCAACATATTGCGCAATGCCAGTGCCAACAGCCTGGTGCTGATGGATGAAATCGGCCGCGGCACCAGCACCTACGACGGCCTGTCCCTGGCCTGGGCCTGTGCCCACTACCTGGCGGACAAGGTGCGCGCCTTCACCCTTTTCGCCACCCACTATTTCGAGCTGACCGACCTGCCGAACCAGTGCCCGGAATCCGCCAATATCCACCTGGACGCCACCGAGCACGGCGACGGAATCGTCTTCCTGCACCGCATCCAGGAGGGACCGGCGTCCAAGAGCTACGGGCTGCAGGTGGCCAAGCTGGCCGGTATCCCCGGGGATGTGCTGGTGGAGGCGAAGCAGCGGCTGGAGGCGCTGGAAAAGAACGGGACTCGGGACTCGGGACTCGGGACTCGGGAAACAGCAATCGGGACCCGGGAGGGCACTCCCGAACCTCCGAAAGCCCAACCGACTTCCGCATCTCCCCAGCAGGTGGACCTGTTCGGCGCCCCAAGCCACCCGGCGGTGGAGGCACTGGAGGCGCTGGATCCGGACGACCTGACGCCGCGGCAGGCGCTGGAGCAGCTCTATGCGCTGCGGAAGCTGCTCTGAACTCCAGCGGTGCGTACGGCGCACCCTACCCGAGTCCCGAGTCCCGAGTCCCGAGCAGTTATAAGCACCCAACCAATTCGACTGAAAAGCCACTACAATTCGCGCCATTAGTTGATAAAATCCGCTGCTTCACAGAATTGGGTATTTTCGAGGGACAAGCATGACATTCGTAATTGGGGAAAACTGCATCAAGTGCAAATACACCGACTGTGTGGAAGTTTGCCCGGTGGACTGCTTCTATGAAGGCCCCAACTTCCTGGTGATCCACCCGGACGAGTGCATCGACTGCGCCCTCTGCGAACCCGAGTGCCCGGCCAACGCCATCTTCTCCGAGGACGAGTTGCCGGAGGACCAGCAGGAGTTTATCGAGCTGAACGCGGAGCTGGCGGAGATCTGGCCCAATATCACCGAGAAGAAAGACCCGCTGCCGGACGCCGAGGAGTGGGACGGCAAGAAGGGCAAGCTGGACCAGCTCGAACGCTAAACTGATTTATTGAAAAGCCGTCGCTTGCGACGGCTTTTCTCGTTTATCGGCCCCGAAAAATAAAAACACCCACATCAATGGCCCAAAGCTCTCCGCCACCATCAGGAGGGCCGGCATCAATCCCCTCGTGGATCTGCCCCTGCGCATCAGCAAGGCGAAGCAGGTCATCATCGTTACTTCAACACACGGAGTCCAGTTCCGCACTTCCGGGAATATTCGGCCAAATAAAGTTGTGATCTGAGTAAATTAACCTTATCAATCAGAGTCATTGGCTCCGGTTCCACCAAGGATCCGGCCCGAGCCCTACTCCAGATCCACATAAGGAGTTATCACCATGTTGCGCTGGGCCATCATCTGTCTGGTTATCGCACTGATCGCCGCCTTCTTTGGCTTTGGCGGCGTGGCGACCGCAGCCGCGGACATCGCCAAGGTGCTCTTCTTTGTCTTTATCGTGCTCTTTGTACTGGCACTGATATTCGGTCGGCGCAGGCCGCCAAAGTAAGCGGCGAACCAGGCTCCAGGGACCCTGTACCTGCAATCGGCGGCCAATGGCCGCCGATTGCATTCAACGACGAACCTGAACTCGTCTCGACGAACTTCCCGCCAAAAATGTAAAGAGTACTTGACAGCATCGAATGACGGGCAGTACCGTCAATATCAAGGACACTTTACATGGAGGCGTACCCATGGCCCGGACTCCGCGCTATCGATTCTCGTTTTTCCAGGTCGGCCTGTTGTTCTCATTGACTGCCCTCGCCGGTGGGCTGGCGCTTAAGGCTCTGCCGGAGGACTCCCCCTGGCGGCTGCCGCTGGTCCTCGGGCCGTTGATTCCCGCCGCCGGCCTGTTCACTGTACTCCTGCAATACCTGGTTCGCGGCGACGAAATGGAGCGGCGCATTCAGCTGACCGCCGCGGCGACGGCGCTGGTGATCGTTTTCCTCTTCACCCTCACCTACGGCCTGCTGGAGGCCTACGCCGGCCTGGCGCCAATCGGCGGCATCTGGACGGCACTGCTGATACTGGTGAGCTGGACGATGGCGGGTAATATCCTGCGCAGGCGCTATCGGTGAAAAACTGCCTGAAAGAAATGCGCGGCGAGCGCGGCTGGACACAGCAACAGCTGGCCGACGCACTTGGCGTTAGTCGGCAGACGGTCAACGCAATCGAGAAGGGAAAATATGATCCGAGCCTGCCAGTGGCGTTTCGGATCGCCGCCGTATTCGGCCACCGGATAGAGGAGATATTCTTTCCGCAGGGGGGGTAACCGGACTAGTCCCTGTTCCTTTGCGGTTCCAACCCCAGCACTTCGGCAAAGTGGTTGAAGCCCACCACCAGTTCCATCACCGTGAGCGCCTCGACGATTTCATCATCCTGGGCCCCCAGTTTCTGCGCTTCCGCAATCCAGCGCTCGCCGTGATCGCTGGGGGCTTTATTGGCATGGCGGGCCAAGTCGAACAGTGCGTGTTCTTTTTCCGAGTAGTGCACATGCTTGGGGTCGGTGCGGATGCGCATCACTTCCTGCATATCCACACCCAGTTCCTGCAGGGTGGCGCTGTAGTGGTATATGCCGTAGTCGCAGTGATTATCCGCAGAGATCACCAGCCCTATGCCTTCCTTCAGCTGTGGCGACAGTACCCCGTGGACCATCAACGCCTTGTAGGTGTGCCAGCTGGCCTCCAGCAGATCCGGGTGATGGGCGATAATGAGAAACAGGCTGGGCACCGCACCCAGTTCATCCTCTATGTCGGCGAAGATCGCCTCTACCCGATCTTCCGCGGGACGTTCCACCAGTGGAATGTGGCTCATGGTTCACCTGCCCAATCTTCTTCCAGTTCTGTTCTCATTCGCTGGCAATTGCTTTTTGCAGCGCCCACATACTGTATATAATCACAGCATGCGAAAGATCATCCACTGCGACTGCGACTGTTTCTACGCCTCTGTCGAAATGCGCGACGACCCGAACCTGCGCGGCCGTCCCCTGGCAGTGGGTGGCACCAGCGACAGGCGCGGGGTTATCTCCACCTGCAACTACGAAGCGCGCAGCTATGGCGTGCGCTCCGCCATGCCCACCGCACAGGCGAAAAAGCTCTGCCCTGATTTGATTGTAGTACCCGGTAACATGAAAAAATATCGAGAGGTTAGCGGCCAGATTCGGGATATTTTCCTGGATTACAGCGAAATCATAGAACCGCTGTCCCTGGACGAGGCCTTCCTGGATGTGAGTGACAGCAGCCGCTGCCACGGCAGCGCCACCCTGATGGCCGAGGAGATACGCCGGCGGGTGCGCGCGGAGCTGGGTATCACCATCTCCGCCGGCGTGGCGCCGAACAAGTTCCTGGCCAAGATCGCCAGCGACTGGCGCAAACCCGACGGCCTGACAGTCGTCGCCCCGGACGCCGTGGACCAATTTGTACTGCGCCTGCCGGTGGCAAAAATCCATGGCGTCGGCCGGGTCACCGCGGAGAAGATGCACCGCCAGGGCATCCGCACCTGCGCCGACCTGCGCCGCTTCTCCCTGATCGAACTGACCCGGGACTACGGCAAGTTCGGCCGCCGCCTGTACGAACTGTGCCGCGGCATCGACGAACGCCCGGTCAACAGCGACGGCTCCCGCAAGAGCGTCAGCGTGGAACATACCTTCAGCGAGGATCTCTGCACCCTGGACGAGTGGCGGGAACAGCTGACCACCCTCTATATGCGCCTGCTGGAGCGGCTGGAAAAACTGGACGAGCGCTACCAGATCAGCGGCGCCACGGTGAAGGTGAAATACGGCGACTTCTCCATTATGACCCAGGAGCGATCCAGCCAGTCCGGCCGAATCTCGGAGTTCAGGCAGCTGCTGCAGCAGTGCTGGGACAGGCGCCCGAGCCCCATCCGCCTGCTGGGCGTGGGAGTCAAACTCAGGGATTTGCGCGCCGAACTGGGACCGGAGCAGCTGCCATTGCCTCTACCGGAGCAGAAGCGCCTGTCGGCGTAAAAACCATTCCAGAGGACACTCGCGCCGAGGCTGGCACAGCCCCATGTAGAAGCCAGACCAGGTGTCATTCGGCACCGGTGCAAAACCACCCAATACGTACCAGTCAGCAAATCTGGCGTCGTCCCACACTCAGCCGCCGGAGCCGCACCGGGCCGCCAACTATACTCCCCACACTGACAGCAAAGAGCAGGTTGATGAAAAGAGTGCTGCCCAGTGCCCTGCTTGGCCGGTTCCTGAGTTACGCCAAAAGACTGGAGCATCCGCAGCTGTTCAAGTGGGTAGTCGCCATTTTTCTGGTGGACTTGTTTATCCCCGACCTGCTGCCATTTGTCGACGAATTACTTCTGGGACTGGCCGCACTCTATCTGGGAAGTAGAAGGAAGGTGCGCACCGCCGGCCCCAGAGAACAGCCAAACGAAAAGTTTGCAGGCAGGGGAAAAGGCGAGCGGGTTAAGGAGAATTCGCAAGCCGACAGCCGCGGCGATCGGCCGCACCAGTAATTCGCTCACAGCATTAACAGATCAAAAGAAGCTCGCATTCTCGGCCGTTCGAGCAGCATTACCAGCGCAGGGAGGCGCGGCAACTTGTCACGCAAAGACTTTCAGCACCTGAGCGACGAGGAGCTGCTGGACTACTACCACTCCACACGGAATCTGAACGCCTTCCGCCAGTTCTACGCGCGCCACAAAGACAGCCTCTACCGCTACTGCGCGCAGATGAATTTCGCCGGCGCCAGCGGCGTGCTTGAGGAATTGTGGAACGACCTCCTCGAACGCCCACCGCAGCTGAACGGCCGCCTGTTGCGCAGCTGGCTGTTTATCCGCGTCAACAAGCTGCTGCGCAACTGCGCCGGCCGGGACCCCGATACCCCTCAGCAACCCCCGGATCCGGGCGACAAACTGCTCGCCGGTATCCAGCAGCTGCCGAGAATTGAACGCAATATCCTCCTGCTGTATCTGGAGTGCCAACTGCCATTGGCCACCGTTGCCGATATCGAAAAAATTTCGCTGAAGCGCTGCAGAGAGCACTATCGCAACGGAAAGGAAAGACTGGAAGAATTTCTGTATGGACCGCAGAGACAGCCCTGGCGTATCGAAGGGGCAGCAGAGGTAACTATATGAGTATCTGGGAACACCAATACCGGGACGCAGTAGCGGGAATCACTTCCCCGGGGTCCCTCGACGAAAAAATTCTGCAACAGGCCAAGCAGTTCAAGCCGCCCAGGGGAGACAGCCGATGGCTGTCCAAGGTCGCGAGCGGTTGTGCGGCCCTGGCAGTCATTATATTGTTAGTGCATCCAGCACAATACCTGGGCGCCCTGACTCCCAACCTGCGCCCCGCGCAACAGAGCCCGCTGATAGACTGGCGGCAGAAAAACGCACCGGCAAAAGGCGCGGACCCCTGGTTCACTCTTCGCAGCCAGGTGCAGGCAGGCAGTTATATAGAACTCTGCAGCCATTGGCGCCGCCAGCAGCGGGGCTCAGCATCGGACAAGCTGCCACGGGACCTGGAAGCCAAGGCCCGCGCCCATTGCCGCCTGCTTCCCTAGTCGATAACGAGAATAACCTTGCCCCGCGCGCGGCGCTCGGTAATAGCGGCAAAAGCCCGCACATATTCCTCAAAGGGATAGACTTCGGTGGTAAGCGGGTTCAGCTTGCCCTCCTCCACCATCTGCAACAGCTCGGCGAAATTCTGTAAATTAGCCTGCGGGTCCCGCTGTGCCCAGCTGCCCCAGAAAATCCCCATGATATCGCCGGCCTTGAGCAGCGGCAGGTTGAGGGGCAGCCTGGGAATATCGCCGGAGGCGAATCCGATTACCAGGTAACGACCACTCCAGGCAATGGAGCGGTAGGCCTCTTCCGTGTAATTGCCGCCTACCGGGTCGAAGATCACATCGGCACCGCGACCATTGGTCAGCTCCTTGATGCGTTCCTTCAGGTCCTCGTCCGAGTAATTGATCAGCTCATCGGCGCCCACCTCGCGGCAGAATTCCAGCTTTTCGGGAGTGGAGGCACAGGCGATTACCCGGGCGCCCAGCGCCTTGCCCAGCTGGATTGCCGTCACTCCAACGCCGCCGGCCGCACCCAGCACCACCAGGGTCTCGCCCTGCCGAATCGCGGCGCGCTGCTTGAGCGCGTAGTAGGAAGTGGCATAGGTAATACAGAAACCGGCCGCCTGTTCAAAGCTGAGCTTCTCCGGCATGGGTACCAGCAGGTCTTCCTTGACATGCACCTGTTCGGCAAAGGCGGACATGCCCGGCATGGCGATCACCCGGTCACCCACCTTGAATTTCTTTACCCTGTCGCCCACGGCACTGATCACCCCGGCGCACTCGCCGCCGGGAACAAACGGCAAGGGTGGCTTGACCTGGTACTTGCCCGCAATTACCAGGGCGTCAGGGAAATTGAGTCCGGCGGCGCGGACATCGATCCGCACTTCATCGCTTTTCAGTTCCGGCAGTTCCCGCTCGGCGATTACCAGCAGTTCCGCCGAACCGTACTCCTCGCATATCAATGCGCGCATAGATCTCTCCAATTACTCCCTGTAGGAGCGGCCGTTGGCCGCCCCGCCGCTCCTACAGCTATCTTTTATAGTGAGTGCATGTGGTGTTACACCACCTCAAACAACCCCGCCGCACCCATGCCGCCGCCGACGCACATGGTGACCACCACATACCGGACCCCGCGGCGCCGGCCCTCCAGCAGGGCGTGACCGACCATGCGCGCGCCGCTCATGCCGTAGGGGTGGCCGATGGAGATGGCCCCGCCGTTGACGTTCAGCCTGTCGTTGTCGATTCCCAGCTTGTCCCGGCAGTAGAGCACCTGCACCGCGAAGGCCTCGTTCAGCTCCCACAGGCCGATATCGTCCATGGACAGGCCGGTGCGCTTCAACAGTTTCGGAATCGCGTACACAGGGCCTATGCCCATCTCGTCCGGCTCGCAGCCGGCCACGGCCATACCGCGGTAGATACCCAGCGGTTCCAGGTTGCGCTGTTGCGCCAGTTGGCTGTCCATCAGCACCAGGGCCGCGGCGCCGTCGGAAAGCTGCGATGCATTGCCGGCGGTGATCACGCCGTTCTCGCGCACCGGCTTAAGGCCCTGCAGTCCCTCCAGCGTCGTCCCGGGCCTGTTGCCCTCGTCCTTTTCCAGAGTGACCTCCTGGTAGGAGACCTCCCTCGTCTCGCGATCCATCTCCGCCTTGGTGCAGGTCACCGGCACTATCTCATCGCGATACAGGCCGGCTTCCTGGGCGGCGGCGGTGCGCATCTGCGACTGCAGCGCGTACTCATCCTGCCGATCGCGATCGATACCGTAGCGCTTCGCCACCACCTCGGCGGTATCGATCATCGGCATATAGATATCGGGGTGCATCTCCAGCAATGCCGGATCGGCAATGCGGAAATTGTTCATATGCTCGTTCTGCACCAGTGAGATCTGTTCCACACCGCCGGCGACGACCAGTGGACAGCCGTCCTGGACAATCTGCTTGGCCGCGGTGGCCACCGCCATCAGGCCGGAGGAACACTGCCGGTCGATGGTCATGCCGGCGACACTGGCGGGCAGCCCGGCGCGCAGCGCGATCTGGCGGGCCACGTTCATGTGGGTGGTGCCCTGCTGCAGGGCGGCGCCGAAAATGCAGTCGTCCACTTCCGCCGCCTCGACCCCGGCGCGCTCCACCGCCGCCCGCACCGCATGCGCGGCCAGGCTGGGCGCCTCCAGGTTGTTGAAGGCGCCGCGATAGGCCTTGCCGATCGGTGTGCGCGCCGTGGAAACAATTACCGCTTCTTTCATGTCGCTTTCCTCAATCCAGTTCCACGTCCAGGGCCTCAGCGGCCTTCTGCACGAATTTCACCGTCTGGTTCAGGCCGCCGAACAGCTCTTGCTGTTCGCCGGCGTCGCCGATCGCGTCCAGGTTTTCCAGCACGCCTTCCGGGTTCTGCTGCTCCGGGGGGAGGTAGAGTCCTTCGGTTTCCACAATCCGCGCACAGGCGAAGGCGCCGGCACCGGCGCCGAGGATGAAGCGGTTGGGCGCGTCTTCCGCCACCAGCGCCACCAGGCCCGCGGTCACCGATTCCGGGGTCATCAGGTCCAGCACCTTGGGATCGGGAATCACGTCCTCGGTCATACGCGTGCGGGCGGTGGGCGACAGGCAGTTCACCTTGATACCGTACTTCTGTCCCTCCAGGTAGAGGGTGTTCATCAAGCCCACCAGTGCCATTTTCGCCGCGCCGTAGTTCGACTGGCCGAAATTGCCGTAGAGGCCGGAAGACGAGGTGGTCATGACAATGCGGCCGTAGTTCTGCTCGCGCATCAGGCCCCACACCGCCTTGGTGCAGTTGACCGATCCCATCAGGTGCACATCCATCACCAGGCGGAAGTCGTCCAGGTCCATCTTGGCGAAGGACTTGTCGCGCAGGATGCCGGCGTTGTTGACGAGGATATCCACCCGCCCCCACTTGTCCACGGCCGACTGCACCATCTTCTGCACTTCTCCGTAGTCGGTCACATTGGCGCCGTCGGCGATGGCCTCGCCGCCGAAGCGCTCTATCTCCGCCACCACCTGCTCGGCGGCAGTCAGGGAGGCACCGGAACCGTCGCGCGCACCGCCCAGGTCGTTGACCACCACTTTCGCCCCGCGGCGGGCCAGCTCCAGGGCATGGCTTTTACCCAGGCCGTTGCCGGCACCGGTGACGATCGCCACCTGTCCGTCGAATCGAATACTCATGTCGTCATCTCCACTAAAATCGTTATTCTATACAAACTGCATAAACAACCATTCGGCGACCAGGGCCGGCTTCTCCTCACCCTCGATCTCCACGGTAACCTCCAGCTTCAACTGGAACTGGCCCGCCTGCTTCTCGGTGATATCCAGGATTTTCGCACGGGCGCGGATATTGCTGCCCACTTTCACCGGATTGAGAAAGCGCACCCTGTCCATGCCGTAGTTGATGCCCATCCGCGAGCCCTCGACACCGATCTGCAGCTGCTCGGAAAAATAGGACAGCAGCGACAGGGTCAGGAAGCCGTGGGCAATGGTGCCGCCGAACGGCGTCTGCCGCGCGGCCTCCGGGTCTACGTGGATAAACTGGCGGTCGAGGGTGCACTCGGCAAAGGTATCGATACGCTGCTGGTCGATCCTGAGCCAGTCGGTGGTTTCGCTCTCGAAACCGATAAAATCGGCAATCTTGTCGCGGGGTATCTGTATGGACACTGCTCGCTCCTCTTTTTATTCGTTGTGGAAATTGCCCGACAAACCTCAAAAGGCCGACAGGCCCCCGTCTACCGCCAGCGCCTGACCGGTGACATAGGTCATCTTCGGCGACAGCAGCATCAGCATCGCGGCGACCACTTCACCGGGCTCCCCGAGCCGCTTCATCGGGCAGCCGGCGGCGAGAGAGCCCTGGAATTCCTCCCGGCTGACACCGGGTTTGTCGATGCCGGTGACCATCGGCGTACGGGAAAAAAACGGGCAGACCGCATTGACCCGCACCCCGTACCTGGCATTTTCCACCGCGGCTGTTTTGGTCACGCCCACCACGCCGTGCTTGGCTGCCGCGTAAGAGGCGATCTTGGGCGCCCCGCCCAGTCCCGCCATCGAGGAAACATTCAGGATCACCCCGCCTGCCTGCCGCTTCATCAGCGGCAACTGGTATTTGAGACCGAACATCACCCCTTTGAGGTTGACGTTGAACTGGCGGTCCATCTCCGCCTCGTCCGTCTCCTCCAGCGCCATCATCGGCGGCGCGATACCGGCGTTGTTGACCGCGATATCCAGCCTGCCGAACGACTGCGCGAGTTCCGCGAGCGCCGCGCAGTCATTTTCCGCGGAGACATCGCAGTGCTGCGCCAGCACTTCGATGCCGGCGCCGTCCAGTTCGTCCGCAAGTTTCAGTAGATCGGATTCGTTGATATCGCCCAGTACCAGCTTGGCGCCGCGCTGGCCGAGCTCGCGCGCGAGCAGCTGCCCGAAACCGCTGGCGGCGCCGGTGATCAGCGCCACTTGGCCGGAAAAGTCGAGCATCGGATCGGCGCTCATCAGATACCTCCGCAGGAAGTCATGCCGCCATCCACCACCACGCACTCGCCGGTGGTGTAACTGGAAGCATCCGACACCAGGTAGAGCACGGTACCGGCCATCTCCTCCGGTTCCGCGTGGCGGTGCATGGGGATATGGTCGATGGCGGTCTTGTAGATGTCCTCGTGGGTAAACAGGGCGCCGGCAAACTTGGTCTTGGTCAGGCCCGGCAGCAGCGCGTTGACGCGGATATTGAACTGGGCGCACTCCTTGGCGAAAGATTTGGTCATATTGACCACCGCCGCCTTGGTAATCGAGTAGATGCCCTGGCCGACCCCCGGTTGCAGCGCATTGATGGAAGCGGTATTCACGATACAGCCACCGCCCTGCTCGCGCATCAGCTTGCCGGCCTCGACGGACATAAAGAAGTAACCGCGAATATTCACATCCACGGTCTTCTGGAAGGCGCCCAGGTCGGTGTCGAGGATATGGCCGAAATAGGGATTGGTGGCGGCGTTGTTGACTAGGATATCCAGGCGGCCGTGATTGTGGCGTATCACGGAAATTGCCCGTTCAATTTCCTCCAAATCGCCGATATGGCAGGGGAATGCCTCCGCCGAACCGCCGGTATCAACTATCGCATCCGCCACCGCCTTGCAGCCTTCGATCTTGCGGCTGGACACCAGTACATGGGCGCCCTGCTCCGCCAGCAGTTTTGCGATGGCCTCGCCGATGCCGCGGCTGGCGCCGGTAACCAGGGCGACTTTTCCGCTCAGGTCAAACAGGTTGGTCGTCATTTTCTATCCTCGGATTTCCTGCGATGTTCAATGTTCTTTTTCGATAATATCCAGCGCCATGCGGGCCACGGGATCCACCAGCGACCCCAGTTTGGCCGCGTCCCTGTTGGAGGCATTGCCTTCCTGTGCGCGCTTGGCCACGCCCTGGATAATCGCGGCCAGGCGGAAGAAGCTGAACGCCAGGCAGAAGGCCCAGTTATCGATCCTGTCGATCCCCATGCGCCCGCAGTAGCGCGCCACATAGTCTGCCTCCGCGGGAATACCCAGTGCGGCCCTGTCTGCCCCCATGAGTCCGGACATCTTGTCGCCCCGGGCCGGCATACGCAGCTGCATGCACTGATAGGCGAGATCCGCGAACGGATGGCCGAGGGTGGAGAGCTCCCAGTCCAGCACCGCAATGGCGCGCGCCTCACCGGGGTGGAAAATGATGTTGTCGAGGCGGTAGTCGCCGTGCACCAGCGCCACGCGGCCGTCGTCTTCCGGCAGGTTGCCCGAGAGCCAGTCGATCAGGCGATCCATCGCGTCGATTTTGTCGATTTCCGACGCCCTGTACTGGCCGCTCCAACGCTCGAACTGGCGCTGAAAATAATTGCCGGGGCGGCCGTAATCGGAGAGACCGGCCTTATCGATATCGACACTGTGCAGCGCCGCCAGCACCCGGTTCATCTCATCGTAAATCGCGCTGCGCTCCGGCTTGTTCACCTCCGGCAGGGCGGCGTTCCAGAAGATGCGCCCGTCGCAGTACTCCATCACATAGAAAAGCGAACCGATCAGGTCCCGGTCTTCGCACAGATGCAGCACCCGCGGTACCGGCACATCCGTATCCGCCAGCGCGCGCATCACGCGGAATTCCCGATCCACCGCATGGGCGGACTTCAGCAGCCTGCCCGGCGGCTG
Source organism: Microbulbifer sp. SE14 (assembly GCF_059834885.1). NCBI lineage: Bacteria > Pseudomonadati > Pseudomonadota > Gammaproteobacteria > Cellvibrionales > Microbulbiferaceae > Microbulbifer > Microbulbifer sp. SE14. Next base: position 61,321 of record NZ_JCBAJA010000019.1, on the reverse strand, counting down.
GCGACGCAGTACATAGGTGCCGGATGCCGTTTCCAGCTTGAAAGTCGGATTCGACTGGCCGCCGGAAAACTTGGTTACCGTTAGCGGGCTGTGGAAACCGTCGATATGCGCGGCCAGGTATTTTTCCAATCTATCTACTGGCAGCTGCTCCACTGAACTGTGCTTATCAGAGATCATTTCTTCCGTCATCGCACCCCGCCTTATTGCTGTTCTGCGCCGTAACGCGCCGCCAGGTTGCGCCCCAGCTGCATCATATGCACTTGGTCCGGGCCGTCCGCCAGGCGGATGGTGCGCGCATAGGCGTAGTGATGCGCCAGGTTGTAATCCTGGCTGAGGCCGGCGGCGCCGTGGATCTGTATCGCGCGGTCGATCACAGTGCAGGCCATCTGCGGCGCGACGATTTTGATCATCGCAATCAGGTCCTTGGCCGCCTTGTTGCCGTATCGGTCCATCTGGTCTGCGGCCTTCAGTGTCAGCAGGCGCGCCTGCTCGATCTCGCAGGCGGACTTGGCGATATCCTCGCGCACCGAACCCTGCTTGCTCATCGAGCGGCCGAACACGATGCGCTCTTCCGCGCGCTTCGACATCATCTCCAGTGCGCGCTGCGCCTGGCCGATCAATCGCATACAGTGGTGGATGCGGCCCGGCCCCAGGCGCCCCTGGGCTATCTCGAAACCGCGCCCCTCGCCGAGAATCAGGTTGGCCGCCGGCACGCGCACATTGTCGAAGATCACCTCCGCGTGCCCCTCCGGCGCGTCGTCGTAACCGAATACCGTCATCGGGCGGATTACTTTGACACCCGGAGAGTCGGTGGGAACCAGTATCTGCGACTGCTGCTGGTGGCGGTTGGGATTGTCCGGGTCCGTCTTGCCCATGACGAGCAGAATCCTGCAGCGCTTGTTCATCAGGCCGCTGATATAAAACTTGTGGCCGTTGATCACATAGTCATCGCCGTCGCGCACTATCGAGGTCTCGATATTTGTGGCATCGGAGGAGGCGACTTTCGGCTCGGTCATCGCAAATGCCGAGCGGATCTCCCCGGCCAGCAGCGGCCGCAGCCACTGCGCCTGTTGCTGGGGACTGCCGTACTGGGCCAGCACCTCCATATTGCCGGTATCCGGCGCACTGCAGTTGAACACTTCCGAGGACCAGACCACCTTGCCCATTTCCTCCGCCAGCGGCGCATACTCCAGGTTTGCCAGGCCGGCGCCGAAGCGCGGATCCGGCATAAACAGGTTCCACAGTTCCGCCTCGCGGGCCCTGGCCTTCAGCTCCGCCAGTATAGGCGGCTCGCCCCAGCGGTCTTCCAGCAGCTGTTCGTGATAAGTCCGCTCCGCCGGATAGACGTGGTCGTCCATGAATTTTTTCAGGCGCTCGAGCAGCCCTTTCACCTTGTCAGAATATCCAAAATGCATCCCGGGTTGCCTTTTTTAACTGTACGTTATGAATTCCTGCCGCCCTTCGATTTCGAGGTGCGGAACATGGTTGAAACTGTGCAGACTGATGCTGCCGGCGCCTGAAAAGAAGCGGCTCACTGCAGTGTTTTTTATCTGCATATTGAGCTTGGTCACCGTCTCCGCGTGGCCGCCGAGCACCTGGCGCACCATCATCGCGATGGCACCACCGGAACTCACCACCAGGGTTCTGCTGCCCCTGGGGCTATCGCCGATCAGCTCCAATGCCTCCTCGATGCGTTGCTCGAAGGCGCGCCAGCTCTCCGCCGGGCTTATCTCGCCCTCGGCCCAGGCGAGCATGGCCTTCTTCAGGAAACGGTAGTAGTCGGAGCGGCTGGCCCCTTGCGGCGGCACCGACTGCGGATCCCGCTCGCCGTAGCGCTGCAGCACGCTGTGGAAATCGAACTCATTGAGCTGCGGGACTATCTGTACCTGGGCAGAGTCCAGCTCCATGCCCTCGCAGATCCCCTGCGCCGTCTCCCGGTGGCGCAGCAGGTCGCCACAGAGGACCCGCTCGAACGCCATACCCAGCCCGCGCCAGTGCTCCCCCAGCCAGCGCGCCTGGCGCCAGCCCAGCTCGGATAACTTGTCGTAGTCGGCAGCGCCGAATGAGGCCTGGCCGTGGCGCACCGTGTAGAACTCAGCCAATGCATATCCCCCTTTGCTTGGTCTCCTACCCTAGCGCCGGCCAGTGGATCATCAAAATTTATTATGCGAATATCCAATCATTCACACTAATTATGACTGGTGACAACCGTGCAGTTACAGCAGATGGATATGAATCTCTTCCTGGTACTGGAGGCGATCTACAACGAGCGCAACCTGACCCGCGCCGCGGAACAGCTGCATATCACCCAGCCGGCGGTCAGCAACGCCCTGGCGCGCCTGCGCCGCACCCTGGATGACCCACTGTTCACCCGTACGCCGGTGGGTATGAACCCGACGCCGCTGACTGAGCGCATCATGCCCAAGGTACAGCAGGCACTGGCCCTGCTCGGCGGCAGCCTCAGCGAAGAGCGCCGGTTCGACCCGGCCAGCGCCCGCAAGACACTGCGCCTGTCGATGAACGATATGGCGGAGACACTGCTGCTACCGCGGCTGCTGGAGCGACTGCAGCAGGTGGCGCCGGGGATCAGCGTCGAGTCCTACTATGTGCCCCGCGACCAGCTGGTGAAGGAACTGGCCGCAAACACCCTGGATTTCGGCCTCGACATACCCCTGGCCACCGCCACCCAGCTACAGCAACAGCGCCTGATCAACGACCGCTACCTGTGCATGCTGCGCGCCGACCACCCGCTGGCAGAGCAGACCAGCCTGACGCTGGAACAGTACCTGCAGCTGGAGCATATCCACGTCTCCAGCCGCCGCAGCGGGCCGGGACTGGTGGATATCGCCCTTAACAAGCTGGGGCGGCGCCGCAATATCAAACTGCGGGTCCAGCACTACCGGGTGGCGCCACTGGTGGTGTTGCGCACCGACCTGGCGCTGACGGTGCCGGCCAGCCTGGCCAACCAATACCCGGCGCGGCTGTTTGAGTTGCCATTCCAGGTTCCGCAGATGGACTGGCACCTGCTGTGGCACAGGAACCAGCACGACGATCCGGCCAATCGGTGGTTGCGGGGGCAGTTGATGGAGTTGTTTGTATAGGGGCAGGACGAGAGAGTGGGGGCTCAGAAAGGAAATCGAGCCAGATGCGAAGGCCCTGCCGTCGCGGAACCAGCTACGGGCCACTCGGACAGGCCAAAGAATTCGACCGGATCGGTCACTGCCCACCACCCCCTCCCTTGCTATCCTCCAGCGCAACAATATGCAAAGAGTTGCATATCAAATCCGATCAGAAGAAGAGAGGGCGTCACCATGTCCCAAGCCTACCCCCACCTGCTGGCCCCGCTGGACCTGGGCTTTACCACCCTGAAAAACCGGGTACTGATGGGCTCGATGCATACCAACCTGGAGGAGCACCCCGGCGGCTTCACCCGCCTGGCGGCCTTCTATGCCGAGCGCGCCCGAGGCGGTGTAGGCTTGATCGTGACCGGCGGCATAGGCCCCAACGAAGAGGGCGGCGTGGGTATGGGCGCGGCCAAGATGACCACGCCGGAGGAGGCGCAGCAGCACCGGGAAGTCACCGACGCAGTGCATGCCGAGGGCGGCAAGATCTGTATGCAGATACTGCACGCCGGCCGCTACGCCTATAACCCCAATCTGGTCGCACCCTCGCCGATCCAGGCCCCGATCAACCCCTTCACCCCGCGGGAACTGACCGGCAAGGAAGTCGAGGGCCAGATCGACGACTATGTGCGCTGCGCAACCCTGGCCCGCGAGGCCGGCTACGACGGCGTCGAGATCATGGGCTCGGAAGGTTATTTCATCAACCAGTTCATCGTCTCCCGCACCAACAAACGTACCGACGAGTGGGGAGGCAGCTTCGAGAACCGCATCCGCCTGCCGATCGAAATCGTGCGACGGGTGCGCGAAGCCGTGGGAAAAGACTTCATCATTATTTACCGCCTGTCCATGCTCGACCTGGTCGAGGACGGCAGCACTTTTGATGAAGTGGTTGCCCTGGGCAAGGCCATCGAGGGGGCCGGCGCAACCATTATCAACACCGGAATCGGCTGGCACGAGGCGCGTGTTCCGACCATCGCCACCAGCGTGCCCCGCGCCGCCTTTACCGAAATCACCGCCAAGGTGAGACAGCACCTGACAGTACCGGTGGTCACCAGCAACCGCATCAATATGCCCGAAGTCGCTGAGGAAGTACTGGCCGCTGGCCACGCCGATATGATCTCCATGGCGCGGCCCTTCCTGGCCGATGCGGAATTCGTCAACAAGGCTGCCGAGAACCGCGCGGACGAGATCAACACCTGCATCGGCTGCAACCAGGCCTGCCTGGATCATACCTTCGAGCTGAAGCTGACCTCCTGCCTGGTCAACCCCCGAGCCTGCCACGAGACGGAGCTGCAATATCTGCCGGTGGAAACCGCAAAGAAAATCGCCGTGGTCGGCGCCGGCCCCGCCGGTCTGGCGGCCGCCACTGTGGCCGCGGAACGCGGGCACAAGGTCACCCTGTTCGAGGCAGAGGACAAGGTCGGCGGCCAGTTCAATATCGCCAAGCAGATCCCCGGCAAGGCCGAGTTCGAGGAAACCCTGCGCTACTTCAAGCGCCGCCTGGAAATCACCGGCGTCGAGGTCAAGCTCAATACCCGCGCCACCGCCGAAGACCTGCAGGCCTTCGACGAAGTGATTATCGCCACCGGCATCGATCCGCGCACACCGCCCATCCCCGGTATCGGGCACGAGAAGGTCCTGAGCTACCTGGATGTGCTGAAGCACAAGAAGCCAGTGGGGGAAAAGGTCGCGGTTATCGGCGCCGGCGGTATTGGCTTCGACGTGGCGGAATACCTGACCCACGAGGGCAACAACAGCCAGGAGCTGATCGCCAGTAGCAAAAACGAGTTCTTCGATGAGTGGGGAGTGGATATCCAGCTTGAAAACCGCGCCGGCCTCAAAAAGCCGGCAGCGGTAAGCACACCGCGCCAGGTGACACTGCTGCAGCGCAAGACCAGCAAGGTGGGCGCCGGCCTCGGCAAGACCACAGGCTGGATACACCGCACCAGCCTCAAGCACCGCAACGTGCAGATGATCGCCGGCGCCAGCTATGAGAAGATCGACGATCGCGGCCTGCATATCCGCGTCGGCGACGAAGAACGCCTGCTGGAGGCGGACAATATCGTGATCTGTGCCGGCCAGGAGCCGGCGCGAGTCCTGTACAATGCGCTGCAGGGCGGCACGGTAAAAGTCCACCTGATCGGCGGCGCCTTTGAGGCGGCCGAGCTGGATGCCAAGCGGGCCATCGACCAGGGCTCGCGACTGGCCGCAGAGATATAAACCGGCGATAAAAATGCAGGAGAGCGCCGCGATGTTAGAAACAGGCAACCCGGCGCTGCTGGTGATCGATGTGCAGCAGGCCATCGATCACTTCTCCCCTCACCCGCGCTGTAATCCCAATGCGGAGCAATGCATCGCTCTGCTGTTGCAGCACTGGCGCGCCAAGGGGCTACCGATAGTACATATCCGCCACGCCTCCCGCTTTCCCGAATCCCCTTATCACCGCTCCAACCCGCACTTTGCCTTCAAAAGAGAAGTCACACCCCGACAAAAAGAACAGGTAATCACCAAACGGGAGAACTGCGCATTTATCGCCACCGAGCTGGATGACCTGCTCAAGGAACTCGGGGTCAGGGAGCTGGTAATAACGGGAGTCGTGGCCAACCATTCAGTGGATGCTACGGTCAGGGTCGGCGCTGCCCTGGGCTACCGGGTTCTGCTGCCGGAAGATACGACGGCCAGCTTCGCGATGCCCTTGCGCGACGGCTCGCTGATCGATGCCGAAACAGTACAGCAGATATTCCTCGATAACCTGCATGGGGAGTACGCCCATATCTGCCACAGCCGCGATCTTCTCACTTAAGATGCACCCCCGGTATCGCAGAAAAGTTTGCTATCTGGCTTGTCCCTCACGCAACGTCAGGGTTTAAGGTCCCTCGCTCGTGTTTTACTGAACCTGGAAATCGGAGACGAGCAATGAGTTACCTGAAAAACGCAGACGTACGAACCGGTCTCTCTTCATCGGCCCTGCGGGTCGCCACGGCACGGGCGGTACACCAACTGCTGGATGAACCTTCCGTCCTGGCAGATCCTTTCGCGCTGTCCATCCTTGAGCCGTCGCTACGCCAATCCGTCACAGACGACCCATTCCAGTTCAACGACCCGGCGGCCCGCTCCATGCGTGCGGCGATCGTCGGCCGAAGCCGGCTGGCGGAAGACACTTTCACCGAGGCTCTGGCCGGAGGCGTGCGGCAACTGGTGATACTGGGTGCGGGACTGGATACGTACACCCTGCGCACCGCCACTGACCACCCCGACGTATTGATGGTGGAAGTCGACCGACCGAGCACCCTGACCGGGAAGCGCCAAAGGATCCGGGATTGTGGGGCGGATTTGCCGGAAAACTGCCGCTGGCTCGAACTGGATATGGCGAGCGACGATCTCGCCGTTCGGCTCGGGCGGGCGGGCTGCCGCTGGGATCAACCCACTTGGTTCTCCTGCCTGGGCGTAACGCCCTATCTGAGCGAGAAGGCCGTCTGGCAGACCCTGGGCACGGTAGCAAAATTTGCTCCGGGGAGCGGTATAGTGTTCGATTACCGGGTGACCAGCACACTGCTGGGCCCGATAGAACAGGCCATGGAGCGCGTGACTGCGGAAATGTTCGCGAAGATGGGCGAACCCTGGCAAGCGCACTTCGATCCAGCCGCTTTGGTGTCGGGGCTCCATGACCGGGGGTTTACCGCGGTTAGCGATATGACGGCGCAGGACCTGAACCGGCGTTACTTTGCCCGTCGCAAGGACGGCCTGCAAAGTGCCGGCGGCGGCTTTCGCTATATCGTCGCCGAACGCTGACCTGCGCCTGATGGGAGCCACACCAATCTTATGTTGTTGAAAGTCGGCCAATTGGCCAAACGCACCGGGGTCACCGTGCGCACCCTGCACCACTATCACCGGATCGGGTTGCTGGTTCCGGCGGCGCGCAGTGCGGCGGGATACCGATTGTACAATGGCGACAACGTTGCCAACCTATACCAGATCCAGCTTCTCAAAGGGCTGGGTCTGTCACTGTCGGATATCGGGGAGCTGATGGCCGACGGCGCTCCAGCGTTGCGGGACTCCGTCGCCCGGCAGCGAGAAGCCCTTCGCCAGCAGGTCGAACAAGCCCGGCAGATGATCGGGAAGCTGGACCGGATCGACGGCCAGTTGCAGGGCGGCACTCCTGTGGAAAGCGGTGACCTGCTGGATTTACTGGCATTGATGCAGAGCTATGAACGCCACTTCAGCGATGCACAACTGGCCGCCCTGCCGGCCTACCTGCGCCCCCTGAAAACGAGGGATCACTGGCAGTCCCTGGTGGCCGAACTGCATCAGCTGCAGCAGCGGCAGCTGCCACCGGACGCCGCCCCCGCCAAGTCGCTGGCGGAGCGTTGGATGGAGGTCCTGGAGCAGGATGCCGCCCGCCACCCGGTGCTGTTCAGTAAGCTGATACGCAGCTATGAGCAGGAGCAGATACTGCAACAGCAGTTTGGCATCACCCGCGGGCAGCAACGCTATATCACCGAGGCCTTCGCCCACAGCCGGCTGGACCTCTATCGCCCGCTGCTCACAGCGGAAGAATTCCGGACGATGCAGCGGCACTACCCCCGATCCATGGCCCGCTGGCCCGCCCTGCTGGCCGAGTTGACCGAACTGCTGGAAGCCGGCGTCGGGGCGGACGATACGCGGGTGCAGAGGTTGGCCGGCCGCTGGCTCAATCTGTTCGACGACTACACCGGTGGCGATCCAAAGATTCAACACAAGGTCCGGGAAGCGCAACGAACCGACCCGCGGCTGCTGCAGGGCAGCCTCCTGAACAAAAACACCCTGGACTATCTGCAGGTGGCGGTGTCGCACTATCTGGCGAAGCGGCCGCAGGCGAACCGAGGGCGGAGCTGAGCGATGATCAGGAAGATGATAGGGGCGGATACCGACACGGTAATAAAGATCTGGCTGGAATCCTCTATCAGCGCCCACGACTTCGTGCCCGCCGACTTCTGGATACGGCGCGCCGAGCAGCTGCGTGACTGCTACCTCCCCGCCGCGGAAACCTATGTCTGCGAAGAGGGCGGCGCCCTTCTCGGTTTTCTGTCACTGCTGGACGATACCCTGGCCGCACTGTTCGTGCGGCCCGAAAGCCAGGGGAAGGGAGCCGGCTCGCAGCTCTTGCAATACGCCCAGAGTCTGGCCGGCGTACTGAGCCTGACGGTCTACAAGTCCAATCACCGCAGCATCGCCTTCTACGAAAGGCACGGCTTTTCCATCCAGCGGGAACAGATCGATCCCCACACCGGCCAGCCGGAACTGTCGATGGTCTGGCGAAGAACCGAGCCGGAGATGCGTCACCGCGGAATATGATTGTCGCGGTGGAAATAAAAAAGGCCCCACAAAAAGGGGGGCCAACAACAGGGGGCAACTATTGCGGTTGCGGCGTGCCCGCCTCCAGATTCACCGCGTTTTCCAGCTCCCGCCACCGGGGCCGGGAGAGCCGCCCGGTCAGGCGGTAGAGCCCGAATACGACGCCGCAGAGACCAAACATCAGCAAGTAGAGCGCCTGCCCACTCCACCACTCGATGACAATGCCGCCGATCAGCGGCGCCACCGACCAGCCCAGCGAATAAAAGGACGAGGCCCCGAAGTAGCTGCCGCGCAAGTGGTCCGGCGCCAGCCGGTCTATCTGCACGCTCATGGTCGGGAAGAGCACCGCCTCCGCCAGGCTGACCACGAAAGTGGCTCCCAGCCAGCCGGCAAACCAGTGCACCGGGTTTAGCGCAAACCACAGTTGGCCAGCTGCGAGTACCGCCAGGCCGATCACGATGCGCCCGTTCACATCGATATTGCGCATCATCTGTAACAGCGGAAACTGCAGCAGCACGATGGTGGTGGCGTTGACCAGGATCATGCTGGAGATGAGCTCCACCAGTCGCGGCGCCTCGGCGCGGGTCAGGTACTGCACCAGGCTGGAATCCATATGGGCATAGATAAACAGCGTCAACACATTGGCGATGATCACCACCAGGAAAACCTGGTCTCTGCGCAACACCGCCAGGGTGCTGCGCAGCGTCACGCTGGCGTCGCGGCGTCTGCGCGCCAGGCGCCCGCTTTCCGTGTGGGCAAAGCCCCACAAAAATGCCAGGCTCAACAGCAGATAGCTGAGAGCGGTGAGACCGAAGGTGGACTGCTGCGCGCTCAACCCCGCCCAGACGCCGATAATCGGGCCCAGCGCGGCGCCCACATTGATCAGGAAATAGCGGAACTGCAATGCCAGCTCACGACTCTGCTTGTCCGGGATCAGGTCGCCGATCAGCGCGCTGGCCGGCGGCTCCCATATCGCGCGACCGATGGAGCAGAAGGTCATCGCCAGGATAAATGCCGGCAGTGTCTGCGCCACCGCCAGCAGTGCGAAGGCGAGGAAATTGATCGCGGTTCCCGCCAGCAGCATATTGCGGCGGCCGTAGCGATCCGACAGAGCGCCCACGTAAAAACCCAGCAGCGCCGCGCCTACCGCGGAGGCACTGAGTATCAAACCGATTTCCGCCGCCCCCAGCTGGAATTTTTCATACAGAAGGATCGCCAGAAATGGCCACACCATAAAATAGGTGCCGCGGCCGAAAAAACTGCCGATCAGTATGATCCAGATTAAAGGCGGAAAACTGTGCAGCCGCTGCCACCACTGCCTGTCCATCTCACTACTCCTTGTCGATCATTGCTCTCTTCGTTGAATCGGGGCCGGCCAATCCCGGAAAAAACCGGCAAAAAAAAAACCCGGAAGGTCAGCCTTCCGGGTTTTTTCTTGGGAGGAAGGCTTTTTACACCTTCCATCGCCTAAAGCTATGTCGGGTGTGCTAGGTGATCACCGCGGTCACCTTATAGTCAGTGCACAGGGAGCGGCGGTTCACGATATTGGCGAGAACACGAACACCACACCACAGGCGAACGACGGCCGGCAGCTGGTGCTGCTGGGCGTGGCGCATGCGCGGTGAAATGTGGAGGTTCAGGGTATTCATTGGAAACTATCGCTAGTTGACTCTATGGCGTTAATAGTATCCGAGTAATCGGCGTTTGCAAGCGGAAGTTTCAACTATTTCCGCTCTGTCGCTGCCGGCAACTCACACTGCCCTTGATATGGCTAGGGAATGCGCCTATTGCCCGGGCAGGTTTCAGTCCCGGGTCTATACTCCTCTACGCACAGCCGCAAATTTTAGGCGGGTTCGTCACAGCCCCAGGGATGAAAGTGTCTTGATGTCTACTCTGGCGTCACCCACGGCCTTGCCCTCCGGGAAATTCCCGGCCGCCGGCCGCCCACGAAAGCAGTTCCAGCAGCCAGATCCGATTCAATAATCACTGCGCCGCTCACTGCACTACGCAGCCCTGTCGCTAAAGGCGCAAGCGCCCTTTCGACCCACAAAGACTTCACGGTCGAAATAGAGCCCGTGCTGCGAACCGGTTACATCAACCTTCATCAAGCAATAAGGCCATGTCACTCTCCAAACTGTTAATGCAAGCCCGCCCCGCGGTGGAACAGGCACTGCGCGGTATAGCGCCGCCCCACACCCTGTTCTTTTCCGTCAGTGATGGAAAACAGCGGGCCAAGGTCCAGCACGTCACGGCGAAGGATTTCGCTGGCGCCTGGCAGGCCGCGGCCACTCTGGTGCGCCGTGCGGCCAATGCCGCGAAAATGAATGTCTGCTGGCTCAGGGTGGACTGGGTATGCGACGCAGAGGCGATGACCTGGGGAGACCTGAAGCAGCGCTTCAACGCCACCAAGCGCGCATACTTCCGCTATGGCATAGCCCTGGACCCGGAATATAAATACGCCTTCCTGGAGCAGGAACTGAATGGCAACGCCATGATCTATGGCGGGAACAAAATCAGTCATGTAGTCATCAACGAGAAAAACTTCAAATCCTATGTGCGCAGGCGCTACGGCAACCAGTTGGAACTGGACTTCTCCGACGACAAGCCGGTATTTGTGCTGTCTACCGAGGGCGTCTTCTGCGACGGTTCGGAAAGCCCGGTGCCCCTGTACGGCCCCGGGCGCAATGCCGGCCGCCGCGTTATCGGGGAGCTGGACGAGGAAACGGCCGCCAAGCTTATCGAAACCAGCAGCCAGTACCTGGCCAGCCAGGTCAGGCCGAGCGGCCGCTTTCACTACGGCTGGCACGCCTGCTTCGACAAATCCATCGACACCTACAACACCTTGCGCCACACCAGCAGCACCTACGCCATGCTGGAGGGATGGGAGGTGACCGGCGACCAGACACTGAAAGCCGCCATCGACAGGTCGCTGAAATACCTGACGGAGAAACTGATCAAGCAGGTCACTCTGGCCTCCGGCGACCAGGCCGCCTTCCTGGTGGAGAGCAACGGCGAGATAAAGCTCGGTGGCAACGCCGTGTGCCTACTGGCCCTGGTGAAATTCAGCGAGCTGATGAAATCGGACCTGTACCTGGAGCTGATGGAGCAGCTGGCCCTGGGCATCCAGTTCATGCAGGATCCGCACAGCGGCAAGTTCGTGCATGTGCTGCAGTACCCGGAACTCACCGTCAAAGAGGAGTTCCGCATCGTCTACTACGACGGCGAGGCCGCCTTCGGCCTGATGCGTCTCTACGGCCTGAGTCGCAATCCCCGCTGGCTGGCGATGGTGGAAAAAGCCTTCTCCTACTTTATCGCCGCCAACCACTGGAGGGCCCACGACCACTGGCTGAGCTACTGCGTCAACGAACTGACCCTCTATCGCCCGGAGGAAAAGTACTACCAGTTCGGTATCAGGAACGTCGCCGATTACCTGGACTTCGTGGAGAATCGCATCACCACCTTCCCCACGCTGCTCGAGCTGATGATGGCGGCGCAGAAGATGGTGACCCGCCTGCAGAAGGAAGAGCGTTTCCGGCATCTGCTGGCCCAGCTGGACCTGGACTGGTTCTATCGCGCGCTGCACAAGCGCGCCAACTACCTGCTCAACGGCTACTTCTGGCCCGAGTTTGCGATGTTCTTCCGCAACCCGCAGAGAATCGTCGGCAGCTTCTTTATCCGCCACCACGCCTTCCGCGTGCGTATCGACGATGTGGAGCACTACCTTTCCGGCCTTGTGGCCTACAGGAATTACCTGCGCAACGGCGAACAGGTCTCGGCAACCGCCAGCCTGGTGGACGAGACGCTGCACCCTGCCCTTCCGCCGAGCGAAGTGCCGGTGATCGCCTGGGGAGGCGACGTCAACCTGGGCCGCCGCCAACACTACAGGACCGCGGAACTGGGTGAGGAAAAGGTGCTGGGAAATATCCCCGCCCTCAACAATGCCGATCTCAGTATCGTCAACCTGGAATGTGTGGTTGCGACCGCCGGCGAACAGGGGGCCGAGAAAGGTGAGGCCTCTCCCTACTATTACCGGGCCCGCCCGGAGATGCTGCGGCAACTGGTCGCCGCCCGGGTAGACGTGGTCACCACCGCCAACAACCACAGCGGTGACTATGGCCCGCAGGCGCTGCTGGAGCAGCGGCAGTGGCTGGATACCGTCGGTATCGGCCACACCGGGTCCGGGGCAAATTTCGACGAGGCACTGACCCCTGTGATCAGGCCCGCCGGCTCATTAAATGTGGCTATTTTTTCCCTGGATGCCACCCAGCGACACTTCGCCGCCTACGAAGACAGCGCGGGCTGCGCCCACCTGCCCCTGTCGGACCCACAGCTCTGGAAGGCCCAGCTGGCGCCGCGGATTCACGCAGCCCGACAGCAGGCCCAGATAGTCCTGGTCGCCGTACACTGGGGGCCCAACCTGGAGCGCCACCCGGGCCTGGAGGAAATTGCAGTCGGCCAGGCGATTATCGATGCCGGCGCCGACGCGGTACTCGGGGCCAGCGCCCACCTGCTGCAGGGAATTGAAATCTACCGCCAGCGGCCGATCATCCACGACGCCGGCGACCTGCTGTTCGACTCGGTGCGCCAATCCCTCGCCGACAGCGGCGTATTCCGGCTGGAGTTGAGCGCCAGGGGCGTGGAGAGAGTCACTTTCGTGCCCGTCGGCGCCGGCTTCGGTTTCAGCCGCCAGTTATCGGGCCCCAAGGCCATCGAGGCCAGCCGCCGCTATGCCGAACTTTGCGCGAGGCTCGGCACGGGACTGCAGCTGACAGTTGACGGCAGCGGCACGATTGAACTGAGCCCACCGGATCGCCCGGTGCCCGAATGCCCGGCGGCACAACCGACCTGCTACGATCTTGCAGCGCTGGCGCAGAAAGAGCGTCCGATAAATCCGGCCTGGCAGGTCGAATCGGTACCGGAGGACGCGAGGATATCCCCGATCCGTTTAGGCCCGCTCACACTACTCGGCGTGCGACTGCAACCGCGGGAAGTGAAGTCGAGACAGTTGCTCTGGGTGGAATCCTTCTGGACCGTGGAACAAGTACCGGATGAAGACTACCGCATAGATTTCCGCGCGATACCCACCCGGGAAACGGCCATGCCCTACTGGGGGAAATCCATGGACCACGACCCCTGCGACTGGCAGATGCCCACCAGTCGCTGGCAGCCGGGTATCATTTACCGGGACTTCTATGGTCTCAGGCCGCCGGCCTCGAAAATTTTCACCAAGGCTGATCTGCAACTGCATGTCGGGCTCGTTTCCAGCGGCGAGCGGATCGAGCCCATCCCGCTGGAGGGGTTCTTGGTCAATCTGGATGTTCCGGTCAAAAACGGCAGTGCCACCCAGAAAAAACTGCCTGTCTACCAGACAGAATTTTCCGAGCTGGTGCACGAACACTACCCGGGGCAGACATGGAATGCCGAACAATTGGTATCGGTGACCGGGGGCAAATGGCTGGTGCCACCCCCGGAGGGCTGGTTCGTGCGCAGCGTAGTGTCAGGCAAGGGCTTTATCCCCCAGTCCCTGGCCCCGGTCATGTTCGTCGCCCACAGCAACCTGGACAGGGCCTATCACGAGCAGAGCACCAGCCCATGGTCCAACGGCTGGGATCTCCACAACAGGCTTCCGGAATTCGCCGATGCCATCGCCGGCGCCATTGTCGCCAGGCCGGTGCCAGGCCTGCCGCCAGAGCTGCCGGTTCTGCAGGTGGAGGATCCCATCAGGGCGATCATCGAACTGGGGCTGGCCGCCCGCAGCCGTTTCAGTGGGGACGTCATCGCCATCACCGGCACCGCTGGCAAGTCCACCACCCTCAAGATGCTGGGCCAGATGCTGGGTGGCCGGGAAAAGGCGCTCACCAGCCTGGGCAACTACAACTCGCGCGTCGGCGCCCCCTCCATGCTGGCCAGCCTGAGCCGGGACCACGAGGCGGCGGTTATCGAGGTGGCACAGAGTGCGCTATGGATGAAACGGGGCCCGATTACCCGCAAGATCAAACCCACCATCGCTCTGATCACCGAAATCGGCGTATCCCAGACCACCAAGCGCGTAAAAACGGTGCAGGACACCGCAAAGTGGAAGTCGCGTATCTTCGACGGGCTGACAGGCCCGGCCGTGGCCATCGTCGGCGAGCACTTGCAGTGCTTCGACTATGTCATCAAACAGGCCAGAAAACATGCCAAAAGGGTCGTGGTCTTCGGCACCAGTGACGAAGCGGAAGTGCGGATAGTCGACATCCGCGGCGATGAGGGTGGCAGCTGGGTACGCCTGCGTACGCCGGAAGAACACTTGGAGCTCCACGTGCCCGCCCCCAGCACCGGCATGGTTTACAACGCGGTGGCAGCACTCTGTGCCGTCTACGCCATGGGCCGCGCTCTCGCCACTGCCGCGGAGACACTGAACCAGCTCGAGCTGGATGAAGGGCATCTGCACCGCAGCCAACTCGACCTGGGCGGGCGCTCGCTAGACATTATCGACGATAGCTGGAACGCGACCGTCAGTTCCATGTTGAACGCCTTTTCCGTATTCGAACAGGCAAAAGTCGGCGAGGGCGGGCGCAAGATCGCCGTACTCGGGCGCATCGTGCAGCTCGGCGAGCAATCCCAGGCGCTGCACGAGAGCCTCGCCGAGCCGCTGCTCTCCAGCGGGGTGGATTGGGTAGTGACCCATGGCGACGAAATGCAGTATCTGCGCGCGGTGCTGCCGGAAGCTGTACTGGGCCCCCACTTCTCCACCGCACCGGATCTGGCCAGCTACCTGGTGGCGTTCGCCGGGCACTCCGACCTGATACTGCTCAAGGGATCCCGCCGGGATTCAGATTTCGGGTCGATATCCAGGTTGCTGCTCGAAGAGGCGCAGAAGAGCAACAGCTACGCCTAGCGCTGCTGCGCGGTCGTTTCCCGCCCTCGGTGGCAGGATTGACGAGCACAGTGGCGGGCACCACAGGAGCAGGCTACTTTCGGATTTCAAATCTCTCATACCTGGCGATTGGCAGGGAATCCACCTGTACATTAAAAGCAGACGCACCATCATCGGCGACGGAACACTGGGAGAGAAAGGACGACAGAGCCACAGGCGTACCCTGGGCCATTATTTCCACAGCTTTCTCGGATATGATTCGTACCTCTCCCAGAACTCCTTTTTCGCAAGCGCGCCTTTTTACCCTCCTCCGGTAACCGGCACCAAGACCATCTCCCTTAACCGTGATTCTCAAATGCAATAACTGTATCTTTACCCCCTTAAGCCGGGGGAAAAGGGCAATCAGCAGAGCGGAAGCCACATCCCTGCCTTCTCCATAAACAGGATAGTGATGCCAGCCCAAGGCAGGGTTGGATACGACATCGGTAATCATCCATGCCTGTCCGGTTGCAGGCTCCGAAATATCGGCCGCTACGATGTCCACCCCGGCCAAAAATGGATTGAATACCGCCTCTACGGCCTTGACAGCGATGCAGGCGAACTCAGCGTGAATATTTTCGCTGATGTCTCGTGTGACCTCGCCAAATAAGACACCCCTCCCGGAATCTTGCTCACTCTCATCCGGCCCTGATTCTCTACTCCGTCTCTCCAGACCAGCCACCACCTGCCCGTCGATGACCAACACCCGATATCTGACAGGGCTCCTTTCCGCGGAACCCATTGTCATTCCGGAATCTCCCAAAGAAGAAATCACACCTTTCTTCTCCAGAAGACAGGCCCGCAATTCACTGTGAATGCATGCCCGGCGCGCGACCTGCAGAACAGTGTCCGGCATAGCCCGGTGAAACAGCTTGCTCTCCCCCGCACATTCGACAGCCGCTACTGAGCCGCTGATTTCATAATGTTTGAGGTTGAGCCTGCTAGCTGCGTGCCTGATCAACGCCTTCTGCCCGGAAAGGCTCTTACGTAACTTGAAATCATGGCTTTCACAATCCCACCGCTCGGAAATCGACAGAAATTCCCTACCCGAAGCATCAGACTGGTGACTCAGGGGGCAAGACAGGCTCCGCTCGCTATCAGCAAATAGGTAATCCAGCAATAACCCGGGAAGATCCACGGCTTTACCATAGTTAGGGAACACCGGGGCGGAAGTGGCAGAGTTTGTATTCACCTCCACTACGTATGGGGTACAACCTTCCGGTCTGTCATATTCAGGTACGATTACATCCACACCAACATGGTGCACACCAGGAAAGGCTTTGGCTGCTCGTTCGGCCATTCTCAGGATACGGGGATCGAGATGTTCCACAAGCTGGACGCCTTCCCCACCTACAGAAACATTGGCAACCCCCGACAGCCAAACACGCTCCCCTTCCCCAGGGACTTCACTGAAAGACACGCCCTTCGACTCCAAGAGGTCGAAGCGCTTGATGTACTCGGACATCATGAAGTGTGCCGGATTTGCTCTTCTCCTGTTGTTTTTTTCTTCCACCAATTTCTTGATTGTACTGTGACCATCCCCAACGACATTTGCCGGAATCCTGATACAGGCAGAAACAGCCCGCCCCCCGATGACATTGACCCGGATGTCGCAGCCGGCTATATGTCTTTCAACGATAACCTCTGTGGCTTTTTCCCTCGCCAGCTCCCACGCCGACCTAAAAGCCCGCTCATCGGTTACACCTGTCGTGATCCCCCTACCGTGACTACCTCGAACCGGCTTTACAACAACGGGGGCATTCACTTCTTCAAAATACCGCAAGGCCTTCCGGTAGCTATCGAACACCTCACCCGGCGGGACCGGGACTTCCCCCCTAGACAGAAGCTCTTTCGTAACGTGCTTTAATTGAGCACAAAACCTGTACACCTCGGAAACCATCGCTGAATTCTGACAAAAGAGGACATCCCTCTTTCCGTCGGACACGCTATAGATATCCTTCCGATAGAACTTTACATCCAACCCCTTGTCCAGGGCGGTTTCCGTTATCAACAGCTGATCGACATCCCCATATTTCTTAAAGAATGGAGATCCCGTAAACTCGTTCTCTTTTTTGAGAAGTTCACACTCCAGCAGTCTTTCCTGGGAGAAACCACCTGAAAATATACCCTCATTACGCAGCGCACTCTCCATAACAGATCAACCTCTATTCACCGTCCACAGGACCTTCACATCGGCCTCAAGCGTCTCACCGCTTAAACTCTTCGGCCATGAGTTCGACCAAACCCAGGAAAAGTCACGAGTGAGGATAACCTTGTCCTTTTGTCCCACACCGAATCCATAGCCGAATTTCGGGTCCAAGGCCAGGTTGGGATCCACCGGAATCCAGTTTCCGTGCAGGTAGACCTCTGCGGAATGGTGGTTGGGCTGCCGGAACTCGGTCCTCGAGGTAAACAGGAAGTCAGTCGTCATCCTCGCCGGATATCCCATGGCTCTCGCCAGCGCAACAAAGAGGGCGGCAAACTCTGTGCAATCGCCTTTGCCTCGCTCTATCGCGGAGAGTGCCCCTTCCGTCGACTGCACCTGGTAGTCGATCATCTGCTGCGGAAGCAGAAAGGCCGCTCTCAGCCTTTCCTCGTCCGTGTCGTAGGTTCGCTCTATTTGGGCCGCCAGTCTCTTGATGGCAGTGGAATCCGATTCAATGTACTTGGCGGACTGCAGGTAACTCTCATTGACTTCCCGGTAGCCGGAATTTTCTCTTTTCGTGTAGTCGTAGGACGATAACTCCAGGTCGAAATGGACTTTTCTAGTCGACGACGACCCGGCCGGAATATTCCAGCGAAACTCCACATAATCGCCATCTCCACGCCTGTGCCTTTTACGTTTGATCCCCTCTGGGTGCTCGTATCTTATGTCGACCAATTTTTGCTGCAGATGACCGCTTACCGGAACAGACAGCCTGTGCACGTACCCCTCTATATCCCTATTCGACCTGTTGACAACGGTGACCTCGGCCGTCAGGGTCACCGGCTGCACCTGGTCGGCAAATCCCAGGGATGCCCCTAGCCAGTCCAACAGTAGAATAAGGGTTGAAAACAGGGTTCTGTTGCTTTTCATCACATCTCAAACAGCTTAAGGGTTTCCACCCGATCTCCCCCACTTTCCTGTCAAAATGACTGGGGGCTATCCGCTATCACTTAGCCCTTACCGCTCCCTCATCGCCTCGCTGGCACGGTTGATCGGCTTGACGAGGTAGTCGAATATGGTTTTCGATCCGGTTTTCACATCGACGGTCGCGACCATGCCCGGTACTATCGCAAACTTTTTACCCGCCTCATTCACCAGCGCATCGGAGCCCGTCAGGATAAAAACCCGGTAGTAGAATTCGTTGGGGTTGATCTCGTCCTGGATGGTATCCGGGGAAATGGTGGTGACCTTTCCGTCCAGGCCGCCGTAGATGGCGTAGTCGTAGGCGGTGATCTTGACCTTGGCGTGCTGCCCCGGGTGGATGAAGGCGATATCTCGCGGCGATATACGCGCTTCTATCAGCAGCTTGTCGTCGAGGGGAACTATTTCCATCAGCCGGCCATTGGGGGGAATGACCCCACCGATAGTGGTAACTGCGATATCCTTGACGATGCCGCGCACCGGCGAGCGGTGTGTCAGTCGCGTCAGGGAATCGGAACGCCCCTCCACCACTGAGGACAGCGCCTCGACCTCCGCACTGACATTGGCAAGCTCCTCCCGCGCCTGCACCATGTACTCCGAGCGCACCTCCTGGATTTTCAGTTCCAGTTCCGACTTCTGCCGGCTCAGGCGCAGCACCTCGACATTGCTGGCGGCACCGGAGCTCACCAGGGACCTGGTAATGGACAGCTCGCTCTCGATCAGCTTCAGGGACTCCCGCAGTCCTTTCAGGGACTCCTCCAGACCTTTCTGCCGGGTGACAAATAGCTTGGTTTCCTTGGCCTTCAGGTTGTCGTAGGGTGCGAGTTCCTCGGGAAAAACCAGGGCCGTACCATTGACCTCCGCTGTGAGCCTGGCGACGCTGGCCAGTGCCGCCCGGTATCTGGCCGCGCTCTCCTCTACATTGGAGCGGACTTTCGTCGGATCCAGTTGTGCCAGGACCTGGCCGCGCTCGACGATATCCCCCTCCGCGACTTTCAATTCGGCCAGTATTCCCCCTTCCAGGGATTGGATGACCTGGGCGCGGGAAGTGGGAACGACCTTACCGGTACCGGAAGAGACTTCGTCCACCCGGGCGAAATAGGACCAGCCGACCAGGGCTGCTATCAGCAGGAAAAAAATCCACACAACCCGGGTGGAACGGACGATGGTGGCCTCGTCCACCTCGTCGCTGTAGTGCTGCTCTCCACTGTGATAGTCGGCCTCAAGCAGGGGAATGCCCTTGCCCCCCCCGGTTCCACCGCCACCGACCGTTTTGCCAGTCGCCATCAGGACACCTGCTCGCTTTCACGATGTTCGCGGTTGGCGGATTGAGACAACATCGCCAGTGCGTTTTCCTTGGTGTCGTCCACCACTATACGGCCGCCGTCCACCACCAGTATCCGCTCCGCCAGGTTCAAAATGCTGCTGCGATGCGTCGCCACCACCAGCGTGCGGTTTGCAGCCCACTCGTCCAGGCGCTGGATAAAGCGGCGTTCCGTCGCCTCGTCCAGTGACGCCGAGGGCTCATCCAGCAGCAGGATATGGGGCTGACGGATCAGCAGACGCGACAGCAGCAGCGACTGCCGCTGGCCGCCGGAAAGACCCAGGCCGCCTTCCAGGATCATATGGTCCAGGCCCCGGGGCATTTTCTGCACCAGCTCCAGCGCCCCACTCATATCCAGGGCCCAGAGAACTTCCTCGTCCGTAGCATGGGGCGCACCGAGGGTCAGGTTTTCCCGCAGGGTGCCGTGAAAGAGGCCGGCATTCTGGCTGAGCAGGCCGACGTCGCGGCGGATATCCGCCGGGTCTATATGCGCCATACACACGCCGTCCAGGTTGGCGCGGCCACTGCTGGCCTCCAGTGCGCCGGCCAGGGCCTGCAACAGGGTCGACTTGCCCGCGCCGTTTTTTCCCAGCACCGCTATGCGTTCCCCGGGTTCAATGGACAGCTCGGAAACCATCAGTGCCGGTTCGGCGTCACAGCCCCCATACTGGAAAATCGCCCGCTTGAAGTGGTATTCACCCCGAATCACCGGCTTGTGCACCCGCTTGCTGCCCTCCGGGTGGTCCACCGGCAGTTTCATGATCTCGTCCAGTCCCTGCAGCGCAAACCTGGCCTGCTGCCAGCGGCTCAGGACCTGGGTGACATGCGCCATCGGCGACATCATGCGCGAGCCGAGTATCGAGGCGGCCACCAGGGAGCCGGTAGTCATATCGCCGGACATCACCATGGGCGCGCCAAACAGCACTATCAGCGCGAACACGGAAGACTGGACGTTGTGGGTCCAGGTCATCAGCATGTTGACCAGGTAGCGCAACTTCAGGTTGGAATCCGCCGTCACCGCATTGTAGTGATTCCACTGACGCTGGAAGCGCTGCTCCGCCTGCAGGGCCTTGATATCCTCCATACCCTGGATGGTTTCCACCAGCATGGCATTGCGCAGTGAGGACTCGCGCATCGACTCGGCCGCCAGCTTGGCCAGTTTTCCCTGCACCAGCAGCCCGGGAATGATCAGCGCAAACACCGCCGCCAGGGGCACGAGCACCAGCGGGCCGGCAATCACCCACATCACCACCAGGAACAGCAGGAAGAAGGGCATGTCCGCCAGCGCCAGAATGGTGGTGGAGGTCACCATGTCGCGCACCCGCTCCAGCTCGCGGATCTGGGATATAAAGGTGCCAGTGGACTTGGGCCTGGCGGAATTCCGCAGGCGCACAGCATGGCCGAACACCTGGTCGGAAACGCGAATATCCGCGCGCTTGCCCAGTAGGTCGGTGATCCTCACACGCATGGTGCGCATGATGAAATCGAATACCACGGCCAGCATCACACCGCTGAACAGCACATACAGGGTCGGCATGGATTCCGCCGGTATCACCCGATCGTAGACCTGCCTGGCGAAGAGGATTCCGGACAGCGCCAGGGTATTGGCGACCGTCGTGGCCAACATGACGTGCCCATAGGGTTTCAGGTCGCGCAGGATGATTTTGCGGAACCAGTGCTTGTTGTCCGGCTTGATATAGTCGTCGACCCGCGCATCCGTGACCGTCTTCGCAGGGCGTAACACCACAACCTGGGAAACCTGCCCGGCAATGCTTTCGGCACTGATGCTGCTCTGCAGGCCCTGGTCACCGCTGTAGAGGACACCGAGGCTGCCGTCGCCGGCAATGGTTTCGACAACCCCCACCTGTCCGTCCTTGAACTGGACGACCAGCGGCAGTCGCCAGGGTGTGAGAAGGGATTCCTCATAGCGGGCAAACTTGACCGTCAGGCCGGCCTGCCTGGCCATATGTCGGATCAGGTTTCCGGTGGACTCCTCCCCGCTCCAGTGGGCGGAGATGCGCACATTTTCCGCCGAGTATTCCAGGCGGTAGTGCCGGGCAACCGCCAGGATGGCGTCCAGCCAGGGAGCGTAGTCCAGCTGTTCACCGGTTGCCTGTAGCGGCTGGAGAGTCGCTTCCGCACCCGCAATTTCACTCTCGCTCACGGTAGCACCTCCACGCCCTGTATCTCACGGCCCTCAAGCTGGAAGACCCTCCTGAGTTCGCCAAGGTTATAGAGGCAGTCTATTTGAAGTCGGTTCAGATCATAGCGGGTATTGTTTTTTTCCAGGCGCGCCTGGTGCAGCTCCTGCTCGGCATTGAGCAGATCCAGCAAGGTGCGGGTGCCGAGAGAGGAATACTGCTTCCTGTAAAGGTCCCGGGTCTCGGCAATTGCCCGCTCGCGCGCACTGAGAATGGACAGGCTTTGCGTCAGTCCACTGGCCTCTTCCTGTGCCGCGAGAAGATCCTGCATCACCGACAGGCGCGCCGCGTCTTTCGCCGCATCTGCAGCGCGCAGCGCATAGACGGTGGACTGCTTGTTGGCCGAGATCCTGCCTCCCTGGTATATCGGCATGGACAGGTTCAGGAAGATCGCATTTTCATTCTGGTCCAATGCGTTGGCATCCACATACTGCTGGTCGAGATAGTTGTTGACGCTGGCATCCAGCGAGAGTGTCGGCCAGGCCCCCGCTTTCGCCTCTTCCATACGCGCCATGGCCTCTGCCCGCGACGCCTCGGCAATCAACACTTCCGGCACGGCGGGAAGCTCCGGCGATTCCGCCTGACAGGCATCACTGACAGGTACCGGGATATCCATGGACATGCTGAAACGGTTGCGACTGCCCATCAGGTACTGCAGGGTGCTGCGCCAGCGGTTGAGTTGTGCCTGAACCTGCTGCCTGGACGCACGGGCGGCTTCCATACGGGACCGGGCCTGGAGTACATCGGAGCGGGAGCTCGCGCCCCTGTCGCTGCGCATTTGCACCAGGGAGGCAATGGCGGAGACACCTTCGATCTGCTCCTGGGCAGTTTTCAGCAGCGCCTGGTAACGCTGCACTTCGATGGCCGCCTGGGCCGCGTCGCGGGCCACGGTATCGATCGATTGCAGCACCCTGGCCCGGGAGCGCCTCATACCCGCAGTCGCCAGGTCGACTTCACTGGACACCTTGCCGAAGTCATAAAGCATCTGCGATGCATAGATCTGGACCACATGGCCGTCACCATCGCTGTCGTCTTCGGTGTCGCGCCCGGCGACGAAATTGACACCAACTTGCGGGAAGTAACCGGCCTTGGCCGCCCGGACATTCTCCTGTTGCTGATGCAGAGCCCCGACGGACTCGGAGATGCTGGGGTGCCACTCAACGGCTCGATGAACCGCACTGACAAGATCCAGCTCTTGGGCAGCCAGCCCATCTCTTAGGGGGAGGTACGTCCCGGTCGGCGATTGAACCACTTCCGACTGCAGCGCCGTCGGGCTGACAACTTCCATATCTTCCGCCCGGGCCTGATGCATCCATAAAAACATCGCCGAAGAGAGCGAAACCATCCATAGTCGCTTTATTCGATTCACTACTCGCTTACCGTTGACAACTGTTTATATCGGGCTGTCGCCACACTGGGCCGGCATACCTAATTTATAGAATTCCGC
Organism: Microbulbifer sp. SE14; assembly: GCF_059834885.1. Classification (NCBI taxonomy): domain Bacteria; kingdom Pseudomonadati; phylum Pseudomonadota; class Gammaproteobacteria; order Cellvibrionales; family Microbulbiferaceae; genus Microbulbifer; species Microbulbifer sp. SE14. Next base: position 37,868 of record NZ_JCBAJA010000019.1, on the reverse strand, counting down.
TTTCCAGTCTAGTCCAACAAAAACACCGGGCCTTGCGGCCCGGTGTGTTTCGGCATCAATCTCCTCTATGAATTCATACGTCATTGAACCCGTTTTGCTGCCACAGATCCTGGAGCTGGTCATCCGTCTGTGCATGCATCGCGGTATCCATTTGGCTGTCGCACCCGCTGGAGATATCCAGTGGCGGAGGCAATCCGTCACCTTCACCCTGTGCGAACAGTGAGTCGCTTTCCGTACCGGGCTCATCCACCAGATCCGCAAAGTTCAGTGTTGGCGGATACGAATCGTGGCCGCCTGGCCCGACATCCTCGGCACTGCCGCCGCCGTCCGGCCACAGCTGGGTATCGGCATCATCCGCGAAATCGAACTCTGCATCGTAGAGCGAGACAACATCGCCGCCGAACTCGTCGACGAGGGTGAAGTCGCCTCCCTGGAGGGCAAGCTGCCCCGACGCTGTCACAGAGTCGCCGTGACCAAGGAGTTCATCGAGGCAATCCCATATCGCCTCATTGACCTCTTCTACGGCGGCATCCACCAGGTCATAGATCACCTCTGAATCGCGGCCACCGCTCTCGATGTAGTCCGACAGGTCCTCGGTCAGCTCCTCGGTTACGGACTCCACGAGTTCGAAGAGGTCCTCTAGGCAGTCATCCGCGTCAGAGTCGGCATCCGCGTCAGCGTCGGCGTCGGCATCGGCATCGGCATCCGCATCCGCGTCGGCATCCGCATCCGCGTCGGCATCCGCATCGGCATCCGCATCGGCATCCGCATCGGCATCCGCATCCGCGTCGGCGTCCGCATCGGCATCGGCATCCGCATCCGCGTCGGCGTCCGCATCGGCATCCGCGTCGGCATCCGCGTCGGCATCCGCGTCGGCATCCGCATCGGCGTCCGCATCGGCGTCCGCATCGGCATCCGCGTCGGCATCCGCATCGGCATCGGCATCCGCATCGGCATCCGCGTCGGCGTCCGCATCCGCATCCGCATCGGCATCGGCGTCCGCATCGGCATCTGCGTCGGCATCCGCATCGGCATCCGCGTCGGCGTCCGCATCCGCATCCGCGTCGGCATCCGCGTCGGCATCCGCGTCGGCGTCCGCATCCGCATCCGCGTCGGCATCCGCGTCGGCGTCCGCATCCGCATCCGCATCCGCATCTGCGTCCGCATCGGCATCCGCATCCGCATCGGCATCCGCATCTGCGTCCGCATCGGCATCCGCATCTGCGTCCGCATCGGCATCCGCGTCCGCATCGGCATCCGCGTCCGCATCGGCATCCGCATCCGCATCGGCATCCGCATCCGCATCCGCATCCGCATCCGCATCCGCATCGGCATCGGCATCGGCATCCGCGTCGGCATCCGCGTCCGCATCGGCATCCGCATCCGCATCGGCATCCGCATCCGCGTCCGCATCTGCGTCTGCATCGGCATCCGCGTCGGCATCTGCATCTGTGTCTGCGTCGGCATCCGCATCCGTGTCGGCGTCTGCATCACCATCCGTAGGTGTTAACGGTGGCGGCTTCGGCTGATCCGACGGAGGCGGAGGCGGAGGCGGAGGCGGCGGAGGTGATGGCGGAGGAGGGGGCGGTGGCGGCTCTGGGGGAGGCCCCAGGTCATCGCCGTCATCGTCGTCCGCAATCGCAATCGCCGCAACCAGTCCAAGCGCAACCAACCCCGCGATCAGCCAGGGGGACGCTCCGGCACTTGAAGCGGCAACAGGTGCACCTACCGGGATCACACCTCCGGCAGGGCCCGCCGCCATGGAGAAAATGGTTCCCGGATCGCCGGACATTGCCAACAGCACGGGGCCATCCTCACCATTGAAGGCCAGTTCGCTGTGGACGCCTTCTTCGTCAACCCTGAAAAAGTTGGCAATGACTAAGCTCTCTCCAGACTTCAGAATGATGACCAGGTCGAAACCGTTCCTGGCATAAGATGCAATCTCGTCTAAGCCCACCGGAAGTACTACGAGCCCGGGAGAAGATAAATTCAGGTTCTCGAGTGGCAGCTCTTTAACCGAGCCGGTTTGTTTGTCGAAAATCTTTGAGATCATTCCTTCACCTACCACTTACATCAAGTGAAAATAAATCCATCTACACACTGGATTGCAGGCTGACACTCCATCTGCTATTAGGGGATTATTGCATGGCGTGATTTCAATCCTTGCTGTGTCTACTCCTCTCTTCCTTGAGCAATTAATGAATAAAATTTGAACAGATAGTTATGGTATGGACTGATATAAGGGACTTTTCAAGCACAGAAAAGACGTTAGTTACGCCAGCTACTCAATTTTTTTATGCAAAATTGAATCCGGACAAATTGCCCTTGAGCGCAGACTTTATGAAGTGTCCGGTTTCTTTCCCCAGCAGAAAAACCGGGCCTTTCGGCCGGGTATGTCGGCTCTACTTTTCTGGCAAAACTTCTGGGTGGTGGAATCCGGGCTGCATCACATCCGGAACCGGTCTGGCGAGGAACTCCGCGTCATAGAACTCGACGAGATCACCTGTAACGAAGAGTCTTGGTTATGGATGAGACGGGAGTAAAAACAGCGCCCGCTATACTGAACTGACCAGCCATGGATCGAAGTACAAAAAGGACCAGGACGTCTTCAATGAACAGTGACGCGGACATCGGAAACCTTTATGACAGCAAGAGAAAAAATACCCCGCTAGTGGACACCCCGGCAGGGCCGATAGTTGGCAAAGTCGATAAAAAGACAGGAGTGTACCGGTTTCTCGGCATTCCCTATGCCCGCCCTCCCGTCGGGGAGTTGCGCTGGCAGCCACCGCAACCGCTGCCGCCCGGGCAGGCTCCGTTCAACGCCTTTGACTTCGGCATGCCGGCGGCACAAAACCCCTCGGCGCTGATCGAAGTGCGCGGCCCCAAAGGCGAGCCGCCGGAAAACGAAGACTGCCTGTATCTGAATATCTATGCGCCGGCGGACTCGGACGGCAAAAAACTGCCCGTAATGCTCTGGGTACACGGCGGCTCCTTCTATATGGGGTCCGGCTGCCAGGAGATCTACAACGGCTGCCGCCTGGCGGCCAGTGGACGCGCCATTGTGGTGACCTTCAACTACCGCCTGGGTGCTCTCGGTTTCCTGCGCCTGCGGGATATCAGCGATATTCCCGCCAGCGGCAACGAGGGGATTCTGGACCAGATAGCGGCACTCGAGTGGGTGCACAAAAATATTTCCGCTTTCGGCGGCGATCCGGACAATATCACCCTGTTCGGTGAATCCGCCGGTGCCATGAGCATCGCCGCCCTGCTGGCCGCGCCCCGCTGTCGCGGCCTGTTTCGGCGCGCCATAGTACAGAGCGGCAATCCCCGCGCCATGCACTCCCGGGACAGGGCGAACAACCTGGCGCAGGCGTTTATCGAGCATCTGGAGCGGATTGGCGGTGGAAATTCGCTGCACCGCGCCAACACAAAAAGCCTGCTGCAGGCACAGCAAGCAGTACTGTCAGACCCACGCATGGAACAGAGCTGGGGCCAGCTGCCTTTCAAGCCGGTGCTCGATGGCGAGCTGCTGGATATCGAGCCGTTGGAGGCGCTACGCAGCGGCAGCGGCGCCGATGTTTCACTGCTGCTGGGCAGCAACCTCGATGAGTGGAACCTGTTCAGCGCGATCAATCCCGAGAGCTTTACCCTGGACGACCGGCAGATACGCGCGCGCCTGGAGTGGCTGCTGCCACAACAGGCGCTCGATCCGCTGCTGGATCACTACTACCGGCTGGCCAGGAGTATGAATGGGAACCCCTGGCCCGAGTGGAGCCGCACCTGGAACCTGCTGCTCACCGACATGGTGTTCACCCTGCCCGGCCTGCGCCTGCTGCAGGCGCACGGCGGTGACCGTTACCACTATCACTTTGCCCAACCGCTGGCGGCCCAGCCCATGCTGGGCGCCTGCCACGCGGTTGAGCTGGGCTATGTGTTCGGCACTCACGACGCGGAGTCCCTGCAGCCCCTCTACGGCGGCGAGACCGAGGCGCACAAGCTGAGTGGCGCCATGAGAGAGGCCTGGCTCAATTTCGCTGAATGCGGCATCCCTGGAGACGACTGGCCCGCTTTTGACCGAGGCCACAGCCGCCGCTTCGGCGATCACCCCTCGGCACGCCCCTTCGATACGGCGGAACTGGCGGCCCTGTGGCAAGATATACCAGACGACTTGCTGAACGGTTATCTCTAGTCTCAATGACGAAAATACTATTGATTCGCCACGGCGAGGCCGCGAAAGGCCCGACGATTCCGGATCCGGAGCTGACCGAGCTGGGGCGCAAGCAGGCGGAAAAGCTCGCCCGGGAACTGGCCCCCACCAAGCCGGTTACACTGGCAAGCAGCCCAAAAATCCGCGCACAGCAGACGGCACAGCCATTGGCGGAACTCTGGCGGCGCTCTGTGTTGCTGGAGGCTGCTGTGAGCGAAATCCCCTCCCCCCTGGGAATGCCGCTCAGTGATCGCGCACAGTGGATCCGGGCTTTGCTGGACAGAGACTGGGATGAAGGCGATATCAGGCAGAGGGACTGGCGCCGGGGTATAGTGCAATACCTGCTCGGCCTGGAAGAGGACACGGCGGTCTTCTGCCATTTCATGGTGATCAACTCGGTGGTGGCGCATATTCGCGGCAACCGGCGGATTCAGCAGTTCCGGCCGGATTATGCCTCGGTGACGGAACTGCGCCGGGAGGGGGACGCGCTGGAACTGGTGCGGCTGGGAGAGGAAAAGCGCAGCCACATTCTGTAGGAGCCGAGGCCCGCGACTACCCGGAGCCGGACCGAAAAGTCCCCATCCGACAAGACCCCTGCATAAAATGCAATATATTCAATAACTTATGCTCCATTTGACAGAAATTCAACCTTATGGTTGAATTTAATCATGAATCAACTCGACAGCGCACTTTCCGCTCTCTCCCATGAGTCCCGACGGGCAATCATCGCCCGCCTGTCGAGCGAGGGGCCCGCGCGCGTAACCGAGATCGCGGAGCCATTCGATATGTCGCTGAATGCGGTTTCAAAGCACCTCAAGGTTCTCGAGCATGCCGGGCTGGTCCGGAGAACCAGGGTGGGGCGCGATCACGTTATAGCTTTTGACCCAAAACCCCTGAAGGAGATCGCGCGATGGATTCACTCCTACGAGAAATTCTGGACCCAGCACCTGGATCGCCTTGAGGAATATTTTGACAGCAAAAATGGATGACTGCGGAATGAACCAACAAGCAAAAACCACGGAAATCAATCTTACCCGGAAGATCAATGCCAGCCCGGACGAGGTGTTTGAGGCCTGGCTGGACAGTACAAGCCCGGGAAGCCCCTGGTTTGGCGTGCCCAAGGCGATAGTCAACCCGCCAGAAGTCGACGGTCTTTTCTACAGCATGTACCAGCTGGAAGGCCGGGAGGTAGCGCACTACGGCCGCTTCATCACTCTCGAAAAACCCCACAGGATCCGACACACATGGGTTTCCGAGGCAACCCGGGGGATGGAGTCGGTCGTGACTCTGTCTTTCGAAGCCGTAGAAGGAAAAACCCAGGTGCACGTGAATCACACCAATATACCCGATGACGAAGAGGGGCTTCGCCACGAGCACGCGTGGGGGTATGTCCTGGCGAAAATGCGGGCCCGTTTCGGGAAGGAAGGCACTGAATAGCATTAGAATCCAGAACAAGGATTAAAGAGGCATATCCGGAAGTATCTAGCGGACCAATAAATTTTCTGTAAGGAGACGAATCGTGAATATTTTCTTGTGGGTCCTTCAAGTTGTTCTCGCGCTGCATACCGCCGTGGGCGCGGTATGGAAGTTTTCCAATTCTGAACAGGCCGTGCCTTCCCTGAAAGCGATCCCTCACGGGCTCTGGCTTTCGCTGGGCGTGTTTGAGCTGCTTTGCGCCCTGGGCCTGGTCCTCCCGATATTCTATAGGCCGCTGGCCATCCTGGCTCCTATCGCGGCGATCTGCATCGCCGCGGAAATGTTTCTCTTCTCCGGTTTGCATATTCTTTCAGGCGACAAAACCTACGGCTCTATAGCTTACTGGCTTGTCGTAGCAGCCATATGCCTGTTTATTGCCTACGGCAGACTGGTACTGAGACCTCTTTAACTGGCCCCAGAGATGGTGAGCAACCACTCCAGGCAGCCCGAAGCTCACATTACACCGGAGCATCAACCAATGAACAGAGTAAATCCCAAGGTCGACACATATTTAAGCAAGGCCAGGAAATGGCAGAGAGAAATGGAAAAATTGAGAGCGATTGCCCTCGATTGTGACCTGACCGAGGAATTGAAGTGGGGCAAGCCCTGTTACACCTTCCGGGAAAACAACGTCATCATACTCCAGGGCTTCAAGGAGTCCTGTGCAATCCTGTTTACCAAGGGCGCTTTATTAAAAGACCCAGATGGCATACTGGAGAAACCCGGACAGAGTACGCAGGGGGCACGCCGGATTCCGTTTACCAGTGCCCAGGACATTGTTGATATGGAAATCACCCTGAAAGCCTATATCCGCGAAGCCATTGAAGCGGAGAAGGCCGGGCTGAAAGTGGCCTTCAAAAAGAACCCGGAACCCGTGCCCGAAGAACTTCAAAGCAGACTGGACGCCGACGCCGCCTTGAAAACCGCCTTTGAAGCCCTGACGCCGGGACGACAGAGGGCGTACATCCTGTATTTTTCGGGAGCCAAGCAGTCCAAAACCCGCGAATCGAGAATTGAGAAATGTATGCCGAGGATTCTCGATGGAATGGGGTTAAATGATTAGAAGCTGTTTCATAACGTAACGAGCGGGAGGCTGGTGGTGGCCGCCGGAGCGCAGGAAGCGGAGTGTACTCTAGTGCATGAGCATTGCGACCGGGCTGGCGCACCAGCACCGCCGGACGCCGCCAGGCGCCCGCACAGTAGTTATGAAATAGCTTCTAGTAGATTCGCTTGCAAGGTTCGCCTACCAGGCTCAGTGCTGTTGAGTTAGGCCGGTTTTGTAGGAGCCTGCTTGCAGGCGAACGGCTACGGGACTCTGCTCCTGTTCGCCTGCAAGCAGGCTCCTACAGGTGTGCCGGGCCGGCACCCGGCGCATCAAGCCAGGCTTTTGCTGACCACCTCGTAGAGATCCGCAGACAGCCTGCCGGAATCCATCACCGACTGTAGCGCCCGTTGCATCCTTGTGCCCAGCTCGCCGCTGTATTTCTTCCAGCGGGTAAGGGGTATCACCAGCCGTGCGGCTATCTGCGGGTTGAGCTTGTCCAGGGTGATCACCTGCTCGGCGACGAAATCGAAGCCGCTGCCGTCGGCGCTGTGGAACCGGGTGAAGTTGCGGTTGGCGAAGCCGCCGATGACCGCGCGCACTTTGTTGGGGTTTTTCAGTTCGAAAGCCGGGTGCTGCATCAGCATGCGCACCGTTTCCAGGGTGCCCCGTTTGGCACTGCTGCTCTGCATGCCGAACCAGAGTTCCACCACCTGGGTGTCCCCCTGCCAGCGCCGATAGAAGCTCTCCAGGGCCGCGTCGGCACCGGCGTCGCTAGCGTGATTGACCAGCGAAGCCAGGGCCGCGGCGCTGTCGGTCATATTGGCGGCAGTGTCGAACTGGGCCTGGGCCAGGGCCAGCGCGTCCTCCTCTTCGGTGACACAGAGGTAGGCCAGGCAGGTGTTTTTCAGTCTGCGCTCGGCGATATCAGCGGCGTTGGGGCTGTAGGGCTTGTCTGTATGCAGCCGCTGGTAGCACTCCAACAGGTCGTCTTTCAGCGCCTCGGCCAGGACACCGCGGGCAAACTTGCGCGCGGCGATGATGGCCTCGGCGTCTATCTGCCCGGACTCCTCCGCCAGTGTCTGCTCGCTCGGCAGGGCCAGCATTTCCGCCACCAGGGCCGGATCCAGATCGCGGTTGCGCAGCACGCTGCGGTAGGCTTCCACCAGTTCCGGCTGCAATTTCAAGGCCTCGCCCCGGCGGTATACCTGTTGCAGTTGCTCCAACGCCATAAAGGCCAGGCGCTGGCTGGCGTCCCAGCGGTTGAACTCGTCGGAATCGCGGCGCATCAGGAACAGCAACTGCTCCGTGCTGTAGCCGTAGCGCACCTTGACCGGCGCCGAGAAGCCGCGCAACAGTGACGGCAGCGGTTTTTCTGTGAGACCGCTGAAGTTGAAGGTCTGTTCCGCCTCGGTCACCTGCAGCACCATCTGGGTGGTACCGGCGGCATCCAGTGGCAAATCGCCGCCGTCGGCGCCCAGCAGGCCGATCGCCAGCGGGATATGGAAAGGCAGCTTCTCCTCCTGGCCCGGCGTGGGCGGGCAGGACTGCCTGACGGTCAGGGCATAGTTGCCGCTGGCCTCGTCGTAGGCATCGGTCACCTCCAACACCGGGGTGCCCGCCTGGCTGTACCAGCGGCGGAACTGGGTCAGGTCGACGTCGTTGGCATCCTCCATCGCCACCACGAAATCCTCGCAGGTTACCGCCTGGCCGTCGTGGCGCTCGAAGTAGAGGTCGCTGCCTTTACGGAAACCCTCGGCGCCCAGCAGCGTGTGGATCATGCGCACCACTTCCGCGCCCTTCTCGTACACGGTCAGGGTGTAGAAGTTGGAAATCTCCATATAGGAATCCGGGCGCACCGGATGGGCCATGGGGCCAGCGTCCTCGGCAAACTGGGCGGTGCGCAGCATGGACACATCCTCGATGCGCTTGACCGCGCGGGAGTTCATATCCGCCGAGAACTCGGCGTCGCGGAATACGGTAAAGCCCTCCTTCAGGCTCAGCTGGAACCAGTCGCGGCAGGTGACCCGGTTGCCGGACCAGTTGTGGAAATACTCGTGGCCGACGATGGACTCGATGCGCTGGAAAGTAGTGTCGGTGGCCGTCTCCGGGCTCGCCAGCACGCAGGCGGAGTTGAAGATATTCAGGCCCTTGTTTTCCATGGCGCCCATATTGAAGTGATCCACAGCCACGACCATAAAGATATCCAGGTCGTACTCGCGTCCGTAGACGGCTTCGTCCCAGCGCATGGCTTTCTTCAGCGAGCGCATGGCGTGGTCGCACTTACCGATATTCTTCGCCTCGGTAAATATCTGCAGCTTCACCTGGCGGCCACTGGCAGTGGTATAGCTGTCCTCCACCTGCTGCAGGTCGCCGGCCACCAGGGCGAACAGGTAGGCGGGTTTGGCGAAGGGGTCCTCCCAGGTGACGAACTGGCGCCCGTCCTCGGTGGTGCCCCGCTCTATCTCGTTGCCGTTGGACAGCAGCACCGGGTACTGGCGCGGCGCCACTATGGTGGTGGTGAACTTCGACATCACGTCCGGGCGGTCCGGGTAATAGGTGATCTTGCGGAAGCCCTCCGCCTCGCACTGGGTGCAGTACATGCCGTTGGACAGGTAGAGGCCCTCCAGGGAGGTGTTGTCCTCCGGGTTGATGCGGTTGTGGATTTCCAGCACAAACTCCGGCGATTCCACCGGGACCGACAGCCCCTCCGGCAGCTCGCGATAGCGGCTGGCGGGCACCAGCTGGCCGTCGATGGAGACGGACAACAGCTCCAGCTCCAGGCCGTCCAGCAGCAGCGGCGGCAGCCCCTCCCCGGCGTCCGGATTGCGGCGGATCTTCAGCTGCGACTTGACCAGGGTGGCCTTGGGCTGCAGTTCGAAGTGGAGCCTTGTGCTGTCGACCAGGTAGTCCGGTACCCGGTAATCCTTCAGGTAAACGGTGCGGGGTTGGGCGTCTTTCATAGCAATTACAGGGGTATTCCGTTCTGACAAACCGAGCCTCCACCGGGAAGCCGGCGGGGAAGATACCCACTATATAGATTTCGCTGCCACTGCCAAGGGCGCGGCGACGAGATTCAAGACTATCAGTACCGGGCCGGTTAAACTGGCACTACTCGCCCCGGCGGGACTCGGAAAATACGCAGGTTGGGCTGAGCGCAGTGACGCCCGACCTACAATCCATATCAGCGCCAATATCCGGTCAATCGAGGTGCCCCGTGCGAAAATCCCGCCTTATTTCACTCGCCGTAGTGCTGCTGTTGGTCGCAGCCTGCAGCTGGGTCTGGTGGGACGGGGACCGGCTGGCGCCGAAGCTGGTCAATCCCCTGCTGGAAGGCAGCCGTGTCGAGGGGCTGAACGGCTTGCAACTCGGCCTGGAGAGGCTCTCCATTGAGCGGCTGCGGCTCTCCCTCAGCTCGGGCGCACAGCTGCAACTGCGCGATCTGCGGTTGCGGCACCCCTGGAGCCTGGTTTTTTCCGCCGGGGAAAACCGCAGCCAGCTGACAATCGCAAGCCTGGCTTACACGCCCGCAGCAACCGAGGCAGGGGATCCGCCATCGGAGACGGCTGCAGAGACGCCCTCTCCGCAGGATGTCAGCCTCAGCGAATCGATACAACTGCTACAGAGGTACCTGCCGGAGAAGTTGCTGGTAGAGGAGTTGAGTTTGCAGGGCGCTGACGCCCGAGGCGGACGACTGGAGCTCATCCGGAATTTCGAAAAGCAGGCCGTCCACGCGAACTTTTCCAGTCGGGGGCAACAACTGTCTGTGCAACTCCAGCTGCGCAACAGACAGCTGGAAATCACCGCGCAGCTGGATACGGACCGGCAGAGCCGCGCCCTTTCATTGACCGGCGAGCTGGTACAGGACGAAGCCGGCCAGTGGCGCGGCACAGCGCAACTGCAATCCGACCTGCAGCAGATCAAGGGCCTCCCCCTGCCCGCAAACCTCGACGAGATTGCCGCGGGCGCGACAGGGAAGTTGTCCGCCAGCATCCGCGCTCAGCTGCCGGATCAAATTCTCCAGTTTGGTGAATACCGGGAGGTTTCGCTGGGACTGCAGAGTGAGTCCGTGCGTATTCCACTACCCAAAGGGCTATTGGATGGGGAGATCAATGCTACCGTGTCCACCACCGACCCGATTGCCGTCAGGCTCAGCTCGCTGCACCCCCTGCGGCCGGAGGACTTTTCCGGCAGCGGAACCATCGACCTGACCCTCCGGGGTGAGCAGGCTGCCGGCGCGCAGCCGCCGCTGCTTCGGGCCAGATTCGACACCAGCACAGCCCAGGGAAGGCCGGCGCTCGATATTGACGGCACTCTCGATCTCCAGGCTGCCAATCCACTGCTGGCGTCCCCGGACTGGCAGCAAAAGTTCGCACCCCTTTCGCTGGATTCGGCGGACGGGGTAATAAGTTTCCGTGGATCGGCAAAACTGATACCGCTAACCGAGCTCAGAGACGATGGACAGAGCTGGCTGGACGATATCAACCTGGCCCTGCTGCCGGAGAGCCGCGCGAGCCTCACCGTCGCCGCGGGCGATGATGCTGATTCAGGGCTGGCACAGCTCGGCTGGCGGAGAGGATCGGTTGAAATCCAACTGCCGGAAGTGCTGGCCCTGCAGGCCGATCAGTGGCCCGGTGAGCTCCACATCGCAGGCAAGGCGGTGAAACTGAAGGCACAAGAAGAGCGGCAAAAAACCACCATCGTCTCCCAGCTGCAACGGCTAGACTGCCGTATCACCGATGGGACCAGCTGCTCGCTGGAACTGAGCGCCGAGTCACCGGAACTGGTCAGGGAGGCCAACAAACTCTCCATAGGAAAACCCTCGGTCGGTACACAGGTCGAGCTGGCGCTGAAAGGAGATCACCTGCGGTGGCAGCTCCGGCAAATAGAATTCCGGGCGGAAAACATCACTCAGGATTCGGTAGAAATCGAGCAGTTGTCCCTGCAGTCCCCTCAACTGGAATGCACTTTCGCCAAGGGGAAGCCGATTTGTGAGAGTGCGGAACTGACAGCCAACGTCTCGATGTTAAAGGCTCCCGAGCTGCAATCCTCGGGCTCCCTGATTTTCGAAAATCTGCAATTCAGGCGGGTGGGCGACCAGCCCTCTTTAAGTGCCGGCTACCGCTCGGGCAATCTCAAGCTGCAGGTCCAGGGCCGCTACAAACTGGACGCCACGCTGGAAGGCGACCTGGCGTTAAACGGCGATACCCTCACCGGGAAGGGCCAGGTCCTGATGGGCGCCATGCGGCTGCAGACCCAGTGGCGACACGACCTGGAAGGCAACAAAGGCGGCGCAAACTTTACCCTGGCACCCGTGGAATTCAGCCGGACGCAATCACTGGGCCAATCGGTGCAGGGGCTACCGGTGGATATAGTCGCCGGCACCCTTTCCGCCCGGGGGCGTTACTCCTGGCCGTCGGCACAAGAGGATTCTATCCATATGCAGCTGGAAGAGGTGGCGGCAGTCCACGGCGACAGCTTCGCGGCAGGCCTTCAAGGGGATATTTCGCTGCAGCGGCAGGGGAAGTTATGGATCACGGACGGACCTCAAGCAATACGGCTGGATACATTGGACGTGGGACTGTCGATCGAGAATATCCACTTTTCCCTGGCGCTCGACGAAAAACAGGACCTGACCCTCAGCACAGTGAGCGCGGAGCTGCTCGGCGGCACCCTGGAGTCTCCGCAGTTGATATGGAACCTGGCCGGTGAAGAGCGCAGAAGCCAGGTCCGCATCGATGGCATCTCCCTCAGGGAACTGACCCGGGAGATGGAGGCGGAGAACTTCGCCGCCACTGGCATCCTCGACCTGCAGATCCCCCTGGTTACCAGCGCCGAGGGGGTAACCGTGAAACAGGGGCAGGTAAAGGCCCGCCCCCCAGGCGGCCGCCTGCGCTACTACGGAGCCTTCTCCGCCGAAATGCTGTCCAGCAATCCACAGCTGAAACTGCTCGCCGGGGCCCTGGAGGACTACAACTACCGGGAACTCTCCGGCACACTGGAATACCCGCCCAGCGGCGACATGCAGTTGCAACTGAAGTTGGTGGGACGCAGCGAATCGGTGGCCGCGGACCGGGACCTTGTCATAAACCTGAACCTGGAGAACAACGTCCCCGATATGCTGCGCTCGTTGCAGGCGAGCCGGGACCTGACGGAAGCGCTGGAGAAGCAGGTTCGGTGACACTACTCACCCCCCGTTGCCAGTAAGAGAAGCCTGGGCGGCCTGCTACCGGTGGAAGTTTGCGGGACACGGACTAGGCGCCCCCCTCAATACATCCCTGTAGGCTTGGCAGCGAGGTCCCCCTCGCTGACAAAACGGCAGGATTGCCGTTTTGGACGCCGAAGGCGCCCAAAGGGCGAGGGCCATGGATGGCCCGAGTCACTGTCCCGCAAACTTCCCCCGGCATCAGGACCTTCGTATCAAGCTATGGCATTCTTTTCCGGGTCCCGAGCAGTTATGTTTGGTGAACCCGATCGAAACACACGGATTCAGATTGGGTTAAGCTAGGCCCGCTACAATGACCCTGATGTTTAACCCTGAGGAGCGTCAGATGACGACCACCAGACTGATTCCCGCACTGCTGCTCTGCGCCACGATTACCGCGGGGTGCACGCCGACAGTGGCGGTGCAGGCCCCCAGCGAGCCGATTACCGTCAACCTGAACGTAAAGATCGAGCACGAGATCCGCGTGAAGGTCGACAGGGAGCTGGACGACCTGTTCGAGGACAAAGAAGGCATTTTCTAAGGAGGCGAATCATGAAGCTTATCAAGACTGCCCTGCTGTGGCTGGGTCTGGCGATCGCACTGCCGGCCATGGCCATCACCCTGAACGAAGCCAAGAGCCAGGGCCTTGTGGGTGAGGCGAACAGCGGCTACATCGCCGTCGTGAACCAGAGTTCACCGGAGCTGGAAAGACTGGTGGCGGAGGTCAACGCCAAGCGCAAGGCGGAGTACGCGAGGATCGCCAAGCGCAACAATATCGACATCGCCCAGGTTGCGGCGCGCGCGGCTGAGAAACTGGAAGCCCGTGTGGCTCCCGGTGAGTACTACCAGGACAACCTCGGGCGCTGGGCGCAAAAATAGGCCGCGATACTGTGTAAGAGTCTATTCCCATCCAATAAAAAAGCCCGCGAAGACCGATGCCTTCGCGGGCTTTCGCATTTTTGACTTGCCTTACAGGTTGCCAAACAGCGATTGGCCGTCGAGCCCCTGTTTTTCCATCACTTCGCGCAGTCGCTTGAGCGCATCCACCTGGATCTGGCGCACACGCTCCCGGGTCAGGCCGATTTCGCGACCGACCTCTTCCAGGGTGCTGGCTTCAAAACCGCGCAGACCGAAACGACGGGAGACCACTTCGCACTGCTTGTCCGGCAACTCGCCGAGCCAGCGGTTGATGCTGTCGAACAGGTCACTGTCCTGCAGCAGCTCCGCCGGATCCGACTCCTGCTGGTCCGGAATGGTATCCACCAAGGTTTTTTCCGACGACGGACCGATGGGCGTATCCACTGAGGTGACGCGCTCGTTCAGGCCCAGCATGCGCTCGACATCTTCCACCGGCTTTTCCAGCAGGTTGGCGATTTCCTCCGCCGATGGCTCATGGTCGAGTTTCTGCGCCAGCTCACGGGATGCGCGCAGGTAGACATTCAGCTCCTTGACCACATGGATCGGCAGGCGGATGGTGCGAGTCTGGTTCATGATGGCCCGCTCTATCGTCTGGCGAATCCACCAGGTGGCGTAAGTCGAAAACCGGAAACCGCGCTCGGGATCGAACTTTTCCACTGCGCGAATCAGGCCCAGGTTGCCCTCTTCAATCAGGTCCAGCAGAGCCAGGCCACGGCTGACATAGCGACGGGCAATCTTCACTACCAGGCGCAGGTTGCTTTCAATCATGCGCTTTCTCGCCGCCGCATCACCGCGCAGCGCCTTGCGTGCGTAGTAGACCTCTTCTTCAGCGGTCAACAGCGGGGAAAAGCCAATTTCATTCAGGTATAACTGGGTGGCATCGAGGTTCTTCTGCAAATGACTGTCGCGGTCCAACTTGCGACTTTCTATTTTGTGAACAACCTGAGCCTTCAGGGGGGCGGGTTCGGAGTTTTTATTTGCCGCTGTTCTCCGGGTGCGGACGTTGGTATAGCCCTCTTTGTGGTTGATCTGTTTCTCGTTCTGATCTACTGCCAACTCAGGAGGAAGATCATCTGCGTGGCCAGTCATCAACTGGTCTTGCCGTTGTGCTTCCATTTCCCCTACTCCTTGTACTTTGCCAATATCAGCCGCACTACCATCAACTCGACTACAACCAGCTGGTTACTGTCTGTGCGACAGCCTCCGGATCTCGGCCGACCTTGCGGTCGTCACGATTCCGGTGACTACCTCAAGTGGTACAAATCAAAAGTCCATTTTTATTTGCAGAGCCTTCGGCTCCCACCCGGGTTACGGCCTCGATTAAGGCAAGTGCGCCAGGGGATCCACTGGCTGACCGTTACGTCGAATTTCAAAGTGGAGCTTGTTGCGGTCGGTACCACTTGAACCCAGTTCCGCTATCCTCTGCCCCGCCTTGACCTCGCTGCCCTCCTCCACAAGTAGCTTGTGGTTGTGGGCATAAGCACTCAGGTACTCCTCACTGTGCTTTACGATCAGCAGTCGTCCGTAGCCTCTCAGCGCACTCCCCGCGTAGATCACGGTGCCATTGGCTGCTGCGAGTACAGAGTCTCCCTTTTCACCGGCGATATCAACACCCTTGCGCAGCGGGTCCCCCGCCCTGAAACCGCTGATGACTTTGCCCCCGGCCGGCCAGCGCCACTGGATCGAGGAACTGGCCACCCGTGAAGCCGAGCGACGCGGCTTAGGGACTGTTAAGGATTTTGTGCTCTTCGCCGTCGTTTTTACGTTCAGCCGTGGTTTTGCCTTCGGGGCGGAAGAAGGCTTTTTCGCCACCGGGGGCACAGCGGCATAGGTGGGCCGGCCCACCAGTTGAAGGCGTTGTCCCGGGTAGATCTGGTAGGGCGCCGAAACGCCATTTATGGCCGCCAGCTCGCGGAAATCCTTGCCATAGCGCCAGGCGATGGAATAGAGGGTCTCGCCGCGACTGACGGTGTGATGCTTGATCTTCAGGCTTGGAGGCTGTTCCAGTGAACTGGTGGGGGCCCGGTGGCCGGCACAGGATGACAGCGCCAGGGACAAGAGCACCAAGCTCAATATATTAAACACCATTGAAAGAATCGGACTGGAAACAGGGCAAATGCCCCGCCAGAATCGGTGCTTATTATGTTGAAGTAGACGACATTCCATTATTCTCTTTTTACATCAGACGGCCGCATTTATGGGAAAAGTGTCTAAAAAAAAGTTCGGAAATCCCGCCAAAAACCCTTAGAAAAAGCTGCCACTCCGACCTTTGGCAGGTCATATTGCCGCAAAGGCAAATAAGGTGCTCATTAAGTGTGCACTGATCGATATTTTCGTCCCAGGCAGTCCACCGCCAGTACCAGTGCCGCCGCAGCAATCGCCGCGGCCACTGCCGCCGCCAGGTAGGCACTCTCCCCCGTGTGTACCGCATAGCTGGAGGGCGACGTGTTGGACATCAGAGGCGCCAGTTTGTCCCCCGCCCCCTCGACGCCGGCCAGCGGAAGCTTCCAGGGCCAGATAATCTTCAGGCTGCCCAGCAGTATGCCGGCGAGAAAGGCGAGGGTTCGGGCGACATAATTATGCATCAGCCAGGAGAGCAGCCGGCTGAACAACAGCAGGCCGGTCGCGGCCCCGGCGGCAAAACAGACCAGGTTGAACAGCTGCAGTTCGTGCACGGCAGCCAGTACCCGGGGATAAATGCCGATCAGCAGCAGGATAAAGGCCCCGGAGATTCCCGGTAGTATCATGGCGCAGATCGCCAGAGCCCCGGACAGGAAAAGCGTCAGCGGTGTCGCCGGGATTTGCGCCGGACGCATTTCGCTGACCAGCAGGGCGGTTGCGATTCCGACCAGCAGGAACAGAACCACAGACCAGGACCAGCGCGGAATACCGCGCAGAATGGGCACCGTCGAGGCGAGCACCAGCCCGAAAAAGAAGGCCCAGACCACGATCGGGTAGGTATGCAGCAAATGGCCGATCACTTTTGCCAGGCTGATCACACTGAGCAGAATCCCACAGAAAAGTGACAGCAGAAAAGTGCCGTTGATATATTGCCAGGCCACCACGACACCGTGACGCCGCAGTATGGTGACACAGTGTGGGCCTATGCGACTCAGTGAATCGAGCAGTTCCCGATAGATGCCGGTGATGAAGGCGATGGTGCCCCCGGAAACACCGGGCACCACGTCCGCCGCGCCCATTGCCATGCCGCGCGCGACCACGCCCAGGTAGCGGCTCTTGAACAGTCCCGGCAGCTTCATCGAACCACTCCGCCGAGCAGTGGCACAAAGCGCACAGCTTCCAGCTTTTCCACGTCGAACTGGTCGCTGTCTTCGCGGCGGGTGACGATCGTCAGGTACTGGCGTTCGGACCCGACAGGAATGACCAAGACACCATTGGGTGCCAGCTGCTGCTTCAGTTCATCCGGAACAGACGCCGGTGCGGCAGCGGCCAGGATGGCTTCGTAGGGTCCCTTTTCCGGCCAGCCGAAGCCGCCGCTGCTGAGTTTGAATTCCACATTGCGGAAATCCAGCTCCCGCAGCCGCCGGCGCGCCTGGTCCAGCAGGGGCTCGATGCGCTCCACCGAGTAGAGCTGATCGACCAGGCGCGCGAGTATGGCGGTCTGGTAGCCGGAGCCGGTGCCCACTTCGAGCACCCGGTGCAGGGACTTGGCGCGGCTCAACAGCAGCTCGGTCATGCGCGCGACGATATAGGGTTGGGAGATGGTCTGGCCGTAGCCAATGGGGAGTGAAGTGTCCTCGTAGGCGCGAATGGCCAGCGCCTCGTCGAGGAACAGGTGCCGCGGGGTGGATGCCATGACATCCAGCACTTCCTCGTTGCTGATTCCCTCATCCCGCAGCCGCTGTATCAGACGGTTGCGGGTGCGCTGGGAAGTCATCCCCAAACCTTCACGTTTCAAGCGATCCATATTCTTTTATTGTTCCAACATCCGGGGCCGCTCGGGCACCCCCTCCCCCAGCCCCTCCCCCGCAAGCGGGAGAGGGGAGCTATTCGTTCGGCTACAGAATTCTATGTGGCGCCGGATACATTGGCCAGCTCTGCCACCTCCCGCAGCAGCGCCGTGGCGAAGGTGCCGACCGGCAGCGCGAACGCCAGCACCAGGTCATTATTTGACCACTCGCAGGAAAAGGCTTCCGGCCGCAGAACCAGCGGGCGCCGCTCCTGTTTCAGCCCGCAGTGTTCCAGCCAGTTGCACCAGGCCTGCCACTGCTCGAGGACGCCCTGCTCCAACTCGGCGAGATCTTCAGACGCTGGGTTTCTGCCGCGCCCCCACAGGGGGCCAGTGGGCTCGGACTCTGGCTCACCGGGCATCGACTGCTGCCAGTTACCTGCACGAACTCTCGCCGCCAGCACCTGGTTGAACAGCCAGCTGCGCGCCGCGGACATGGCGAAGGCCTTCTCGCTCTTGCGGCAGCGGCCATTTTCCTCCGCCAGGCTGCGCGCCAGGTCCAGGTTGCCGCCGTCGCGGCCGAAGCGCTGTTCGCCGAAGTAATTGGGCACGCCGCCGGAGATCTTCGCCAATACCTGCTGGGCCTTGTCCCTGTCGCCGGTGATATTGCGCAGGCGTATACGGAAGCGGTTGCCGCTGTGCTCGCCGCGGCGCAGTTTGCGCGGGCCGCGATGACTCTGCAGCAGGGTTATTTCATCATTATTGATCTGCGCCCAATCCGGCGCCCCTTTCTGCCCCAGCCAGACGCTGAACCACTGGGTGGTGACCGCATGGCGGTCCTTGAGGCCGTAGTAGCCGATATCCTGGGTGCGCACGCCGGCGAGCTTCGCCAGTTGCTGTGCCACCCAGCCGGTGTTGGCACCGCGTTTCTGTACCAGCAGGTAGACATGCTCGCCACTGTCGGCCACCGGTGGCACCGCCAGCTCTTCAACGACAAAGTCTTCCGCAGCCGAGCGGAAATCGCCCGCAATGGCGGCACCGCCCAGCGCCCGCGGCCAGTCCAGGCTCCACTGGTTACTCATTGATACGCTCGAGCAGGACTGTCGCCTGGGCGGCGATACCCTCGCCGCGGCCGGTAAAACCGAGCTTCTCACTGGTCGTGGCCTTGACGCTGACCGCGCCGGCTTCCACCGCACAGTCGCCGGCGATATTCGCGCGCATGGACTCGATATGCGGGGCCATCCTGGGCGCCTGGGCAATCAGGGTGCAGTCGGCATTGACCAGGCGATAGCCGCGCTCCGCAATCAGGCCCATTACATGACGCAACAATACGCGGCTGTCGGCGCCGGCGTAGGCGGCGTCGGTATCGGGAAAGTGGTGGCCTATGTCCCCCAGCGCCAGCGCGCCCAGCAATGCGTCCGCCAGCGCGTGCAGCAGCACATCGCCGTCGGAGTGGGCTTTGAGCCCGCGCTCATGGGGAATCCCAACTCCCCCGAGTATCACGTGGTCGCCGGGGCCGAATGCATGCACATCGAAACCCTGGCCAATTCGAAAACTCACTATCGCTTGTCCTCTGTGGGCGCATAACGAAGGCGCAGTATGGTCTCCGCCAGCACTATATCGGAGGGGTGGGTGACCTTGAGATTGTCGCGCCGCCCCGGCACCAGTTGCGGGCTCTCGCCGAACAGTTCCAGCGCGCTGGCCTCATCGGTAATGGCCGCGCCCTGCTCCAGCCCGCGGCGCAGGCAGGAATGCAGCAGGCCCAACGGCGCGCGTTGGGGAGTCTGCGCCAGCCAGATGCTGTTGCGGTCCAGGGTTTTGTCGACGACGGCCCTGTCTCCCTCTACACGGCTCAACTTGACCGTATCGCTGGCGGGTTGTGCCAGCAGGGAAACCGGGTCCGCCCGCAACAGGGCTTCGATGTCCTCCAGCGCTACGCAGGGTCGCGCGGCATCGTGCACCAATACCGGCGTTTCCCCGGGTTCCCGTGTGGCGAGAAAATTGAGTGCGGCCAGTACCGAGTCCGCGCGCTCGACGCCGCCGGTTACCCGGTGCACCTGCGGGTGCCTGGCCTCCGGCAGATGGGGAAACCATGCATCGTCTTCCGACAGGGCCACAACAATGCCGGCCAGCCCGGGCCAGGTGAGGATATTGCGCAGGGTCAGGGACAGCAGCGGACGCCCCAGCAGCGGCAGGTACTGCTTGGGCCTGTCTGCGCCCATCCGCTTGCCGACGCCGGCGGCGGGCACCACAACCCAGTAGCCGCTAACGAGAGCACCACTAATCACTTGTTACCCTCTTCCGGGTCGAGAAAGATAAACAGGGTTTCGCCTTCCTTGATCAGGCCCAGGTCGTAGCGCGCCTTGGCCTCGACGCCGTCGGTGCCCTCCTTGAGGCTGCGCACTTCGCGCAACAGGTGGCGGTTCTCCCGCGCGAGGGCGGCGTTCTTTTCCTGCTGCTGGGCCAGCTGGCGCTTCAGGCGGGTCACTTCCGCCAGGCTGCCCTCGCCTACCCAGAGGCGGAACTGGGTAACGAGCAGCATGATGGTGAGGATTGCCAGCAGCCATTTCATGGGAGTATCGATCAGTATTTGTAGGGGCGAACCTTGTGTTCGCCCCTACAATTGTCGCCCCGAAAATTATTTAAACTCGGCGCGGCCGCGGTACGGGGCGGAACCGTTCAGTTCGGCCTCGATACGCAGCAGACGATTGTACTTGGCCACGCGGTCGGAGCGGGACAGGGAACCGGTCTTGATCTGGCCGGCAGCGGTGGCTACTGCGAGATCGGCGATGGTGGTGTCTTCGGTCTCGCCGGAGCGGTGGGAGATCACCGCGGTGTAGCCGGCGTCCTTGGCCATCTTGATCGCATCGAGGGTTTCGGACAGGGAGCCGATCTGGTTGAACTTGATCAGGATGGAGTTCCCCACGCCCTTCTCGATGCCTTCCTTCAGGATCTTGGTATTGGTCACGAACAGGTCGTCGCCCACCAGCTGTATCTTGCCGCCGATCTTGTCGGTCAGCAGCTTCCAGCCGTCCCAGTCGCTCTCGTCCATGCCGTCTTCGATGGAGAGGATCGGGTAGTTGGAGGACAGTTCGGCCAGGTAGTTGGCGAAGCCTTCGCTGTCGAACTGCTTGCCCTCACCGGCCAGGTCGTAGGTGCCGTCCTTGTAGAACTCGGAAGAGGCGCAGTCCAGGGCCAGGGTGATGTCATCGCCCAGGGTGTAGCCGGCTTTTTCCACCGCCTCGGCGATCACTTTCAATGCCGCTTCGTTAGAAGGCAGGTCGGGCGCGAAGCCGCCTTCGTCACCCACTGCGGTGTTGAGGCCGCTTGCAGACAGCACTTTTTTCAGGGAGTGGAAGATTTCCGCACCCCAACGCAGGGCCTCGGCGAAGCTGGTGGCCTTGACCGGCTGGATCATGAACTCCTGGATATCCACGTTGTTGTCGGCATGTTCGCCGCCGTTGAGGATATTCATCATGGGTACCGGCATGGAGTACTGGCCTGCGGTGCCGTTCAGGTCGGCGATGTGCTGGTACAGCGGGACTTTCCTGGAAACTGCGGCCGCCTTGGCCGCGGCCAGGGAGACCGCCAGTATCGCGTTGGCGCCCAGCTTGGATTTGTTCTCGGTGCCGTCGGCGTCGATCATCGCCTGGTCCAGGGCGCGCTGGTCGGTCGCATCCATGCCTTTCAGCAGCTCGGCGATGGTGGTATTGATATTCTCGACGGCCTTCAGCACGCCCTTGCCCAGGTAGCGGCTCTTGTCGCCGTCGCGCAGTTCCAGCGCCTCGCGGGAGCCGGTGGATGCGCCGGACGGGGCGCAGGCGGAACCGATGGAACCGTCTTCCAGAATTACGTCGGCCTCGACGGTGGGGTTACCGCGGGAATCCAGCACTTCGTAGGCTTTTACGGCGACAATCTTGCTCATTAACAAGGGCTCCATGTTGGTGAGTGGGGTGAATGGCTAATTGGTGTTCTTTGTTTTTGGCTGGCCTGCGGCCAGAGTACCGAGCTGGAGCTCGGCGTTCCCGAGTCCCGAGTCCCGAGTCCCGAGTCCCGAGTCCCGAGTCCCGAGTATTATTTGGTATCCAGCGGCTCGAAGCCTTTGACCAGGTCGTCCACCGCTTTCATCTGCGCCAGGAAGGGCTCCAGCTTGTCCAGCGGCAGCGCGCTGGGGCCGTCGCACAGGGCCTTGTCCGGATTCGGGTGCGCTTCCAGGAAGAGGCCGGCGATACCGATGGCCAGGCCGGCGCGGCCCAGTTCGGTGACCTGGGCGCGGCGACCGCCGGAGGCGGCACCGCCCGGATCGCGCATCTGCAGCGAGTGGGTCACGTCGAAAATCAGCGGCGCGCCTTTGGTGACATCGATCATGGTGCGGAAACCGAGCATGTCCACCACCAGGTTATCGTAACCGAAGCAGGCGCCGCGCTCGCACAGAATGATTTTCTCATTGCCGCACTCGGCGAATTTCTCCACCACATTTTTCACCTGCGGCGGGCTCATGAACTGCGGTTTCTTTACATTGATCACCGCGCCTGTCCTGGCCATGGCGGCAACCAGGTCGGTCTGGCGGGCGAGGAAGGCGGGCAGCTGGATGATATCCACCACTTCCGCCACCGGCGCCGCCTGCTCGGGCTCGTGCACATCGGTGATCAGCGGCACGTTGAAGGTCTTCTTGATCTCCTCGAAGATCTTCAGGCCCTCTTCCATACCGGGGCCGCGGTAGGAGTGGATGGATGAGCGGTTGGCCTTGTCGAAGGAGGCCTTGAACACGTAGGGGATACCGAGTTTCTCGGTAACTTTTACATAGTGTTCTGCAACCTGCATGGCCAGGTCGCGGGATTCCAGCACATTCATACCGCCGAACAGCGCGAAGGGCTTGTCGTTGGCGACCTGGACTTTTCCGACTTCAATAATTTTCAACTTTCCCTCTCCCCCGGCCCCTCTCCCGCAAGCGGGAGAGGGGCGCTAATCTTTCAAATTGCGAGTATATGCGACGCTCAGCGAACCGTCCCCAGTCCCTGTTTTTCATGCTGTTTCATCGCCGCGGCGACGAAACTCTCGAACAGCGGGTGGCCGTCGCGCGGTGTGGAGGTGAACTCCGGGTGGAACTGGCAGGCCACGAACCAGGGGTGTTCCGGCAGTTCCACCATTTCCACCAGGGTATCGTCCGCGGACCAGCCACCTATCTTTAGGCCGGCCTGCTGCAGGCGGTCGACGTAGTTGTTGTTCACTTCGTAGCGGTGGCGGTGGCGCTCGACGATCACGTCGGAGCCGTAGATTTCCCGCGCCTTGCTGTCCCTGGTCAGGCGGCACTCCTGGCCACCGAGACGCATGGTGCCGCCCAGGTCGGACTGCTCATCGCGCTTCTCGACCTTGCCCTCGCTGTCGATCCATTCGGTGATCAGGCCAATGACCGGGTGCGGGGTGTTGATGTCGAACTCGGTGCTGTTGGCCTCCTTCAGGCCGAGCACATTGCGCGCATACTCGATCACCACCGACTGCAGGCCGAGGCAGATGCCGAGGTAGGGGATCTTGTTTTCCCGCGCGTAGCGCACCGCTTCCAGCTTGCCTTCCAGGCCGCGCTCGCCGAAGCCGCCGGGCACCAGGATGGCATCGGCATCCTTGATCAGGTCGAGGCCGTTTTCGCCCTCGACATCTTCGGCATTGATGAAGTCGATATCCACTTTGCAACGGTGCTTGATGCCGGCGTGGGTCAGGGACTCGATCAGGGATTTGTAGGCGTCCAGCAGCTCCATGTACTTGCCGACCATGGCAATCTTCACTTCATGCTGCGGGTTCAGCTTGCCGTCCACGACAGCGTCCCACTCGGACAGGTCCGGTGCGTCGCACTCCAGCTGCAGCTTGTCGACGACGATATCGTCCAGGCCGTAGCTGTGCAGCAGGCGCGGCACGCTGTAGATGGTCTTGGCGTCCGGCAGCGGCACCACCGCGCGCTCTTCCACGTTGGTGAACAGCGCGATCTTGCGGCGGGAGTCCTCGTCGATCTCGCGCTCGGAGCGACACAGCAGGATATCCGGCTGCAGGCCGATGGAGCGCAGTTCTTTGACGGAGTGCTGGGTCGGCTTGGTCTTGGTCTCACCGGCGGTGGCAATATAGGGCACGTAGCTCAGGTGAATCAGCAGGGCGCGGTTCAGACCCAGCTCCACGCGCAGCTGGCGCACGGATTCCAGGAAGGGCTGGGATTCGATATCGCCCACGGTACCGCCGATCTCGACGATGGCCACGTCCATGTCGCGGCCGCCTTCCAGGACGCGGCGCTTGATCTCGTCGGTGATATGGGGGATCACCTGCACTGTGCCGCCCAGATAGTCGCCACGGCGCTCCTTGCGCAGCACGGTTTCATAGACCCGGCCGGTGGTGAAGTTGTTGCGCTTGGACATGCGCGTGCGGATAAAGCGCTCGTAGTGGCCCAGGTCCAGGTCGGTTTCGGCACCATCCTCGGTGACGAAGACCTCTCCGTGCTGGAAGGGGCTCATGGTGCCCGGATCCACGTTGATGTAGGGGTCCAGCTTCAGGATGGTGACCTTGAGGCCTCGGGCCTCGAGAATGGCGGCCAGGGAGGCGGAGGCGATACCTTTCCCCAACGAGGAAACCACGCCACCAGTGACAAAAATATAGCGCGTCATGCAAAACCTTGGTCAGTTGAATGCCCGATGGAATCGGGGTGCGGGGCTGGCCCGGGCGGACTCTCCTGATAACAGCCCTGGGGACTGCTCCTGCCCGTCCCGGTGCCTTTGAGATGGGACGCCAGACTACCAGAAAGGCGCTCGCCCCTCAATTGGAAAAGCCGCAGGCGCTCAGTCAAAGAATCATGCGCAGGCCCCGGCATAGCGCCATTTGAGCGATCCCGCAAGCCCCTCTACGCAGGGGAACAGGTCACCCACCGCCAGCAGCTCCTCGCCCCTGTAGACCAGCGGCACACGGTCGCGCAGCCAGGGCTCCAGACCGACTTCCTGCAGCAGTTTTTTCAGTGTCTGTGAGCGCTGACGACCTACAGGTTTGGCCCGCTCGCCGCCGCGGCGAAAGCGGACGCGGTAGCCCCCTTGCGGCCAGCCGGAACCGGCTCTCAGTTCCCAGCCGCCGGGCAACAGCAAGACGGAGCGGCCATCCCAGCGCCATTCACCCTCCTCCACCTTCGGCAGCGGCGGCGTCAGATAGAGGCGATCGCGAAAGCGGCGCGCCACCCGCCCGCCCAGCGAGACAGACATCCGACTGTCCTCCGCGGCCTGCAGCGCCTGGGTCAAAGCCTGTTCGAGGTGCGCAGCTTCCGGCATATTGCCGCCGCACGTCGCCAGCCAGCTGCGCAGCAGATTTTTCTGCCGACGCTCGGACAGATCCCGCAAGACCGCCAGTTCCAGACTCTCCCCGAAGCGCTCGCGGCGCCGGCCGCAGGAGTCCAGGTCCGCATCGCCCAAGTCCTGCAGCAGTTCGGCGGCCTCGCGCAAGTTTTCCGCCGCCCGCCCCACCCGCTCGCGCAGCGGCCAGCGCTCGCGCAGCAGCGGCATCACCGTCGCGCGCAGGTAGTTGCGATCCAGGGACTGGTCCTCATTGCTCTCATCCTCGATCCACTGCAAGCGGTGTTCCCGCGCATAGGCTTCCAGCTGCGTCCTGCCCACGCCGAGCAGCGGGCGCAGCACCGTCGCGTCCCCGAGGGGGCGGCTACCCGCCATGGCCGCCAGGCCCAGGGCGCCGGCGCCGCGGAGCAGGCGCAGGAAGAAGGTTTCCACCTGGTCGTCGCCGTGCTGGGCCAGCAGCAGCTGGTCGCCCGGCCGCAGTAATTCCTCGAACACCCGATAGCGGGCAGTGCGGGCGGCCTGCTCCAGGCTGCCGCCAGTATCGACCCGGACTCGCCGCGGATAAAACGGCACCCCCAGGGATTCGGCCATCGCCTTGCAGTGCGCCTGCCAGGCATCGGCGTTCGGGGAAAGGCCGTGATGGACATGTATCGCCCGCACCTCTATCCCCATTTCGCACAGCAGTTGGAGCAGCACGGTGGAATCGAGTCCGCCGCTGTAGCCCAGCCAGCGCACACCGCCACAGGGATGGTGCACAAGCGCTTCCCTGACCAATCCCACCAAATTATTCACACCAGCTCCTAAACAAAGGTTTCGATTGGTAAAAATAACTCAAAAGTAGCTATATCCTAGGACAAATTACCGCTATTAATACTTTTGTACCATTTTGTTTTGTCGTCCACCGGCGCCGAATGATAAATTCATCACAACTGACCCGGAATTGCCGCGATGCGATACCCGGGCCAAATAGCCTTAACGACGAGTTGTATAAAAAGAGCACCTGATGGTCCAGTTAGTTGTAGATTCCGGATGCGACCTGCCGGATGATTTCCTGCGCAAGTTTTCCATTCCCGTCCTCCCCCACTCGGTTGGGGTCGGCAAGGATATCTTCGGCGACCAGCGCAATCCGGCGAAGATGAATCATTTTTACTCCATGTCGCTGGTGGACCGCTCGCGCCAGATTGTCAGCGGACCGGCGCCGACCGAGGAGATCGGCTCCATTTTGCGGAGCCTGGTCGACAGGGGATGCAAAGACATTGTGGTGCAGACCATCAACGGTACCAACAGTCCCACCTACAAGAATGCCCGCACTGCCGCGCGCCTGCTGCTGAACAGCGGCGCCGTCGGTGACGATGTGGCGATTCACACTGTGGATTCGCACACCCTGTTTTCCGGCCAGGGCCTGCTCGCACTCTATTCATTGATGCTGATTCGCAGGGGACTGGGCGGCGCAGAGGTCGCGGACAAGGCGGAGGAATTCAGCCGCTGGATCCACGGCTACGCCGCGATCAGGGACGTCTACTATGTGCGCGAGCGGGCGCGCAACAAGAATGAAAACAGTATCAGCTGGTTCAAGGCCACCGCCGCCCGCCACCTGGACCTGCACCCCATACTGTCGATGCATCGCGACGGCAGCACCGTGACGGACACGGTGCGCGGCTACGACAACTGCACCGGGGCGCTGTTCAGACTGGCGACTGACAGGATCCGCGCCGGAGAGCTGCTGACGCCGATGGTGGTGGTGAGCATCGCCGGGCGGCTGGATGAGCTGCCCAAAGTTCAGGGATTTGCCGAACTGGAAAAGGTGGCGCAGGAGCACAATGTGAAGGTCTATCGCTCGGTGATGAGCCTGTCCGGCGGAATCAACCTGGGGCCGGGGACTGTGGCCTTGGCGCTGGCGAGCAAGGAATAAGGCATTGGCCGCGGAATAAATTGGATTTGCAGTGGCGAACCTTGTGTTCGCCCTGGCCTGGGTAGCACCCGAGGCCTGCTGTCAATTCTGTGCCGGCCCTGCTACCGGTGGCCGCCCGGAAAAAAGCCTCATCGGCAAACATTTCCCGGGCGACCACCGGTAGCAGGGCCTTCGCATCGGGATCGGCGTATTACCGCTCCCGTTGGGCGAACACAAGGTTCGCCCCTACAGAAAAAATGGATTTTGCGGGGCTGATCAGGAAGCGATATTGCCATAGCTCATCAACCGCTGGTAACGCTTCTCCAGCAATTCATCGATGGGCACATTGTTCAGCTGGTCCAGCTGTGAACTGAGACGCTCTCTCAGGCGGGCGGCCATGGTATCCGGGTCGCGGTGGGCGCCGCCGAGGGGCTCTTCAATGGTTTCATCGACGATACCCAGCTCCTCCAGCACGCCGGAAGTCACCCCCATGGCCTCCGCCGCCAGCGGTGCCTTCTCCACAGTTTTCCAGATGATGTTGGCGCAGCCCTCCGGGGAGATCACGAAGTAGGTGGAGTACTGCAGCATGTTCAGCTGGTCGCCGACGCCGATGGCCAGCGCGCCGCCGGAGGAACCCTCGCCGATCACGGTACAGATGATCGGGGTGCGCAGGCGCGACATCACCGCCAGGTTCCGGGCGATGGCCTCACTGATGCCGCGCTCCTCGCTGTCGATGCCCGGATAGGCCCCGGGGGTGTCGATCAGGGTCAGCACCGGCAGTTTGAAACGTTCGGCCATCTCCATGATGCGCAGGGCCTTGCGGTAGCCCTCGGGCTTGGGCATGCCGAAGTTGCGCGCCACCTTTTCGTTCACGGAGCGGCCCTTCTCCTCGCCGATCACCGCCACCGGCCTGCCGTCCAGGCGCGCGATACCGGCGATGATGGCCTTGTCGTCGCCGAAGTGGCGGTCGCCGTGCAACTCATCCCAGTCGGTGAAGATGCGCTCGATATAGTCCTTCGAGTAGGGGCGCTGCGGGTGGCGCGCCACCTGCACCACCTGCCAGGGGGACAGGTTCGAGTAGATGGATTCGGTCAGGCTCTGGCTCTTCTCCCGCAGGCGGGCCACTTCGTCGGCGATATTCAGGTCGACATCGTCGCCCACATGCTGCAGTTCTTTAATCTTGCTTTCCAGCTCAGCAATCGGCTGTTCAAACTCGAGAAAATTGAAATTCATGAAATCCGCGCCTTGAAAACTTGTCGGGACCCGGGAGCACCGGGCGCCGCCCTGTTGGGCTTCGCGGAGCCCAGCCCAACCTACGCCCTGCCCCATCGCTCAAAAAAACGGCCAGCTTATCCGGTAGGTTGGGCTGAGCTTTGCGAAGCCCAACACGGAGCGCCAGCCCGTCCCGTCGATTTAAAATGGCGGCTAGCTTACCTATATAGAACTGGCTAGTCGAGCCCACCCTGACTTGAGAACCGCTGAAAGCGTAGCGAGCGGGTGGCTGGCGGCGGCCGTCGGAGCGCAGCAACCGGAGCGTACTTTAGTACGTGAGGATTCGACCGGGCTGGCGCACCAGCACCGCCGGACGCCGCCAGGCGCACGCGCAGTGGCTTTCAGTGGTTCTCACCGTCGCTCAGTGTAGTTGAGAGTCACCCTTTCTCTACCGAGCAGTTCGCGCAATGACTGCACCAGTTGGTCGTTTGGCTCCACCTTCCACTGCGGCGGCAACTGGTAGATACCGCGGGCATCGCTGCGCATCACCTCCAGGCTCACATCGCAATTCCCGCCCGTATAGGGCTGCAGGCAGGCGGCCAGGCGCCTGCTCAGCCCCGGCGTGGCGCCGGCGCTGTCCAGCTGCAGGTGCACGCCGGTCACGCTGCCCTGGCGCAGCTCATCCAGGGTGGAGACGCTGTTGACGGTCATCTTCAGGCCGCCGCTGTAGTCGTCGTGGGCCACTGGGCCATCCAGCACCAGCAATGCATCCTTGGCCAGCTTCTCGCGACATTCCCCAAAGGCCTCGCTGAACACCGCCGCCTCTATGCGGCCGCTGCGGTCGTCGAGGGTGACTATGGCCATGGTGTCGCCGCGCTTGGTCTTCATCACCCGCATGGCCACCACCAGGCCGGCCACCTTCTGGCTCTCCTTGCCCGGCTTCAGGTCGGCGATACGCGCCTTCACCAGGTGCTTGAGTTCGCCCTCGTATTCGTCGATCGGGTGGCCGGTGAGATACAGGCCGAGGGTGTTCTTCTCGCCTTCCAGGCGCTCGCGGATGCTCCAGGGACGCGCGCGGCGGAAGTCGGCGTAGACGTCGCCGTCCGATGCCCGGGGCACCAGCTCGCCGAACAGGTCCATCATGCCGGCACTGGCGTTGGCCGCCTGCTGCTCGGCGGCTTTCACCGCCTCGTCCAGGGCGTTGAACATGACCGCGCGGGAGTAATCGAGCCCGTCCTCACCGCCGACATCGGGACCGATGCTGTCGAGGGCGCCGGAGCGCACCAGAGCCTCGAGGGCGCGCTTGTTGACCTTGCGCGGATCGATCCGCGAGCAGAAGTCGAACAGGTCGGTAAAGGGCCCGCCCTCTTTGCGCACATTGATGATGTTTTCGATCGGGCCCTCGCCCAGGCCCTTGATGGCGCCCAGACCGTAGATGATGCGATTGTCCACATCCACCGAGAACTGGTAGCTGCCCAGGTTCACGTCCGGCGGCACCAGGTCCAGCGACATGGCCCGGCACTCTTCGATAAAGGTCACCACCTTGTCGGTCTTGTCCATGTCCGAGGACATGGTGGCGGCCATGAACTGAGCCGGGTAGTGGGCCTTGAGCCAGGCGGTCTGGTAGGACACCAGGGCGTAGGCGGCGGAGTGGGATTTGTTGAAGCCGTAGCCGGCGAACTTCTCCACCAGGTCGAAGATCTTGATCGCCAGTTCCGGGTCTATGCCCTGCGCTTTCGCGCCCTCCTCGAAGGTGGAGCGCTGCTTGGCCATCTCCTCCGGCTTCTTCTTGCCCATGGCGCGGCGCAGCAGGTCGGCACCGCCGAGGGTGTAGCCGGCCAGCTCCTGGGCGATCTGCATCACCTGCTCCTGGTAGACGATCACCCCGTAGGTGGGCTCCAGGATGGGTTTCAGTTTCTCGTGCTGGTACTTGGCATCCGGGTAGGCCACCTGGGCGCGGCCGTGCTTGCGGTTGATGAAGTCGTCCACCATGCCCGACTGCAGCGGGCCCGGTCGGAACAGGGCCACCAGGGCGATCATGTCCTCCAGGTTATCCGGCTGCAACCGCTTGATCAGGTCCTTCATGCCGCGGGATTCCAGCTGGAACACCGCGGTGGTCTCGGCCCTTTTCAGCAGTTTGAATGTATCCGGGTCGTCCAGCGGCAACGCGGCGATGTCCAGGGGCTCCAGCCCCTCCCGCGCGCGCTGTTCGTCCACCATGCGCTTGGCCCAGTCGATGATGGTCAGGGTGCGCAGGCCGAGGAAGTCGAACTTCACCAGGCCCGCGTCCTCCACGTCGTTCTTGTCGAACTGGGTCACAAGGCCGGCGCCGGTCTCGTCACAGTAGAGAGGTGCGAAGTCGGTGAGCTTGGTGGGGGCGATCACCACGCCGCCGGCGTGCTTGCCGACGTTCCGGGCCACGCCCTCGAGCTGCAGGGCCATCTCCCAGATTTCCTGGCCCTCCTCGTCGCTCTCGAGGAATTCCCGCAGCACCTCCTCCTGCTCGAACGCCTTCTCCAGCGTCATGCCCGGGTCCGGCGGGATCATCTTGGAGAGCTTGTCGGCCAGGCCGTAGGATTTGCCCTGCACCCGCGCCACGTCGCGCACCACCGCCTTGGCGGCCATGGTGCCGAAGGTGATGATCTGGCTCACCGCCTGGCGTCCGTAGTTGTCGGCCACATAGCCGATCACCCGGTCGCGCTTCTCCATGCAGAAGTCGACGTCGAAGTCGGGCATGGACACCCGTTCCGGGTTCAGGAAGCGTTCGAACAGCAGGTCGTACTGCAGCGGATCCAGGTCGGTAATATCCAGCGAGTAGGCCACCAGGGAGCCGGCACCGGAACCCCGCCCCGGGCCCACCGGGATATCGTGGTCCTTGGCCCACTGGATAAAGTCCATCACGATCAGGAAGTAGCCGGGGAAACCCATCTGGCAGATGATGTCCAACTCGAAGCGCAGGCGCTTCTCGTAGACGGCGCGGCGCTCGGCGTAATCCGG
Organism: Microbulbifer sp. SE14; assembly: GCF_059834885.1. NCBI lineage: Bacteria > Pseudomonadati > Pseudomonadota > Gammaproteobacteria > Cellvibrionales > Microbulbiferaceae > Microbulbifer > Microbulbifer sp. SE14. The sequence goes on along the minus strand of NZ_JCBAJA010000019.1, from coordinate 6,694 downwards.
GGCGGATCTGTCGAGGATTTTTTCCAGGCGCCGCTCCAGGCCCTCGAAGGAGACCTTCTCGAAGAACTGGTCCTCGGTCATGCCCTCGGGGATGGGGTATTCCGGCAGGAAGTACTTGCCCAGCTGGATCGGCGCCGAGCAGCGCCTGGCGATCTCTACAGTGTTGTGCAGCGCCTCGGGAATATCCGCAAACAACTCCCACATCTCCTCGGGGGTGCGGAAATACTGCTGCTCCGAATAGCGGCGCTCGCGCCTGGGGTCGTCCAGGGTGCGGCCGTCGTGAATACAGACCCGCACCTCGTGGGCCTCGAACTCGCTCTCCTCCAGGAAGCGCACGTCGTTGGTGGCCACCACCGGCAGTTCCAGCTGCTGGGCCAGGGCCACGGCCGCGTGCAGGTACTCCTCGTCGCCGGGGCGGCCGGTGCGCTGCAGCTCCAGGTAGTAGCGGCCGGGGAATATGCCCGCCCACTCCCGGGCCAGCTCCTCCGCATGCTGGCGGCGCCCGGCGACCAGCGCGCGGCCGACGTCGCCGTACTTGGCGCCGGACAGCATCAGCACGCCGGCGCTGTAGTCGCGCAGCCACTCGCGCTTCACATAGGCGTTGCCGTGGTACTGCCCCTCCATCCAGGCCCGCGAGATCAGCTCGGTGATATTGCGGTAGCCGTCGCCGTTCATCGCGTAGAGGGTGATCAGGGTCGGCTTGTCCTCGCCGCCCTCACTGAGCCAGAAGTCGGCACCGGTGACCGGCTTGATGCCGGCGCTGAGGCAGGCGCGGTAGAACTTGATCTGGCCGTAGAAGTTGGTCTGGTCGGTGAGCGCCAGCGCCGGCATCTGCAGCTCTTCGGCGCGCGCCACCAGCGGCTTGATGCGCACCAGGCCGTCGATCAGGGAGAATTCGGAATGGACTCTCAAGTGGACAAAGGGTTGGGTCATTTTTCGTCTAAATTCTTGGCTTCAGCCCGCTGTAGGAGCGGCGGGGTGCTTTTAAATTTTTTACCAGATACGGCCCATCCGCCGCGCCCGCTCGGTACATTCAGTCAGGACCGCGCGGCGCTCATCGTTGCTCATACTGCCCCAGCGGCTGATCTCCATACCGCTGCGGAAACAGCCCTCGCAGATATCCTCTGCATTCAGCGCGCAGACGGAAATACAGGGGGACTTTACCGGCCTGCCGGCCGTTACTTCTTTATCAGACATCAGGGTTCGGAAACCGGGACTAATTCTTCTGCAAAGCGCTTGCCGTTGGCCGCATAGTGGTCGCTGCTGGCCTTGAGCAGTTCGAAAGTGGATTCGTCGAGGGTCTTGACAACCTTGCCCGGGCATCCCACTACCAGGGAGTAGTCGGGAATTTCGGTACTTTCGGTGACCAGTGCATTGGCGCCGATAATGCAGCATTTGCCGATCCTGGCCCCATTCAGTACCACGGCGTTGATGCCGATCAGGCTGTAGTCACCAATGCTGCAGCCGTGCAACGTCGCCTTGTGGCCGATGGTCACGCCCTTGCCGATAGTGAGCGGAATGCCGGGGTCCGTGTGCAGCACCGAGCCGTCCTGCACATTGCTGTACTCGCCGATCGTGATCAGGTCGCAGTCCCCGCGCACTACCGCATTGAACCACACGGAACTGCGGCTGAGCATGCGCACATTGCCGATTACCTGGGCTCCGGGGGCAATGTAGTGGCCTTCGCCGTCCAGTCGTGGTTGCTTGTCGCCCAGTTTGTACAGCATTTGGCCTCCGGCTCGAATCGATGCGAGCCGGCTATTATCCCGGTCGGAGGGGGCTGTGGCTAGCGGATGGGTATTGCGTATTTCCACTGCCGGAGCAGGGGGGCCGGCTACAGTAGCTCCGACTGCTGTACGAAGCGGGCGCCCTCCAGGGTCAGCAGGCGGGCTTTCATGTCCAGGCCGCCGGCGTAGCCGGTCAGGCTGCCGTCGGCACCGATCACCCGGTGACAGGGAATCACCACCGCGATTCGGTTGGCGCCGTTGGCCCGCGCCACGGCGCGGATCGCCTTCAGATCGCCGAGCGCCTCCGCCTGTTGGCGATAGCTGCGGGTCTCGCCATAGGGGATGCGCAGCAGTGCCTCCCAGACGCGGCGCTGGAAGTCGGTGCCGCGGGGGTTCAGCGGCAGGTCGAATGCCCGCCTTTCGCCGGCGAAGTACTCCCCCAACTGCCGGGCGGCCAGATCAGTCAGATCCGAAGCCCCCCTCTGCCAGTCGGGATCTATCCGCATCGGGCGCTCGTCGCTGTGGAATTCCAGTGCGAGCAGCCCCTGCCCATCCGCGGCTATCCCCACTTCGCCGAAGCGGGTGGCGTAGATTTCGTAGTTGATCATCATTCATCTCCAGGTTTTAGCGACTGCCACAGCAGCAGCGCGCCGTAGGCCCGCCAGGGTCGCCAGTTCTCCGCCCGGTCCAGGGCCTGTTTCGGTTTCGCCTTCTCCCCGTTGCTAGCCAGCGCCTGCAATATACCCAGGTCCGATGCCGGGAAGGCGTCCGGCATCGACAGGCCGCGCATGGCGATATACTGCGCCGTCCAGTCGCCAATACCCGGCAGCGCGGTCACCTGTCTGCACCAGTCACCCAGCTCCACCTCGGCGAAATTGACCCGTCCGTCCAGGGTGGCGGCGACGAATGCACGCAGCGTCTGCGCCCGCGCCCGGGTCAGGCCCAGACCGCCAAAATCCGCCTCGGCCAGCTGTTCGGCAGTGGGGAACAGATAGTGCTCCTCACCCTCGCCGTCCACGAAGGATTCTCCGTAGCGAGCCACCAGGCGCCCGGCGATGGTGGTGGCGGCCGCCACGGAGATCTGCTGGCCGAGTATCGCGCGCAGTGCGTACTCGAACGGGTCCCAGGCGCCGGGCAGGCGGACACCCGGAGAACGCGCCAGTTGTTTTGCCAGCAGCGGATCCTTCGCCAGTACCGCCGCTATCTCCTCGCTATCTGCATCCAGGTCGAACAGCCGCCGCAGTCGCTGGTTCAACAGGTACAGGCCCGCACCGGCCCCCTCGCCACTGATCTCCACCACCAGGCGGTTTCTCTCGGTCTGGTTGCTCACTCGCAGCACGCCGCGGAACTGCGCCAGGGCAAAGCTGCGCCGATAGACTTCCCCCTCCACCTGCTCCACCCCGGCCAGGGCGCGGGCGCCGAAGAATTCGAGCAGCCGTGGCCAGTCCAGCGGCGGGCGGTAATCGAGGTACAGTCGGGTCACGGTGTCCTTGGTACTTCCAGCCTCGCCGGCCCCCTTCTCCCGCCGTACCTCCGATGGCGTGCGCTGGTAGACCTGCTTGAACACGCCGTTGAAGCGGCGCAGGCTGTTGAAGCCCGCCTCATAGGCGATCTCGGAGACCGGCAGGTTCGTGTCCCGCAGCAGGCTGAATGCAAACAGTGCCCGCTCCGCCTGCCACACCGCCAGCGGGCCGATCCCCAGATGCTCGGCGAACAGCCGCCGCAGGTAGCGACTGCTGATGCCGAGGCGCTCTGCCAGCGTCTCCACGGACTGGGCCTCGCGTTCGCTGCGCATCAGTTTCAGTGCCCGCTGTACGGTGGTGGACACCAGCCCCCAGGCCGGGCTGCCCGGCGCCGCGTCCGGCCGGCAGCGCAGGCAGGGCCGGTAGCCGGCGCTGGCCGCCTCGGCGGCGGTGGCGTAATAGGTCACATTGCGTTCCAGCGGCGGCCGCGCGGGACAGATTGGCCGGCAGAAGATGCCGGTGGTCTTCACCGCGGTATAGAAGCGACCGTCGAAGCGCCGATCGCGGGCGAGGCGCGCACTGGAACAGATTGCCGGATCGAGTTGCACAGGTATCTCCTCTCTCTGCCCGCCAGTCTAGGGGCTGGTGCCGCCGAGAACTAGTCATTTTCGGAACCGGCTGTCTTATTCGAGACTCACTTGCCAGCGGGCACTTGGGGACAGGAAAGGAGAAATAGCCGCCAGAATTGTAAGCATCGGCCGCCATCGCTTAGACAGTCAGCAGGACATCGCCTAAACATGAATCGCGGACTTGCCGGTTCGCACCGGGAAACTATGGGAAATCTTGCGCGGCCAGACAGGGAAGTTGGGCTGTGGCTTCTGCGGACACCAGTCGCTTTAGCGGCACCCCAGCCGGCGAGGCACAAGCCTTCGTCGACGTGCGTGCACCTGTGTCACACCGCCATACCTCTCACACATCCCTGGGCCATACGACCAATTACTGCACAAGGGTGCTTGTGCCTGGGAGACTTTGTCGATGTTACGAATACCAATATTACTTTTCGCCCTGGCGATGGCAGCCCTGACGGGCTGCGACGCCGACGGCAAAACGAACAGGGCGATGGCTGCTGCCGTTGACGCGGACGGGGATGGTATCCCCGATACCGAGGATAACTGCCCCAATACCCCCAACCCCCACCAGACCGACACCGACGGCGACGGCGAGGGCGACCAGTGCGATGCGGACGATGACGGCGACGGTGTCCTCGACGGCTTCGATAACTGCCAGTTCATCGCCAATCCGGACCAGGAGGACTCGGACGGTGACGGAATCGGTGATGCCTGCGACACAACCAACAACAACGACGATGACAACGACGGCGTCGACAACGACGAAGATAACTGCCCCAATACCCCCAACCCGGGCCAGGAGGACTCCGACGGCGACGGTGTGGGCGATGCCTGCGACAACGACAGCGACAATGACGGTGTCGACGACGGCGCAGACAACTGTCCGGAAACGCCCAATGCCGATCAGGCGGACCAGGACGGCGACGGTATCGGCGACGCCTGCGACGATGACGTGGACGGCGACGGTGTGCCCAACGACACCGACAACTGCCCGCTGGTCGCCAACAGCAGCCAGACGGATACCGACGGCGACGGCATCGGCGACGCCTGCGACAACGACAAGGACGGCGACGGCGTGACCAACAGCGTCGACAACTGCCCGCTGACGCCGAACCCGGATCAGGAGGATTCGGACGGCGATGGCATCGGCGACGCCTGTGACGGCGACGGCGACGGCGACGGCGTCGACGACGGCACGGACAACTGCCCCACTGTCCCCAACCCCGACCAACTGGATACGGACGGCGACGGCCTCGGCAACGCCTGCGACGATGACGACGACGGCGACGGTGTCGACGACGGCAACGACAACTGCCCGCTGGTGGCAAATCCCAGCCAGACCGATACCGACGGCGACGGCATGGGCGACGCCTGTGACAGCGACGACGACGGCGACGGCGTCAACGACGGCAACGACAACTGCCCGCTGGTACCCAACCCGAACCAGGAAGACCAGGACGGCGACGGTGCCGGCGATGTCTGTGACAGCGACAACGACAGCGACAACGACGGTGTCGACGATGGCACGGACAACTGCCCGAACACGCCCAATCCCGGCCAGGAGGACAGCGACGGCGACGGCATTGGCGACGCCTGCGAAGGCGACACTGATGGCGACGGCGTGGATGACGGCAACGACAACTGCCCGACAGTGCCCAACCCGCACCAGACCGACATCGACGGCGACGGCGCCGGCGATCAATGCGACGACGACGATGACGGCGATGGCGTCCCCGATGGCTTCGACAACTGTCACTTCACGCCCAATCCCGACCAGGAGGATTCAGACGGCGACGGTATCGGCGACGCCTGTGACAACGACGACGACGGCGACGGTGTGAGCGACGACAGCGACAACTGTCCGCTGATCCCCAACCCGAACCAGGCGGACCAGGACGGCGACGGTATCGGCGACGCCTGTGACGACGACCTGGACGGTGACGGCGTCGGCAACGACGTGGACAACTGCCCGAGTACGCCCAACGCCGGCCAGGAAGACCTGGATGGCGACGGCATCGGCGATGTCTGCGACACCGACGACGACGGCGATGGCGTCGACGACGGCAACGACAACTGCCCGCTGGTGGCCAACCCCGCTCAGGAAGATGCTGACAACGACGGTATCGGCGACGCCTGTGACAGCGACAGCGACGGCGACGGCGTCGACAACGGCAGCGACAACTGCCCGACGGTGCCCAACCCGAACCAGACCGACACCGACGGCGACGGCGTAGGCGATGCCTGCGACAGCGACGACGACGATGACGGTGTGGATGACGGCAGTGACAACTGTCCGCTGGTAGCCAACCCCGGCCAGGAAGACCAGGACGGCGACGGCATCGGCGACGCCTGTGACGACGATTCCGATACCGACGATGACGGTCACGACGACGGCGCGGACAACTGCCCGGCAGTGCCCAACCCGGATCAGACCGACACCGACGGCGATGGCATCGGCGACGCCTGCGACAACGACGACGACGGCGACGGCGTCGACGACGGCAGCGACAACTGCCCGCTGGTGGTCAACCCGAGCCAGACCGACACCGACGGTGACGGCATCGGCGATGCCTGCGACGGCGACGACGACAATGACGGCGTCGACGACGGGGCTGACAACTGCCCGCTGGTGGCCAATGCCAACCAGACCGACACCGACGGCGATGGCGTAGGTGATGCCTGCGACAACGACGACGACGGAGACGGCGTCGACGACGGCAGCGACAACTGCCCGCTGGTGGTCAACCCGGGCCAGACCGACACTGACGGTGACGGCATCGGCGATGCCTGCGACGGCGACGACGACAATGACGGCGTCGACGACGGGGCTGACAACTGCCCGCTGGTGGCCAATGCCAACCAGACCGACACCGAC
>NZ_JCBAJA010000018.1:0-101724 GCF_059834885.1 Microbulbifer sp. SE14 | reverse complement strand
AACGGCGATTTTTCGTATGAGGTGCTGCTCTTCTGTGCTAAGTTTTCTGGCGTCGTATTTCATGCGCGCCATGATACCATGTTGTATTGATTATTTCCGCCCCGTTAGTAAATTTTTATAGGTGCCGAAGAGCAACCAGCCAAAAATATCAAAAATACTGAACTTAATATTCTGTTCATAACTTCCTAAAACACTAACGCCGCGCTCACCGGCGGCCTACGCTGTGCACCTTTGTGCGAGAATGGGAGCGGAGCGACCAGCACAAAGGTGCACAGCGTAGGCCGTCCGGTGCAGCGCTTGGTTATAACCTACCCGAACAGTGCCACGTTGATAGAAGGCTTAACGTATACGCGGACACCATAGGGTATTGTCTGCTCAGTGTCATAGCGCGAACCGAAACACTTTGACGCGGCAAACTCCAAATACTCACCAGTAGAATCGAATTTGCGAGCTATACCAGGGCAATCGAAAATCCGCATGGAGAAAACCGGCCTATCAATGCCTATTGATCGCATTTCAAACCAAATATCAGCGTCGTATTGGTAAATAGTTACAGTAAGCTCAATTCCATGTCTCTGGACTACGAACCTATGCCAAATACCGTCGCGCTCCACTTCCGGAAGAACCTCAAGTACGGATAGAACATCTGTCTCATCCCAGACCAGCATTGAATCTCCTTGGGTTGCAGAGTAGCCAGGAGCCGTCACCGACTCCCAGCCCTCTAAGAACCGTACGTGCGGGTTTCCTCGCATACGGCTCAAGCCCCTCAAAGGCTCTGGGTGAACCCGGTGATTTAGCTCGTTATCAATTCCGTCCTGCACCATACGACGCCAAGCAGCGTCCTGCAATATGGTGAGCCGCTTTAGTACATGGACTTTGTTGTAACGCTTTTGCCAAGTCACCTTCGCGATACGCCGCTGCAGCCGATAAACCTGGTAACGGGCTGTCTCGATGGCCATTGCTGGCCTATCGGTCTGGCTCGCCGTTCCCGCTGGGGGCGCACCAGCACTAGAACGCGGCCTGTCCGTTTCCGGGTGCTCCACGTACGCTGTCATTTGCTTTCCCTCACAAAACCGGTTCTCCAGCCTCTCTCGCGATGAGGCACCAGCTGGACGTCTGCTCGCTTTCGCGCCGGGCAAAGTTGGAACCCGTATCCGCGCCATTACAGCACGGCTTTCGCTTCTTCCAGCCTCCTACACCCGCACCGCAATCGGCTCGCCTCGCGACTCGCTTTCCGGTTGCCCGGTACGGTACGGGGTTATCATGTTCCGTATAAATCTCCGGATAGGTTAGGCCCTGTCTGTCCCCCGGTGTAACGGCATCTGCGTGGCGAGACGTTATAAACCAACCAACCTGTCCACGCACCTTTTGGTTAAAGCCTGTCAGCACCTTTGGCTCGCCTGGCTGTCACGAGAGTTACAACAGTTCACATATGTTGACCATACTATCCATTCCTAGCCCCTTACCGCCCTGGTGCTGGTAGAGTTGAGATCCCCTCGCGGTTTTCTCTCCCGGGCAGTGCCCGCAGGTTACATTGTCCCGGCAGCTTCACACCCAGAGATTACTCTCCACGCATGTGCCGGTAGGAAACCGATGGCAGAACATCGGGTTACATCGTTCTGAGAAATGACCTCCTGTGATTTTTCAGGGTGTGTAACAGAAATTTATACGACTTCATGTCGCAAATAACGCTTGCCATAAACCGCGTGGGCCGCCCTGCGGCACACGTCGGTTTGATGGCTTGGTTATGCACTTTTGACCAACCCCGTTGCTACAGCAAATGCCTCAAGTTTTTCGCCTAGCAGATCCGGGTCTTTATAGAATGCCTCATCCAATGCATCCAAATTTGGCTCATCAGAGTGCTTCCTGATAGCTGCCCAGCGCTCGGCTTGATCTTTGGGTACACTAGCTGCCCCCAAAAGCTTCTCTTTGGCTTGGCGTAGTAGCCTGAGAGAATTCGTCGCCCCTAGCCGCACAAGACCAAGCTCAGTATATCGGTAATGCTCGCCAGAGGTGTTATCGAAATACTGAATAAAGCCACCGTTATACACTTCACCGCTGAGAATATTGACGGAGTAATAAAGTTTTTCATTTTCCGTCAATGCAGAAAAACCACCTTCTTGTTTGTAGACTTTGTCTACAAGCTCTCTCCAGAGAGCACGAAACGGACAGGTTTTATCCAATTCACGTTCTCTTTTATAAAACTCCTTAGCTCGCTCGATATTCTTGCGGTTACCGTTTTTGCAAGGCATGCACAAGCCACCAGTGCGTTCAGCAGTACTTCGTAAAATCGCTGCACCGCATTCGGTGCACGGTATCTTTTCACTCATTTCGATGCCTTGATTGCATGACGCTGCCAACACGCGCAGCTTTGTAGTGAAGGCGAAGCCGCAACGAAAAAGCTGTCGCTGTGCTTGGCCTTGTTAAAGGATCAACTGCCCGGCCTGTTGGCGTTATACTCAGTTGGAATGTTCGAAAGAAGGTAGCTTTCCAGTGCGTATGAGAGATAGCCCATACCTTGTTCAAAACCCAACGTGATCACGTAATCCGCATTCTCAAGCTTCCAGTCGTTTGGGCGGTATTCGCCGGGGCCTGATACTCGAACATAATGTCCGAGCCTCGCACCAAGACCATGCCCCTCATATCCCTTCTTGCCTTTGCTGGCACCTGTTCCAATATAGGTGACATCGTCTCCCCGAACGAAAGCGTAGATGCCCTGTCGGTTATGGTTGGGAGCCGCGCCTTTCAAGTGCCAAGGTTCTGACCACTTTGGAGTGGAGCCAAGCTCTTCTGAATTCCAATGGAGCTCAAAAAAGTTGATCGTGAGTTTTTTGAGCCTATCTACTGAGACTGCCATTTGCCAATCCTTTAACAGTTTTATTCACAAGCCACTGGCCCTATATCACTTTGGCTCCTGTTCACCGCTCCCTCTTTTGGGTTTTACCCCGAAAAATCCTATCAAATCAACAAAATAGAGAGGTAACCACCAGATTGAGTGCGATGAAAAACGAGCCTGTGGCTTGTTAATTCGGAATCTGATATGGCTCTTGATCATATTGTGAACCCTTTAAAAGTCAATGGGTTACAAACCGGTTCTCCGTGTTCACGAGCCAGTGGCTCGTGAACGCGGACAATCTGGTGGTTTTTGAGCTTTTATCTTTGTGGGGGAGCATACAAAACCACGGATGAGGGTAGGGCTTGGGCTTTTGAGTTCGGGATCGGTTATCGCTCAAGCTGGTTCATGTGGTGGTAGATCTCGCTCCCAGTGGAGTTGACGCTTTTCGCATGCTCCCGGTGCTCGACCGCATGGGCAGTTTGCACGGGGGGCTCACGGGAGCCGGTTGTGCAGCGGTCAGGCGTCTCTCGGTTCGGCCGGCAGCGTGTGGGCCAGGTGTAGCTCCCGCAGCATGGACTGCTTCTTGGCCTGGTGGGCCTGCATTCGCCGCAGTATGTCGTCCAGCACCCGCACGGCATTGAGCGCGTGCGGGCCCTTGTTGAGCATGACGCACTCGGCCCTGTGCCCCATGGCCGCGTCGGTGATCTCCGCCCGAGACGGCATCCCCTTCCTGGCCAGGCTTTCCAGAACCTGTGTGGCCCAGATCACCGGGACATGGGCGGCCTCGCAGATCCAGAGGATCTCCTCCTGCACCTCGGCCAGGCGCTCGAAGCCGCATTCCACGGCCAGGTCGCCGCGGGCGATCATCACGCCGCAGCAGGGGGGTCTGCATGGCCGTCAGCAGCATGTCCGGCAGGCACTCGAAGCCGCGCCGGGTCTCTATCTTCAGCACCACCGCCGGCAGCCGGCCACCCAGGCGCGCCAGGTGTTGGTGGAGCGACTCGACGTCCCCGGCGCTGTTGGCGAAGGACAGTTGGACCACGTCGGCGTGCCGGGCCACGAACGTCAGATCCTCCAGGTCCCTGGTGGTCAGGGCGGGCAGTTGCAGAGGACTGTCCGGCAGGTTGATCCCCTTGTCGGCGTGCAGTTTGTCTCCCTTCGGGCGGATGTGGGTGATACGAACGAAAACCCGTTTCGCCTCGACCTTCTCTACAACGCCGCCGATCTTGCCGTCGTCGAACCAGACATTGTCCCGGAGCGGACATCGTCGAACACCTCGGGGATGGTGCATCCGATCGAAGCCGGGGTCAGGATCTGCCCGGCGCTGTCGACCACCGCCGGGCGGCCCGGTTCGATGTCGCGGGTCAGGATGAGCGGGTCCCCTTGGCGGAGGGTGATGGCGTTCCGGCGCGGGGGAAGGTCGCCGACGCGGGCTTCCCCGGCGCGGTCGTGGTACAGAGTGGTGCCGGGGACGACGTAGGTCGTCTTGGTCGCCTCCGCCCAGCAGCCGCGGTCGGTGGTGTCGGCGATGGTGAAGATCCGCCTGGCGTCGCGCGCGTCGGTGAGGTTTACAACTTCGTCTGTCCGCAGGCAGCTCAGCCAGGCCGGGGGCAGGGGCAGACAGGCGTCGGCGGTTGACGGGGGAGGGTGAGCGGCCCCTTCGGCGGTCAGCCAGATCCGCGCGGGGGCGGTGACCCGCCCGAATTTGTCGCGGCGGGGTCGAATCCGGACCACTGCCGGGCCCGGCTCGAGCGGCCCGGTGCGCAGCTTGGGGCCGGCCAGGTCCATCACCACCCGGCAGGACCGGCCCAGCGTCCGCTCGGCACGCCGCAAGTGCTCGATCATCTTCAACCAGGTGGCGGCGTCGTCGTGGGCGCAGTTGATGCGCATGCAGTTCATGCCCTGTTTGAGCAGGTCGTGCACCAGGGTGTAATCGCTGCCCGCCTCGGTGGGCATGGTGACCATGATGCGGACGTCGTGGCCCGGGACTGCCGGGCCGAGCAGGGCATCGGTGTGTTCGGCCAACAGCCGCTGCCCGCTGGCGAAATCGACGCACTGTTCCTCCGGTGCCGGCGGCTGCCAGGCGCGACCCGCCAGTTGGTGCAGGGCCTCCAGGACCGCGTCCACCGTGGCGAGGACGTGTGATTCCGCCCGCCCGAGGGACGACAGGCCCAGGGCGGCCAGGCGGAGTTGCAGCGGGCGCAGGTCGTGGCGGCGCAGGGCCAGGTAGTGGAGGAGGTTGCGGGCGCTGTCCCGGTAGTTGGGATGAATCCCCTGCAGTCGCTGCTGCGGCATGGCCGGGCTGGACAACATGTCCGCGCGGATCGCCGTGAGTTCCCGCAGCAGGCCCTCGATGTCCCGGTGATTCCGGTGAATGCGGCTGTCCGTGTTATTCGCGCTCAAAGCCAAGCTCTCCAGAGGACGAACATTCATAGGAAGCTCAGCGCCACCTTTCGATACGGCGCCCGATCGCAGGTCCCGTCCAAGCAGGCTTGCCCCAAATTCGCTTCAAAGGTGAGGTACCGTCAACTATAGCCGGGGCTGGGAGGGTGGAGTCGCGATATGCTTTCCCGGATCTCCCCCAATGACTCTGTCGGTGCCCGCCCATCCTGGTGGGAGGCGCTATCCATGGGAGGTCGACTGTAAGCCGAGCGGAGTGGCCCTATCGGTATGAATGTGACCTTTGGGCCAAAGCAAATTTCATGATTCCTCGGTGAATAGCTTCCGGAACAGGCGCTCTGATTCCTTCAGCCCTTCATCGGTAAGAAGCACAGACTTTGCTTTTCCAACCGGGTTGTGGATAAGGTTTTTCTCGTGAAGCCTTGCCATGGCGTCCCAGTCGAATGACTTCCACGCCCTGCCACCGCCGTGCAGCGTCAAATACATCAAGGCTAATACCGCTTCATCAATTTTGTCTTTGTCGGTTTTCATGGCTTTTGAGACTTACTAATAAGGCGGAAGGGAAGAATACCCCTCTCCCGGGACCGTATGAGGCAGGGATGCCGATTACGAGCGTACAGGGACGTATTCACAGCGTGTCCCGGGAGAGGGGTATTCTTTGCTTCCGACCCGGTAGTATATGGGCACCCCAAGGGACAGAAAATGTAAAAATGCGTAGCGCGCTGAGTAACTTACGCTTAAATAAGAGTTTGAAATATAAAGCCTGGATCGCTATTGGCTCGCCAGCGGCTGAGAAGTCGGTTCGGCGGCGGGCGATAACTGATTTCTAGCTCGCGAGTCGCTTGGCTGGGGCGGGGGCGCCGCGAAGCAGGCCCTCGGTGCTCAGGTCCTCATCCAGGTCTGGCCAATGGATGCCATAGCCTCCGCCGCAGATCTGCCAGTTTGAGCGTTCGGCCCCGGAGGCGTTTGCCAGGCGGGGGTACCATTCAAGCGGCACGGAAATAAGCCGGCCGTCCTTGAGGCCGACGATGAGGTAATCTTCGGAAAAGGCGACGCTCGCGACCCTTTCGTCTGCATCAAGAGCCAAAGTACCCATTCCATGCCTCCAGAAATTCTGATTGATGGGCTTCCACTATTTCCCGTATTCGTCGCTGTACCAAAAGAACCGGTAGGGTCCCTCTCGCAAGACTGTCGGCACACCGCCTCCTTACAGTGTATATCGTTGTCAGCTCAATATAACCATTAGTCGCCCGGAAGCCACAGGTGGTTGGTACCTATGAAAAAGCCCCGCGGAGCGGGGCTTTTAGCAGGTGATCAGGAAGGCTGTTTACCGGTCAAACAGCCACATCCTGAATCTCGGTCGCAGCGATCCGCTTGCCCTCTTCGGCAGATTTCTGGAATTCCTCAATCTGGTCGAAGTTCATGTAGCGGTAGATTTCCGCAGACATGGAGTCCAGGTCCTTCGCATACTCCTGGTACTCGGCCGGGGTGGGAAGCTTGCCGAGGATGGCGCCCACGGAGGCGAGTTCCGCCGAGGTCAGGTAGACGTTGGCACCGTCGCCCAGGCGGTTGGGGAAGTTGCGGGTGGAGGTGGACAGCACGGTGCTGTTCGGGGCCACGCGCGCCTGGTTGCCCATGCACAGGGAGCAGCCGGGCATCTCGGTGCGGGCACCGGCGGCGCCGTAGATGTTGTAGTAGCCTTCCTCCATCAACTGGTGCTCGTCCATCTTGGTGGGAGGGGCTATCCACATGCGGGTGGAGATGCCGCCCTTGTGCTGGGACAGCAGCTTGCCCGCGGCGCGGAAGTGGCCGATGTTGGTCATGCAGGAGCCGAGGAAGACCTCGTCCACCTTGTCGCCGGCCACTTCGGAGAGCAGGCGGGCGTCGTCCGGGTCGTTCGGGGCGCAGACGATCGGCTCTTTCACTTCGGCCAGGTCGATCTCGATTACCGCGGCGTACTCGGCGTCCTTGTCGGCTTCCATCAGTTCCGGATTTTCCAGCCAGGCTTCCATGGCGCGCGCGCGGCGTTCCAGGGTGCGCTTGGAGCCGTAGCCCTCGGCGATCATCCAGCGCAGTAGGGTGATGTTGGAGCGCAGGTATTCGGCAATGGCTTCTTCCGGCAGCTTGATGGTGCAGCCGGCAGCGGAGCGCTCGGCGGAGGCGTCGGACAATTCGAACGCCTGCTCGACGGTCAGCTTGTCCAGGCCCTCGATCTCGAGGATGCGGCCGGAGAAGATGTTCTTCTTGCCTTTCTTCTCCACGGTCAGCAGGCCCTGCTGGATCGCGTAGTAGGGGATGGCGTGTACCAGGTCGCGCAGGGTGATGCCCGGCTGCATTTCGCCCTTGAAGCGCACCAGTACGGATTCCGGCATATCCAGCGGCATCACTCCCGTCGCGGCGGCGAAGGCCACCAGACCGGAGCCGGCCGGGAAGGAGATGCCCATCGGGAAGCGGGTGTGGGAGTCGCCGCCGGTGCCGACGGTGTCGGGCAGCAGCATGCGGTTCAGCCAGCTGTGGATGATGCCGTCACCCGGGCGCAGGGAAACGCCGCCGCGGTTCATGATGAAGTCGGGCAGGGTGTGCTGGGTGTCGATGTCCACCGGCTTGGGGTAGGCGGCGGTGTGGCAGAAGGACTGCATGGTGAGATCCGCGGAGAAGCCCAGGCAGGCCAGGTCTTTCAGTTCGTCGCGGGTCATCGGGCCGGTGGTGTCCTGGGAGCCGACGGTGGTCATCTTCGGCTCGCAGTAGGTGCCGGGGCGCACGCCTTCGACGCCGCAGGCCTTGCCGACCATCTTCTGCGCCAGGGTGTAGCCCTTGCCGGTGTCGGCGGGCTGCTCCGGCTTGCGGAAGAGGTCGGACGGTTCCAGGCCGAGGGATTCGCGGGCCTTGCCGGTGAGGCCGCGGCCGATGATCAGGTTGATGCGGCCGCCGGCCTGCACCTCGTCCAGCAGTACCTGGGATTTCAGTTCGAACTCGCTCAATACTTCGCCGGACTCGGAAAGTATTTTGCCGTCGTAGGGGCGGATCTCGATGATGTCGCCCATGTTCAGGTCGTCCACCGGCGCTTCGAATACCAGCGCACCGGCGTCTTCCATGGTGTTGTAGAAGATGGGTGCCACCTTGCCGCCGATGCAGATGCCGCCGCCTTTCTTGTTCGGCACGCCGGGCAGGTCTTCACCGAAGTACCAGAGTACTGAGTTGGTGGCGGACTTGCGCGAGGAGCCGGTGCCGACCACGTCGCCGACAAAGGCGACCGGCAGGCCCTTGGCCTTCACTTCCTCGATCTGCTTCAGCGGGCCGGTTACGCCGTGTTCTTCCGGCGTGAGGCCGTCGCGGGTCATCTTGTACATGGCCAGCGCGTGGAGGGGGATATCCGGGCGGGACCAGGCATCCGGGGCGGGGGACAGGTCGTCGGTGTTGGTTTCGCCGGTCACCTTGAAGACGGCAACCTTGATGCTTTGCGGCACCTTGTCGCGCTTTGTGAACCACTCGGCGTCGGCCCAGGACTGGATCACGGCCTTGGCGTGGGCGTTGCCGGCCTTGGCTTTCTCTTCCACGTCGTGGAAGGCGTCGAACATCAGCAGGGTGCCTTTCAGCTGCTCTGCGGCCAGTTCGCCCAGTTGGGCGTCGTCCAGCAGTTCAACCAGGGTGGCGATGTTGTAGCCGCCCAGCATCTGGCCGAGCAGTTTGACGGCGTGCTCGCGATCGATCAGCGGGGACTCCGCTTCGCCTTTGACAATGGCGGACAGGAAGCCGGCCTTGACGTAAGCGGCCTCGTCCACACCCGGCGGTACGCGGTGGGTGAGGAGCTCAACCAGTTCCTGTTCCTCGCCGGCGGGGGGTTTCTTCAGCAGTTCTACCAGGCCGGCCACCTGTTCGGCGTCCAGCGGCTTGGGCGGAATACCCTGTTCGGCGCGTTCGGCGACGTGTTTGCGATAGGCTTCAAGCACGGATATGTCCCTCATTGGTGTGTGGGGTGGCACCAACAGCGGATGGAATTCCCGATCGTTTTTTTCTGTGCCGGGATTGGTTGCATTCGTGCCGCTGGAGGCGGGTGGCGAATTCTACAGTAAAGCCCTAGTACTGTTAAGTTTATTGAAAAATCAATAACTTACGCGAATTACCATTATTTGTTTGGTGAATTTTGGTCAATTTGCAGACGGTGACCTTTCCTTCACAATCCAAACAAAATAGTCTACCGGGCAAATTTTTCAGGCCGGTTTAAGCCGGCGCAGACAGCTTGGTTATTCGATGTACAAAAAAGTCCGCACCCCTTGCATAGGCGTCTGCTCCACCGGTATTGGCGACGACGTCTGCCGCGGCTGCAAGCGCTTTGCCCACGAGGTGATCGACTGGAATGCCTACTCCGAGGAGCAGCGGCGCATCATCGCCGAGCGCCGCGAGGGTTACCTGGCCAATGCGGTGCGCAGCCAGTTGGAGATAGTGGACCAAAACCTGTTGCTGGCGCAGCTGCGCCACCAGCAGATCCGTTTCGACGAGGAGCAGAATCCCTACTGCTGGGTATTCGAACTGCTGCGCGCCGGCGCCAGCCAGATCGAGAATCCCGCCCACTACGGCCTGAGGCCGACCCCCCAGGCGCGCGGCGTTTCCCTGGTGGAGCTGCGCAAGCGCATCGACGAGGACTTCTACGCGCTGTCGGTGGCCTACTACCAGCGCTTCGTCGCCCCGGGACTGCAGAAGGCCTGATAACTCCACCCAGCCCGATGTGCTGATTGATCCATCCGGTTCGGGGTGTCCCGATCATCCCGAATGGCGCGGTGCGCCCCGCTTGATCAATCAAGCCAGATCCGTAGGGGCGAACCTTGTGTTCGCCCCTACATAAATTGCCCGCGCTATTCCCTCAAAAACACCCGCAGCGCCGGCAAAAACGGCTCGGTGGACAGCGCCAGATCCCGCCGCTGCCGCCGCCGGCTCTGGCTGGGCTGGTGGTCGACGCGGGTGAAGTCCGGCAGCCGGCCGCTTTCATCCGCCAGCACCAGTACCGGCATGGCCGCATAGCCCACCTGCCGGTAGGTCTCACCGTCGCCATCGCGGAATATCTCCGCCACCTGCAGGTTGGGGCGGCTCTGCACCTGCACCTGGCGCAGTTCCTGGTGCTGGCTTTTGTGCAGGCCGGCCAGCAACTGGCGCTGGTACTGGATGCCCGGATCGGCGCCCTGGGGATCCAGTTGCACCAGCTTCTTCTCACACCACTGCACCGTCACCTTGCGGATCGACTTGCGCGCCTTGATCCAGGAGAGCGCTATGGCATCCGGCCGCTCCGGGCACAGCAGTACCTGGCGATAGCACTGGCGCAGGTGGGCGCGGGGATGGCCGACATTGGCGAGCAGCTCGCGCAGGTTGCGGTCCCGCTCCGGCGCAGGGCGCTCACTTAGCGCGGCCTTGTATTCGGCCACGGCTTTGGCGAAGGCCTCCTTGTCCGTGTTCAACTGCCGGGCCAGGGCGATGGTGCCGGAGGGGACCGCCAGCAGTCCGGGAATCTGCAGCGTGGCGCGGGCGTCGCCGGCGGTGTCGAGTGGGTCGCAGTAGTCCAGTTGCGCGAACAGCGCGCCGGCGAGGGCAAAGGGCTTGTCAAAGTTGCCGCCCAGGCGCTCCGCCGCATCGCGGGCAAAGGGCGGCTGCAGCAGGTAGTGTTGCCAGGGTTTGGGCGAGCCCTGCAGCTGCTCGAGGGATTGGCGCAGGGCCGCGGCGCTGGCGTAGAGCCGCTCCAGCAGGGGCGGGATGGCCGCCGCCAGCTTCCGGTGATCAGTCATTTGTCGGCCTTTCAGTGCAATGGATAGCAAAATATTAATCCACTTAATAAACCGTTATCAATTTACCGTTGAACAGTCGTCGTCAACCTTTTATTGCCAACACCTGGGTAATCAGGGCAGGGGGAGCTACTGCGCCACGGTTTCCCCGCCTACCATTGCCGGCATGAATCGCTCGGAATTCAAAGAGGGACTGCTGCGGGTGATGGAGCGCAAGACGCACTGGGCCTGGCCGGCGTTTACCGGCGGCCAGGTGCCAAAGGAGCTGCTGCATATCCACCTGGAGCAGGAGTACGGCACCTATGTGCGCGACTTCCCGATCATGATGGCGCGCGCCTATATCCAGTGCCCGATCGCCGCGGTGCGCCGGGAACTGGCGGAGAATATCTACGAGGAGGAGACCGGCGGGCTGAGTGGCAGCCGGCCGCACCCGGAGCTGTTCCTCGAGTACCCGCGCGGGCTGGGGATGAATCTGGACCGCTTCAAACACGTCGAGCTGCTGCCGGCGGCAGCGGCGTTTCGCGCGCTGCTGGATGACGCCACTGCAGGCCACGGCTGGGAGGTGGGCGCCGCAGTGACCACCATCTTTCTCGAGGGCACCGAGTACGAGCGCGGCGAACTGGAGCCGGGGCAGCCACGGCGGCCGCAGTTTGCGCCCTCGGAGCATCCGCTGGTCAAACACTACGGCCTGCCGGTGCAGAACCTGGCCCTGAGTCGGGTGCACCACCAGGTGGAGGGCGGGCACCGCAAGGCGGCCTGGCACCTGATGCTGGACTATGTGGATGAGTCGGCGCGCCCGCAGGTGTTGCACTGGATGGGGCTGGTACTGCACGCCTGGCAGAAGTACCGCGATGAGGTGGCCGAGCACTGCGGCCTGGTGCAGAGGAAGACGTAGGTTGGGGTGAGTGAAACGAACCCCAGCCTACACCTGCCAATCCGAACCGGGCGCCGCTATAATCCCGCGCTTTCCGCAATCCAGCCGCAATGCCGATGAACGCCCAAGTCCCCGATCTGTCCGCCATCCACGACTTCCTGCTGTGCCCGACCCCGGATGCCTGGGTACAGGCGGCGCTGGCCGAGCCGGAGCTGATGCTGGTGGACCACGCCAACTGCGAGAAGAAGGCCGCGGGCACGGCGCTGAACCTGATGTTCCGCTACCTGGACAATTTCGAGCTGCTGAACAAGATGTCGCGCCTGGCGCGGGAGGAGCTGCGGCACTTCGAGCAGGTGCTGGCGATCATGCAGAAGCGCGGCATCGACTACCCGCATATCAGCGCCTCGCGCTACGCGGCAGGGCTGCGCGAACAGGTGCGCTCCAACGAACCGGCGCGGCTGGTGGACACATTGATCTGCGGCGCCATTATCGAGGCACGCTCCTGCGAGCGTTTCGCGCGCATAGCCCCGCACCTCGACGAGGAACTGCAGAAGTTCTACCTGTCACTGCTGAAATCGGAGGCGCGCCATTTTCGCGACTACCTGACCCTGGCCCGGAAGGCGGCCGGTGAGGATATCGAGCCACGGGTGCGGCAGCTGCTGGAGGTGGAGCGAGAGCTGGTCGAAGGGAAGGATGGCGACTTCCGTTTTCACAGCGGTGTGCCAAAATAGCGCCTCCGCGGGTTGAAACTGCTTGTAGGAGCCTGCTTGCAGGCGAAGAGGGCAGAGCTCCGCAGCTTTCGCCTGCGAGCAGGCTCCTACAGCGCGAAGTGCGATCAAGTGCGTGGGGCTCAGTCCCGGTCGAGCTTTTTCAGCAGGTCGACGAATTCCTGCAGGTCGTGCGCGCTCTGGTAGTCCACCGTGTACTTGTTGTGAAAGAAAACCGTCAGCTGCACCTTGGCTGAATTGATAAACACCGTGTAGCCGTCAAAGTCCGTGCTCACGGTCAGGCCGCGGTAGCGCCAGCCGTCGCCTTCCTTTACGCCTTCCCTGGTGACCTTGTCGAAGACGCGCAGTGCCTGCTTGACGTCTATCTTGTGTTCCTGTTCCACGATTCCGCCCTCTGCCCCTTGCCGAATCACACTATAGTGTCAGAGGTTACCGGCATTGTCTGCCTGGAGACAATCATGGGCGAGATTCTTCCCGACGCAACCCTGAAACAGCTGTTTACCGACGCGCGAACACACAGTCACTGGCTCGACAGGCCGGTGAGTGATGAGACGCTCCAGCGGCTCTACGACCTGATGAAAATGGGCCCCACCAGCGCCAACTGCTGCCCGGCGCGCATCGTGTTTGTCAAAACGAAAGAGGGCAAGGAGCGGCTGCGCCCGGCCCTGAACGAGGGCAATGTGGACAAGACCATGGCCGCGCCGGTCACCGCGATCATTGCCCACGACCTGAAGTTCTACGAATACCTGCCGAAGTTGTTTCCCCACGCGTCGGCGCGGGACTGGTTCGTGGACAATTCGGAACTGGCGACTGCAACGGCGTTTCGCAACGGCTCCCTGCAGGGCGGCTATTTTATCCTGGCCGCGCGTTCGCTTGGCCTCGACTGCGGCCCCATGTCCGGCTTCGACAACGCCAAAGTGGATCACGAGTTTTTCAGCGAGGAGGGCAGCACATCGGCCTTCCAGCAGGAACACTGCCCGGACAGCCATATCAAATCGAATTTCCTCTGCAACCTCGGCTACGGCGATCCGCAGATGCTGTACCCGCGCAGCCCGCGGTTTGAGTTCGGTGAGGTGTGCAAGATTCTCTGAGTAAAAACCTTGTAATCACGCCGGGTAGTTCTGGGCAACACCGCAGGGCGAACACAAGGTTCGCCCCTACGGATCGGATTAAAGGTGTTTACGAAATCTCGTGCCGGGATTGGAGTAACCACTGGCGCCTTTCATCCACTGAATCGGCCGAGGGCGAACTTTGTGTTCGCCCTCGGCGGGTGTGGGCCCCTGCAAATTAGCCTCATCCTCGCGCAAACCGGACTTGTCGGGTTACACTGTATATTTGAACAGTTTCCCGGAAGATCTCCGATGCGCCTGTTTATTGCCGAAAAGCCCAGCCTGGGGCGCGCCATTGCCGCGGTGCTGCCCAGGCCACACCGCAAGGAAGACGGCTGTATCCGCGCCGCCAACGGCGATGTGGTGAGCTGGTGTATCGGCCACCTGCTGGAGCAGGCGGAGCCGGAGGCCTATGACCCGTCGTACAAGCGCTGGCGCCTGGATGTATTGCCGATAGTGCCGCAGCAGTGGCAGCTGCAGCCTAAAAGCGGCAGCCGCAAACAGCTGGCGCTGCTGCGCAGACTGGTGAAACAGGCCGATCAACTGGTGCATGCCGGTGACCCGGATCGCGAAGGCCAGTTGTTGGTCGACGAGGTGGTCGATTACCTCAAGGTGCCGGCTGCCAAGAAGCTGGCGATGCAGCGCCTGCTGGCCAGCGACCTGAACCCCCAGGCGGTGGCGCGGGCGCTGCAGCAGCTGCGTCCCAACCGGGAATTCGTGCCGCTGTCGGTCTCGGCACTGGCGCGCAGCCGCGCCGACTGGCTGTACGGCATCAACCTGACCCGCGCCTGCACGGTCAAGGGCCAGCAGGGCGGGCTGAAACAGGTCCTGTCCGTGGGGCGGGTGCAAACGCCGGTGCTGGGCCTGGTGGTGCGCCGCGACGAGGAGATAGCGCGCTTCGTCAGCCGGCCCTATTACGAGGTGCGCGCCGCCGTTCATTTGGAGCGGTCGCAGCCGCTGAGTTTTTACGCCCTCTGGCAACCCAGCGAGGCCTGCGCTCCCCACCAGGACGACGAGGGCAGGGTGCTCAATCCGAAGCTGGCCGCCAATGTGGCCAGCCGGATTCGCCAGCAGGCCGCCACCGTCACCGGGGTACAGCGGCAACAGAAGACACAGGCGCCGCCCTTGCCCTACAACCTGTCGGCACTGCAAATCGACGCGGCGAAGGCGTTTGGCCTGAGTGCGAAACAGGTGCTGGACGCCTGCCAGGCGCTGTACGAGAAACACCAGTTGATCACCTACCCGCGCTCCGACTGCCGCTACCTGCCCGCGGACCACTACGCGGAGCGCCAGCAGGTCGGCCGGGCCATCGCCGCTAGCTGCGACGCGCTGCAATCGGTGCACGAGGGTGCCGACTGGTCGCTGCATAGCAAGGCCTGGAACGACGCCAAAGTGGATGCCCACCACGCGATTATTCCCACGGCCAGGCAGGCGTCCTGGGCGCGCCTGGGCAGGGCCGAACAGCAGGTCTACCAGCTGATTGCGCGGCAGTATCTGCTGCAGTTCTATCCGCGCCACCAGTACCTGGATATTCGCATCGAACTGAATATTGCCGGCGGCCGCTTTGTCGCCAAAGAGCGCCGGACCCTTGTCCCCGGCTGGAAGCTGGCCATGCCTGCAACCCCCTCTGAGAAAGAATCCCCGCCGCTGCCCGAGGTGGAAAAGGGGCAGGAATTGTGGAGCGGCGAGCCCGAGGTGGACGAGAAACACACCCAGCCCCCCAAGCCGTTCAGCGATGCCAGCCTGCTGGCCGCGATGACGGGGATCAATCGCTTTGTGCGCGATACACAGCTGAAGAAGATCCTCAAAGACACCGACGGCCTGGGCACCGAGGCCACCCGGGCGGGAATCATCGAGCTGCTGTTCAAGCGCGGTTTTTTGCGGCGCCAGGGCAAAAGCATCCACGCCACCGAGCTGGGCAAGGCCCTGATCCGCGCGCTGCCCGAAAGCACTGCTGTGCCGGATATGACCGCGCAATGGGAGCGACAGCTGAACGACATCAGCCAGCGGCAGCTGGATTATCAGGGCTTTATGCAGCCACTGCAGCAGCAACTGCAGAAGCTGGTGAGCGAGGCCTGCGCGTTGGACAGCCGCGCCTTTGCCGGCATTAAAGCGCCGGCTTCACCTGCCGGGCTCAGACCCGGCAAGAAGGGGGCGGCCGGAAAGCGCTCGGGCAAAAGCCGCTCGGGCAGTGGCACTCGTCGCCGGGCCAGTGGGCGCCGTTCCAAGGCTGAGGTAAGCGAAGCCTGACCGAGCTGTGTGCTTCTGAGCGGCCAAGGGTGAATACAACGAATAGTTGCCGCGGCGTGTTGGGCTTCGCGGAGCTCAGCCCAACCTACAAGATAGGCTTGGTAACCATCAGAAAAACTATGGTGATCACCAGCGGCAGGGCCGCAGCCCCGAGCGAGCATCAGATTTTCATGGTCCGGTGAATCTCCCGCTCACTGGCCTCTCGCGCATGCCGCCGCAACCGATACTGCAAAAACACTACCGGCAGCCACAGCAGGAAAACGGCACCGGTCAGCGCAATCGCCAATTGCAGCCAGTGTTGTTGCAGCCAGCCCGGGTTGATCGCCAGCATACCGGCGGCGCTGCCCAGCAAGGTCACGATTGCGCTACAGGTAAAAATCCAGTCCGCCGCCACCGTCTCGCGGCTGATCCAGCGCAACACCTGCAGGTCCCCGGAAAGCCAGCCGCGTAGCGTTAGTGTGGTGCCTCATACTAAATGCGGTTATCAGAGCCCCCCAAATTGTTCACAGTTAGGCGCCGCTCGCAGGGAATGGCGCGCCCTTTTCAAGAGCGGCAACGCGGCTGTGGACAATTTGGGGGGCTCCCTTCGGGCGGGCCGCTAAGCAGCCATCTGCGGCGTTGCATTCGCTTGACGTAGAAACAACTACGCCAGCGCGAATGCGCCTTGCATCTGGCCGCTTAGCGGCCCGCTGATAACCGCATTTAGTATGAGGCACCACACCTGGCGATGCCGATACCGGTGCCCAGCACGACCATCGCGCTCAGCACGTGCAATGCCTTCAGCAGCAGGTAGATGCTCACGAGCCGGCCGCCAACCTCGGCGTCGCGGGGATCTGCGGTTCCAGGCGCTCCATCGCGGTAACCACGGAGTAGGGCGTCAGTTCGGCGAGAATCTCCTCCAGGCCGAGCAGTTGCCAGCAGGCCCGGGCGCCGGCGAATGCCTGTTCGCCGCGCAGTAGCTTGCGGGCCATGGCGGCGGCCGGCGCGGCCGGGATCCAGGGGCCGGCGCCGTTCAGGCCGAGGATCTGCCATTGATAGGAAGCCGCCTCGCCGCGGGAATCCTCTCCGTCCGCGCGGACCAGCATGCCACCGTGACTGCTGCCGCCGGGCCAATGGTCGGCGAGCTTGCGGCCGAGACTGGCGAGGCGGCTGTTGGCGACCGGGAAATCCGATCGCACCAGGCGCGCACACAGGGTCAGCGCCGTCTGCAGTGTGCGGGGCTCGACGCCGGTGGCAAAACGCGCGCCCTGCAGATTCGCAAAGTGCCGCGGGCAGAGTTCCAGGTCCGGTACGTCGAAGTCGCACAGCCAGCGTTCGCCCACCGGGTGCGCCAGCGTTACCCGGCGCAGGTGGTTGCCGGCGTAGGACTCGCGCCACTGACCGTCCTGCAACTGGGGAAAGCTTTCACCGAGGGATTCGAAACCGGCGCGCACCGTGGCCAGGCCGCGATCTATGCGGTGTGCCGGGGCTATCGCAATCTCCACCGCGCGGATGTTCGGCAGTTCCCGCTGGATCTCCTTCAGCACTGCGGAACTGAGTGCCGGCAGGCTGCTGGCGCCGGAGACCATGGCGATGCCGGCGGCCTCGGCAGCGGGGGAGAGGCGGTGGAAGTCGCACACGAAGCGGCGCGCGTCGGCGATATCGAGATAGGGGGTGCGGGATTCGATGCAGGCCCGGGCGACGCGGTAGTCCGACTCTCTCTGGAAGGGGCCGGCGCAGTGGATCAGCAGGTCCAGGTGCAGCGCCTTGAGCTGTGCGGCCAGGTTGACGGCGTCCCGCTCCAGGCGCAGGCCCTCGGCCAGGCCGGGCAGCTTGGACGCGCAGAGTTCGGCCCGGAATTTGTCGCGCCCGGCGATGATCAGCTGCAGATCCGCTTCGCTGCTCAGCAGCTGCGCTATGCGCGAGCCGAAGGTGCCGTAGCCGCCGAGGATCAGTACGCGCTTTTTGTAATTCATCACCCTGGTCGCCCCAATCCCCGTGCATTCCCCTGGTAGGGCGGATGCGCTTGACGCTTACCCACCCTACGCTGTTTCCCGAGTCCCGAGTCCCGAGTCCCGAGTCCCGAGTCCCGAGTCCCCAAATCATCCTATGGGCCAGTGGATCAGTTCAAGGGCATGCCCGTCGGCCTTCACGCACCAGCCTCGCTCGCCCCAGTCGCCCAGCACTATGCGCTCGGCCGGTTCGCCATCGATGGTCAGTTGGTGGCGGCCGGGTCTGTGGGTGTGGCCGTGGATCAGGGTGCGCACGCCCTGTTCGCGCATGGCCCTCTCCACCTCTTCCCCGGTCACGTCCATGATGTCCTCGGCCTTGCGGCTGGCCATGGACTTGGACACGGCGCGGATCTGCGCGGCGATGGCCCGGCGCTCCTCCAGCGGCTTGGCCAGCAGAGCCTCCTGCCAGTTGGGATCCCGGGCCTGTTGTCGGAAGGCGAGATACTCGGTGTCGCGGGTGCAGAGGGTGTCACCGTGCATTAGCAGCACCCTGTGGTCGCCCAGGGTGATGGGGCTGGGGTCCGGCAGCAGCACGGCGCCGGCGCGCTGGGCGAAGTCCTGGCCGAGCAGGAAGTCCCTGTTGCCGTGCATCAGGTACACCTCGGCGCCGGTGCCGCTATAGCGGCTGAGCTCTTGTACTACCTCCCTGCCCAGGGGCGCATCGTCGTCGTCGCCGATCCACACCTCGAAGAAGTCGCCGAGTATATACAGCGCCTCGGCTCCGGCGGCGCGGCCGCGCAGGAAGTCGAAGAAGGCTTCGGTGATCTGCGGGCGGCTCTCGTCCAGGTGCAGGTCGGAGATCAGGTAGGTGGTCACGGCGATTGCCTCCTTGGCGTGGACTGTTAGGCACTGGCTATTGTAGGAGCGGTCCGGCCGGGAGCGGCCCATGGCCGCGATCGACGGTCGGGAGGTCACCGAGCCAGCGGGGTGGCACAATGCAAGGGCCCGCATCCGGTGGCTATCCGGGAAATGTTTGCCGATGAGGCTTTTTCCCGGGTGGCCATCGGATGCGGGGCCGATCGGAGCCCTTGGAGTTCGTGGCTCCGAACAAGCTCCGATCGCGGCCATGGGCGGATGGCCGCCCCGCCGCTCCTACAAGGGGGAAAGAGGATCAGTCCTCGGCGATGGTCACGCCGGTGATCTCGATGGTCTCCAGCGGCACGTCCTGGTGGAAGTCCTTGCTGCCGGTCTTGACACCCTTGATCTTGTTGACCACGTCCATGCCCTCGACCACCTTGCCGAATACGCAGTAGCCCCAGCCCTGAGCGTCCTTGCTGCGGAAGTTCAGGAAGTCGTTGTCCTTCACGTTGATGAAGAACTGGGAGCTGGCGGAGTGGGGGTCCATGGTGCGGGCCATGGCCAGGGTGCCGGTGTCGTTCTTCAGGCCGTTGTCCGCTTCATTCTCGATCGGCTCGCGGGTCTCTTTCTGCTGCATGTCCGGGGTCATGCCGCCGCCCTGGACCATGAAGTTGTCGATCACCCGGTGAAAGATGGTGCCGGTGTAGAAGCCGTCCTGGCAGTACTGCAGGAAGTTGGCCGCGGTCTTGGGGGCCTTGTCGAAGTCCAGTTCGATGGCGATATCGCCGTGTGTCGTGTGCAGGGTGATCATAAAACATCCTATTTGGGGTGAGTCTGGACGCGGATGATACCCGCTGGCCGCAGTAGTGCAAAAGGGTCCCGGTGCTAGGCTATAATCCGCCGCTTACATCGCCGAGCTGTATATAGAGAATCCTATGACATCCGAGAGCAAGCCCGCTCACTTTTTACAGAACATCATTCGCGAAGACCTGGCCGAGGGCCGGGTATCCCAACTGGCCACCCGCTTCCCGCCGGAGCCCAATGGCTACCTGCATATCGGCCACGCCAAGTCCATTTGCCTCAATTTCGGCCTGGCGCAGGAGTTCGGCGGCACCTGCAACCTGCGCTTCGACGATACCAACCCGGCCAAGGAAGAGGAAGAGTATGTAGACGCGATCAAGCGTGACGTCTCCTGGCTGGGCTTCCAGTGGAATGGCGAGGCCAAGTACACCTCGGATTATTTCGACCAGCTGTACGACTGGGCCCTGCATCTCATCAACGAGGGCAAGGCCTACGTCTGCCACCTGTCCCCGGAAGAGGCGCGCCACTACCGCGGCACCCTGACCGAGCCGGGCAAAAACAGCCCCTACCGCGACCGCCCGGTGGAGGAAAACCTGGCGCTGTTCGAGCAGATGAAGAACGGCGAGATGGCAGAGGGCGAGTGCAGCCTGCGCGCCAAGATCGATATGGCCGCGCCCAACATCAACCTGCGCGACCCGATCATCTACCGCATCAAGAAGATGGCCCACCACCAGACCGGCGACAAGTGGTGCATCTACCCCAGCTACGACTTCGCCCACGGCCAGTCCGATGCGATCGAGGGGATCAGCCACTCCATCTGTACCCTGGAGTTCGAGGACCACAGGCCCCTGTACGACTGGTTTATCGACAACCTGCCGGTGCCGGCGCGCCCGCGCCAGTACGAGTTCGCGCGCCTGCAGCTGAACTACACGGTGGTATCCAAGCGCAAGCTGAAGCAGCTGGTGGACGAAAAGCATGTGGACGGCTGGGACGACCCGCGCATGCCGACCCTGTCCGGTCAGCGCCGCCGCGGCGTGCCGCCCAGGGCCATCCGCAACTTCTGCGAGATGATCGGCGTGACCCGCTCCGACTCGGTGGTGGACGTGGGCATGCTCGAATATTGCATCCGCGACGAACTGGACAAAAACGCCCCGCGCGCCATGTGCGTGATGGAGCCGCTCAAGGTCACCCTGAGCAACTACCCGGAGGGCAGGGAGGAGATGCTCAGTGCCCCCGGCCACCCGGTGCGCGACGATCTGCCGTCGCGGGAACTGCCGTTCACCCGCACCCTCTATATTGAAAAGGAGGACTTCCGCGAGGAGGCCAACAAGAAGTACAAGCGCCTGGTGCTGGGCAAGAAGGTGCGCCTGCGCAACGCCTATGTGATCCAGGCGGACGAGGTGGTCAGGAACGACGCCGGCGAGATAGTCGAGATCATCTGCTCCGTGGATCTGGACACCCTGGGCAAGGACCCGGCGGACGGCGTCAAGCCCAAAGGCGTGATCCACTGGGTCTCCGCCGAGAAGAACGTCGACTGTGAGGTGCGTCTCTACGATCGCCTGTTCAGCGACCCGGCCCCGGATTCCGGCGACAAGAATTTCCTCGACTTCGTGAACCCGGACAACCTGAAGATTCTCGAAGGCTGCAAGGCGGAAATCGGCCTGGCGCAGGCGGAGCCGGAACAGAGCTACCAGTTCGAGCGCAACGGCTACTTCTGTCGCGACAACAAGTACGGCAGCGCGGAAAAGCCGGTATTCAACCGCACCATCGGCCTTCGCGACAGCTGGGCCAAGGAACAGGATACATAAGTAGTCGAGTAAGAACGCAAAAGGTTGATGCGAAGGACCTGATGTCGGTGGTTCTTTGCGGGACTGTTGGCTAGAGGGACCTCGCCGACAAGCCTACAGGGATGTATTCACGGCGTGTCCCGCAAAGAACCACCGGCAGCAGGCCCGCCCCGCAGCCAGAAAAGAACGAGCAATCGGAGCGGCCTTGTGGCCGCGAAAAACTGAAGTTATGCCTCTACAGCTCTACAACACTTTCTCCGGAAAGAAAGAAACCTTCAAACCGCTGGTGGAAGACCGGGTGCGCATGTACGTCTGCGGCCCCACCGTCTACAACCGCGTACATATCGGCAACGCCCGCCCGGCGGTGGTCTTCGACACCCTCTACCGCCTGCTGAAGAAAAACTTCAGCGACGTGATCTACGCGCGCAATATCACCGATATCGACGACAAGATCATGAAGGCGGCGCGGGACAACGGCGAGGAGATCGGGGCCCTGTCGGCGCGCTTCTCCCAGGCCTATTTCGAGGATATGGCCGCGCTCAACAACCTGGAGCCGGACGTCATCCCCTACGCCACCCAGCACCTGCCGGAAATGATCGACATGATCGAGCGGCTGATCGAGAAGGGGCACGCCTACGCCGCGGAGGGCCATGTGCTCTTTGCGGTGGAGACAATGGAGGACTACGGCCAGCTGTCCAAGCGCTCCCTGGACGATATGCTCGCCGGCGCCCGCGTCGAAGTGGCGCCCTACAAAAAGTATGCGGGCGACTTTGTACTGTGGAAGCCCTCCAACGAAGACGAGCCCGGCTGGGACAGCCCCTGGGGCCGCGGCCGCCCGGGCTGGCACCTGGAGTGCTCGGCGATGATCAAGAAGCACTTGGGCGACACCATCGATATCCACGGCGGCGGCCGCGACCTGACCTTCCCGCACCACGAGAACGAGCGCGCCCAGAGCTGCTGCGCCAACGGCGTCGACTTCGTGCGCTACTGGATGCACAACGGCTACGTCAATATCGAGGGCGAGAAGATGTCCAAGTCCCTGGGCAACTTCCGCATGGTCAACGACCTGCTCAAGCAGTACCCGGGCGAGGTGCTGCGCTTCGCGCTGCTGTCCGCCCACTACCGCTCGGAACTGAATTTCAGTTCTGACCTGTTGGACCAGGCGTGGCGCAGCCTCGACTCCCTCTATGGTGCTTTGCGCGAGGCGCAAAGCATAAAAGAAGAAGAGGTGGATCTCGGGGGCGCCGCATTTATGGCCGCTCTCGAGGACGACCTGAATACCCCCATTGCCATTGGCGAACTGCACCAGATGGCCAAAGAACTGAACAAGTCCGATGACGCCGGAAAGGCGCGTTGGAAGGCCTTGTTACTGGCCGCAGGCCAGCAACTGGGCATACTGCAGCAGGACGCCGAGGCCTGGTTCAAACAGGCCCGTGGCGGCGAGGAGATCAGTGAAGAGGAAATCGAACGGCTGATCGCCGAGCGCGCCCAGAGCAAGAAAGACAGGAACTTCGCCCGCGCCGACGAGATCCGCGAGGAACTGAAGGCCAAGGGGGTGGTGCTGGAAGACAGCCGCGAAGGTACCAAGTGGCGCCGGGAATAGAAACTGTACTTTGTAGGAGCCTGCTGTGACCGCCATGGATGGCGGAGTGCCGCCCAGCGGAAATGCAGATTTTGCAGGAGCAAAAATCTGCCAGGCGAATAACTACGGAGTCCTTTTCTTTTCGCCTGCAAGCAGGCTCCTACAGGCAAAATTTCGTAGGATGGGCAAAGCGCAGCGTGCCCATCAAACTAGGCTGATGGGCACGCTGCGCTTTGCCCATCCTACAAATAAACAGAAGGCAGAATGAAAAAAATATTTGTCCTCACAACCTCCATCGCCGCCCTGCTGACCCTCACCGCCTGCGAACCCAAACGTGGCTCGGAGAAGTGGTGCAAGAAAATGGACGAAGTCCCCAAGGGCGAGTGGACCCTGAACGACGCCAGCGACTACACCAAGTACTGCGTATTCAAGCAGAAGCCCGAAGAAGAATAAGCGGAATCGACGCCGTTGTTCTTCGTCGACGCCTACCAGCACTTCTTCCGCCCGCTCACCGGTAAATACCGCGAACAGGTGGTGGAATGCCTGCGCCTGCTGTACGAGCGCCTGTACACCGCCAAGGCGGACTACGGCGAGTCGCTGGCGCGCGAGCAGATACTGGAAATCTTTGCCGAGGCCCTGACCCGCGCGCCGCAGCTGGACAGCGATGACAACTCCCAGGAACCCGAAAGCCGTTTCAGAAACCTGCGCGAGCAGGCCGGCTGGGTGCTGAACACACTGGTTGATTTTGGCTGGCTGGAAAAGCAGGTGGACAGCGCGACCCTGTCCGCCACCTATCCCTTCAGCCGCCGCGGCCGCCTGTTCACCCAGCCGCTGGTGGAGGTCAACAGCACCCGTGTGCGCACCCGCCACCGCAATACCCGCAACACCCTCAATGCGCTGGAGGCCTTCGCGGGCCGGGGAGAGATCCACGACCTGATCGACGCCTGGGAATATTCCGAACGCATCGTCGCCGACTTCACCGACATGATCGCCGAGCTGGAGGAGCGCAAGCGCGAGCTGGTGCGAGAGGTGGAGGCGCAGCTGCTGGTGCAGCAGGCCACCGACGAGTTCTTCTCCTTTATGGAGAGCCGCTTCCAGCCGGACCTGGCCATCCGCCTGTCCGCGGACAGCGTGGAGAAACACCGCGACTCCATCGGCAAGGTGATAGCGCGCATCCGCCGCAAGGACAAGGCCCTCAAGGCGGAGTGGGAGAGGCGCCTGCGCCAGCTGCTGCCGGAGCTGGTGGAGGAGGGCCGCTCGCTGCTGTGGCTGATGCTGGACACCATCGAGGACCGCATGCGCCGCGCCTGCGAGATCAAGCTGCCGGCGCTGCGCCGCGCGCTGCAGGGATTCACCAAGCGCGCCGATATCATCATCCGCCAGCTGAGTTACCTGCACAGCCAGTCGGACGGCGACTTCGCCGACCTGTGCCAGCGCCTCGGCGACAACCCGGAGAAATCCGCGCTGCTGGAAAAACTCGGCGATGAACTGGGCGGTTTCCAGCTGCGCCTGTTCGACCCCAGGCAGACTCAGCTGTGGCAGCGCAGCCGCCGCCAGCCGGTCAATACACGGGTGGATGAGGAGGCACCGCTGGCCGAGGACAGCCGCCGGGACATAGTGCTGCAGCAGCTGCTTGACCAGGCCTTCAATTTCAACGGCGGCGACCTGCGCCACTACCTGCAGGATGCCCTCGGCAGCGGCCGCCGTATCAACAGCCGCGACCTGCCGCTGAGAGATGCCCGCGACCTGCTGGCGATGAGCCACGCACTGGAGGCGGCCGCGGTCAACCAGAGCGGCGCCGCGGCGCTGACGGTGGAATTCACCGGCGAGACCGCCAGCAACGACTATTTCGAGAAATTTGACGAATACATCCTGGAACTGAAAGAAAGTGATTGAACAGGCCCTGGAAGAAGCGCTGGAAAAGTGCAAGCTGACCCGCGGGGAATTCTCCGAGCTGCTGGTGCGCCTGCTGGACTACGGCGTTATCTGCCGCGACGAGAGCCAGGTGGAGACGATCCTGTACGACCGCTTCCAGCGCTGTGAACAGCTGATCCGCGAATGGCTGGCACCCCTGGGGCTGCGCCTGCAGCACGACAGCCGCTTCCAGTTTATCCGCGTCTACCCCCCCGGTGCCGAGGTGCCGGGTATGCCGGACCAGGAGGAGCCCCACCACGGCGGCTTCCGCGCGCGCCTGACCCAGCAGGAGGTGGCGGCCATACTGGTGCTACGGGTCGAGTACGACAAGGCACTCCGGGAAGGGCAGGTGGATGAGAGTGGCTGCGTCGCGCTCTCCCTTGAGGCGCTGGAGCTGGGCCTGCGAAACCTGCTGAAAATGTCCCTGCCGGACAAGCTGGCGGAGCGCAAAAACCTGCTGAAAAAACTGCGCCAATTGCGCTTGGTGCAGTTCACCGGCGACGAGGCGGAGACCCTCGCGGAAATCTGGCTGCGGGTGCGCCCGACCATCGCCCATTTTGTCAGCGAAGAGACGCTGCAGCAGCTGTTCGACGGACAGCCGCAGGAACAGGAAACGGAAGAGGTGGAACGCATAACCCCGGACAGCGAGGATCACAGCCTCTTCGTCGAAACCGAATCGTAGGGTGGATGCGCTTGACGCTTATCCACTCTACAAATAAAAAATAACTGCTGAGCACGCGCAATTCGCATGTTTCTGAAAAAACTGATCCTGATCAACTGGGGCAATATCCCCCAGCTGGAATACGAATTCGGCCCTATCAATTTATTCTCCGGCGGCAACGGCTCCGGCAAGACCACGGCGGCCGATGCCATCCAGACGCTGATGACCGCGGCCCACGACACCCTGTTCACCTTCAACCCGGGCCAGGACGAAACCACCCAGCGCGGCCGCGGCGGCAAGCAGGTGCGCACCCTGGCCTCCTATGTGCTCGGCTGTGACGACGGCAGCTACGCGCGCCTGCAGCCGACGGACTGTTACATCGCCGGCGTCTTCCATCCCACTGCCGGTGAGGACGGCGACCCCTTCACCTCGGTAATGGCCATCCGCGCCCACCTGGACACCAGCAGCAAGCCGGCCCAGGCACGCCAGGACGACCTGCGTTTCTTTATCTTCCCCGGCGAGCAGCTGTCCATCGGCGACTTTATCCGCGAGTACAAGGACGGCAAGCACCTGCTGCCGCTGGACAAGTTCCATTCGGTGCTGGGCAAACAGTTCGAGAAGGTCGAGCAGTACGACAAGAAGAAGGCCTACCTGCGCCGCCTCTACGGCGCCCTGCGCGGCCGCCGCGACGCGGTGCCGGACCGCGAGGCCATGCATGCAGCGCGCACCTTCTCCAATTTTATGGCCTACAAGCCGGTCAAGAGCATCAACGACTTCGTCGCCCAGGAGGTGCTGGAGAAGCGCGATCTGGGCGATGCCATCCGTTCCGTCTCCGAGTTGATGAAAACCATCCACGCCATGGAGCTGGAGGCGCGCCAGATCGTCGAGCGGGTCGCGTCCCTGGAGCAGATTGCCAGGTCCGCGGACCTGTACCGCGAGCAGTGGCTGCAACTGCGCCTGCAGGAATACCTGCAGGCGCGCCACCGCCAGTTGCGGGTGCAGAAAACCTATCTCGCCGGCAAACAGAACCAGCAGCAGCTGCGCGCGGACCTGCAGAGCAACGAGCGCGAGACGCGCCTGGCCTCGGAGCGCGCCGAACAGCTGAACCAGCAATTGGTGGAACTGCAGGCCCAGCGCCTGGGTATCGACGCCCTGCGCACCAAGGACGAACTGGAACAGCGCATCAAAAACGCACACCGCCAGCTGTCGGAGCAGGGCGGTCCGCTGGCGATCCAGGAGCAATGCTGGCAGCGCAACCGCGACGCCGCCGGCCAACTGCTGGAACTGTTGAACGGCACCGCCGCGGAGCTGGAAATCCCGGCGCTGCGCAACAAGGCCCTGGCGCAGTGCATCAAACAGCTGGCCCGCGAGGAGGATCTGCCGGACCTGCACAAGCTGCTGGGCAAGGACTGGATAGACCTGGCCGCGCTGGATCCGCTGCGCGAGCGCGCCGCCGAAGCCGAGGCGTTGCACAACAAGCTGTACGGCCTGATTTCCGGTACCGAATCGAGCGACACCTCGTTGCGGGAACAGATAAACCAGCAGGTATCCCGCTGGGAACTGAAGGTGCAGCAGTTGCAGCAAAAACTGCACACTCAGGAGAGCCGCATCCAGCACCTGCAGGCCAACCGCGTGCGCTACCCGCAGTCGGTGGAGCAGGCCCTGGCGGCCATCCGCGAGCAGTGTCCCCAGGCCGAGCCGCGGGTATTGTGCGATTATGTGGAAGTGCTGGACGAGCGCTGGCAGATGGCGGTGGAGGGCTACCTTGGCGGTGCGCGCTTCTCGATTATCGTCGAGCCGGACTACGAGGCCGCGGCCATCCGCATAGTCCGCAACCTGCCGGGGCGCAACAACCGCGCGCGGGTGATCCAGGGGGACAAGGCGCGCCGCGATGCCGAGCGGGCATCGATGCCAAAAGACTCCATCGTCGAACTGATGGAGTTCAACCACAAGACCGCCGAATACTATCTGCGCGCCTCCTACGGCTCGGTGCTGCAAGTGCGGGATGAGAACGAACTGCGCGGCACCCGCCGTGGCCTGACCGCCGACGGCATGGCCAGCGGCAACTACAGTATGTGGCGCTGCGATATCGACGACGCCGAACTGGTGTTTGGTCAGGGCGCCCGCGCCCGCGCGCTGGCCGCGCAGCAGCAGGCGCTGGAGCAGCTGCTGGCGGAAGCCGCACAGGTCAACGAGCAGCACAGCCTGTACCGCCGGGTGGCCGCCGCGGTGCGCGACCTGAACGGACTGCAGCTGCTGCCGGTGGTGGACGCGGCCCTGGCCGCCCAGCGCGAGTGGCGCAGCGCCGAGCAGGCACTTGAAAACCTGGACCTGAAAGACTGCGAGCAGCTGGAGCGGCAGGTGGCGGAGCTGAAGGAACAGCTGCAGGCGCAACAGAAACTGCAGTCGTCGTTGCTGCACGACGCCGGCAAACTGGAACGCGACCTGGA
Source organism: Microbulbifer sp. SE14 (assembly GCF_059834885.1). Classification (NCBI taxonomy): domain Bacteria; kingdom Pseudomonadati; phylum Pseudomonadota; class Gammaproteobacteria; order Cellvibrionales; family Microbulbiferaceae; genus Microbulbifer; species Microbulbifer sp. SE14. The sequence goes on along the minus strand of NZ_JCBAJA010000018.1, from coordinate 73,772 downwards.
AAATACCGGCAAGCAACTGAAGGCGCTGTCGGCTGAGCTGGACTCTCTGGACGAGGCGCTGAGCGACTGCGAAGCCGCGGTGCGTCGCATAGCGCAGATACGTCCCGATTACGATGCCGAGAAGGTGCTGGAACAGGCGGACGAACAGGCCGGGCGCGCCGGCGACAATTTCGACTTCGGTGCAGACATCGAGGAGTGGCAGGGCCTACTGGAGAAATACAGTCGCCAGCTGGACAGGGCGGTGATGGACTACAACGCCCACTGCGCCGCCGGCGATACCCTGGCGTTCGAACCGGACCTGGCCGCGGGCCACAATGAGGCGCTGTTCAAACTGGTGTGCAGCCTGCACGACCAGGTGGAGGCATTGCGCAACCGATTGAAAAACAATTTGCTGGTGGACCGCCACGAGCAGTTGCTGGGGCTGAAGAAATCCTTCAATACCACCTTCGTCACTCATCTGTGCCACGCCATTTACCAGTCCATCAACGACGGCAAGCGGGTGCTGGACGACCTGAACAAAGAGCTGGAGCACCACCGCTTCGGCGCCGACCGCGAGCGCTTCCGCTTCGCCTACAGCTGGGTGCCGGAGTTCCGGGAGTACTGGAACTTCTTCAAGGCGGTGATCGAGCTGCCGAGCCTGGGCGAGGAGGAGAGCCTGTTCGACGCCCAGCTGTCCCCGGCGCAGCAGAAGGTGCGCGACAGGCTGCTGGATATGCTGCTCTCCGACGACGAACAGCTGGCGCGGCGGGAGCTGGATCGCATCAGCGACTACAGGAATTACCGCAACTACGAGATCTTCAAGGAGCCCGAGGGCAAGGAGCCGATAGCGCTCAGCCAGTACGGCACCGGCTCCGGCGGCCAGCTGGAAACACCGGCGTACATCATCCGCTCCGCGGCGGTGACCTCGGCCTTCCGCTTCAACGAGGGCAGCAGCCACCTGCAGATGGTGCTGGTGGACGAGGCCTTCTCCAAGATGGACGAGTCCCGCTCCAAAGAGGTGATCCGCTACCTGACCGAGACCCTGGGCCTGCAGCTGCTGTTTATCATGCCCAGCAGCAAGTCGGGGCCCTTTATGGACCTGATCTCCAACCAGTTCGTGTTCAGCAAGTGCCCGAGTGCCAAAACCATCGGCCAGCTCAACACCCGCGTCTATGTGGACCGCAAGGTCTGCAACCGGGAGAAGATCGCCGAGCTCTGGGCCAACCACCGCCGCACGATTCGCCAGCAGGCGTCGCTGGATTTTATGGAGCTGGTAGAAACTTGAGGCAGACTCTTCTGTAGGAGTGGCCGTTGGCCGCGATCGATGTGGCTACTGGCAGATACCGATCGCGGCCACCGGCCGCTCCTACAGGGGGCATAGGTGAAAATAGGGAGAGAAGAGCATGACCAGGCGCATTCCCGATCTGGCGGCGGCAAATCCGGTGATCATGGGGTTGCTGGAATACGTGCTCGACAAGCGGGACGAGCAGATTCTCTCCGGCGAGGAAAAAACCATCGCCATGACCCTGGATCCCCCAAAGGCGCCCCGGGCCCTGCGTGCCGCCCTGGCACCTTTCGCCGACCCAACCTACGACGACGGCGAGCTCTGGGACGAGCTGAAATGGCTGTCCCAGGACTACCGCTGCTTCTCCATCAAAACGCCGGCGCGCCGGTCGACTGGTGCCGCCCCCTGGCAGGGGGCGCGTCTCTACTTCGAAGACAATCGCGAGGCGATGATTCGCGAGTGGCTGGACAGACCGCGCCCGCAGCGGGTGGACCCGGAATGGCAGGCGGCGCTGACCAGATTTGCCGGCCGCTTTGAAAATCCGGACTCTTTTCCGCGGGGCGGCCTTCCGCCGGGCGGCGTGGAGCTGGATCCCGGTTTCGACAGTTTCGAAGAATTGCTGGCCTGTTGGGCTTCAGTGGGCGGGGAGCTGGATCGCAGCGACAGCCTCTCCTGGCGCCAGCTGTCGGCACGCTGTTTTCTCGGCGACTCCAAATACCTGGACGGGGAGGGGCGCCAGGCACTGGTGCGCGCGCTCTTCCCAAGCCTCTGCGGTAGAGTCCGCGAGCGGCCGCTGCTGATGCACCTGTACCTGCCGCAACAGACCGAGCGGGTGCTGCTGGTGGAGAACCAGGACTCCTTCCTGATGCTGGCGGACTGCCGACCCGAGACCACCGCCCTGGTCTATATCGAGGGCTACCGCGGCGGCGCCGCGCGGGTGCGCGCGCCCGGCGTGGCCCGCTTCAGCACACTGAACGAGGCACCGCAATCGGCGCGCCGGGATTTCCTGCAGTGGTGGCAGGGGCAGGGCGCGGAGGAGCTGCCGGTGTACTTCTGGGGCGACCTGGACTACGAGGGCATGCAGATAGCCGCCGCCCTGCGGCGCAGTTTTACTGACCTCGACTGCTGGCGGCCGGGTTACGAGCCGATGCTCGAGCGGCTGCGCGCTGGCGGTGGCCACCGGCCACAGCAGGCCAGGAAGATCGGGCAGCGGGCCATCGAGAGTACCGGCTGCGAATATGCCGATGGGGAGCTGGTCCCGGCGCTGTGGCAGTTCGGCCGCTACGTGGACCAGGAGGCGGTGACGCCGGAGCAGCTGCTTGCCGCAACACAATTCGCCGGCCTCTAGACACGTAGGTTGGGCTGAGTGCAGCGAAGCCCAACGGGTCCCGGGGCAATGGGGTTGACTCGCGCCATCCGTGGCGCTCGCCCTTCGGGCGCCTTCGGCGTCCCAATTTGCTCCCGGCAAATTTGGTCGCAAGACTCACCCCAGCCTACACACTCGCCGCTAACCACTGGGAGCACAGTCTGGCGGGCCTGACCAAGGCTCGGCAGTCAGTTTCCACTATTGCGTTTTATGCGCAGGTTCTCGGAAGATGCGGCCAATTTGCTGTAAATAATACCCTTTGCCTAAAAGGGAATTTTCCGGAGATTACCATGCGTCAGTTTTCCATTCTGGTTGTCTTTGTCCTCGCCTTTGGCGGTGCCGCGGTGCTGTACGAAAAGGAGAGCCGCAAGGTCAAGGGGGTATTGACCCAGATCACCGAGCTGCAGGCGCAGTTGGGGGACCTCCAGGCGGAGGTCAACCGGCTCAACGGCGAGCTGGAGGCGGTCAAGCTGGCGGAGCGCCGCCGCCCGGACCTGAAGACCATCGCCGGCCGCATCCGCGGTGAGGAACGCCCGGTCAGGACGGCGCCGGTGCGCACTGCCGAAACCGGCAGTTCGCGTCAGCTGATCGCGTCCGACGTCACCAGCGCACCGCCGGCCATCCGCGCCGGAGGCGGTGAAGAAGGGGACGGTGCCGAGTGGAATCGCCCCACGGTCGATGCGGAACAGTACCAGCCGGCCAGTTCCGGCGATTCGGATTCGCAACAGCCGGTGGATCCCTACCAGTAGAGCCTGTCTTCGCGCATTGAATTCGCGCCGCCAGCCCCCAGATTGTCCCCGGACAGTTTGGGGGCTTTGTCGTTATGCTGAGCCAGGATTTATCAGCCCGGAGCGGATTATGTCATCGAACAGTTTTTATTCTTCACTCAGCGAGCAGCTGGCGGCCCTGCTGTCCGGGGAGCGGGACTGGCTGGCCAATACCGCCAACGCCAGCGCGCTGCTGTTTATGGAGCTCGAGGATATCAATTGGGCCGGCTTCTATTTCCTCTACGGCGATGAACTGCGCCTGGGGCCCTTCCAGGGCAAGCCGGCCTGTACGCGGATTCCGGTCGGCGCGGGGGTCTGCGGTACGGCTGTGGCGACCGGCGAGCCGCAACTGGTGGAGGATGTGCACCGGTTTCCCGGCCATATCGCCTGCGATGCGGTCTCCGCATCCGAGGTGGTGATTCCCCTCTACGCCGGGGGGCGCTGTCTCGGTGTTCTGGATGTCGACAGTCCCAGCCTGGCGCGCTTCACCGTCGAGGACCTGGCCGGGCTGCAGGAGTTTGCCCGCGTCCTGCTGAACTGCTCTGAAATTCCCCCCGTTATTCCCCATAGCCTTTAGGGGGGCAGCTGATGGCGCTGCTATGGCAGAAGCGGGTGGGGAGCAACCACTACCAGGTGCGCAGTCACGGTGCCAGCGTGCGTCTCTACAGCAACGGCGTCTTTCACTCCCAGTGGAATCCGCGGGATCCGTTGAAGGGGTCCCTGTGGGAGTTGTTGCTATTGCCGGCCTTCTTTATTCCCGAACGGCGGATCCGCTCGGTGCTGCTATTGGGTGTGGGCGGCGGCGCCCTGGTCCGCCTGCTGCAGCGGTTTGTCGGGCCGGCCAGGATTGTCGGCGTGGACCTGGATGCGACCCACCTGCAGGTGGCGCGCAGGTACTTCGGTGTGCGCGATGCCGAGCTGGTGCGCGCCGATGCGAGGGATTTTGTCGCCGACCAGCTGAGAGCAAAAGAACAGGGTTCCTTTGACCTGGTTATCGACGACCTTTTTGGCCACGGCAGTGGCGAGGCGGAGCGCACCGTTGTGGCGGATTCGCACTGGTGTGGAAAGCTATTGCAACTGCTGAGCCCGGATGGCCTGCTGGTCGGCAATTTCGGCAGCCGCCGCGAACTGCTGGCCAGCGGCTGGCGGGAAAAATCCATTCGCGGACAGCTGCGCGGCGGCTGGACTGCTGAACTGCCTGCCTATGAAAACTGTGTACTGGCCGTCAGCCGTCAGCCGCTGTCCCTGGCCGGCCTGGCATCCCGCGCGCCGGATGCCATCAACCCCCGCAACCCATCCCGGCGGCTGGACTGTCGACTGAAACGTCTTCCCTGATTTTCCAGCCATCTCAGGCTAACCGCTGCGCCAATATCGGTTGGCGCCCGTTGTCACCCCGTGTCTATACTGAAAAAAAGCATATTGTGTTCCGGGGCCGGTCGATGCGGTACAAAACTGTGGAGGAAGTGATCCAGGAAGGGCGGGACTTTCATGCCAAGCTGGCGCAGCAGTACGCGGAGTACGAGCAACTCGCCACCGACAGGCGCATAGAGCTGCTGCTGGACCAGCTGCGACGGCGGGAGGATTCCATGAAGCACTCGTTGGAAAACTTCCACGACGACCTGACCCCCGGCGCCCTGCACACCTGGGTCCAGTTCGCCCCGGAGGGGCGCGAGAAGGAGTTCCTGCAGCGACTGCGCAATGTCGACATCACCGACCTGGATGAGATCGCCAAACTGGCGATGGACATCGAGATGTATTTATCGGACCAGTACCGCGACCTGGCCCAGGGCGCCGAGACACCGTCGGCACGGGATGCCTTCGAGCGCCTGCGGGAACTGGAGGAGCTGGAGGAGCATACCCTGTCGATGAATCTGTTCAATCTGCGGGATTACTAAGCCGCGGAAACTGCAACTCCGTGGAATCTGACGCGTAGGGGCGAACCTTGTGTTCGCCCCTTCATCGTATTGTCGTCATACCAACGCAGGCCGGAATCCAGGTGGCACTGAACTGGATGCCGGCCTGCGCGGTATGACGAGCCGTTAGAACCTCGAGCGTGAACAGAGTACCTACAGAATAAGCTTGTAGACGCAGAAGCCCTTGTCTTTGACCAGCAGCTGCACTTCGGAAAAGTAATCCCGCCCCTTCCTCGACAGCGGAATAAACTCGTTGACCACGAAGAGTGCGAATCCGGCCGGTTTCAGCAGGCGCGCGCCCTGGGAGAGAAAGCGATTTGTCAGGTCCCCCTCCACCTGGAATCCCTGGTGAAAAGGTGGATTGCAGATCAGCAGGTCGGCGATCCCGCCTTCCAGTTCGGCGCCGGCGTCGGACGGCACCACCACCCCCTCCAGTCCCAGCTCGTGGAAGTTTTTACCGCAGGCGAGCAGGGCGGCGGCATTGTTGTCAGTGGCGGTAAAGTGGAAGTGCCCGTGCCTGGACAGTTGCGCGCACAGGTAGCCGTAGCCGCAGCCGAGATCGAGCACGCCGGCATCCGCGGGCGGCAGGTGATCCCGAAACTGCTCGGCGAGCAGGGCGCTGCCGCGGTCGATCTTGTTCCAGCCGAACAGGCCGGGTTTGCTGTAGAGTCCGTCCAGCTCCTCCGGCCGGCGCAGTCTGGTGTAATCCTGGTCGTCGATTTTCTCACCGCCGCGGCCGTGCAGCGGATTGCTGCTCGTGTATTCCGTGCCGTGTTTTTGCAACTGTCTGGTGCAGCCAAACCGTTGCGCCGCCTTGGCCGCATAGCTTTTGATACCGCTCTGCTTGCCACCCAGCAGCACCAGCTCGCCGCCTTCGTCGAGGAATTGCGGTGCGCGGTTGATGATATGGTGCACCACCGCCTTTTCCTTGGAGACCGGGTAGACGATGCGGCGGTAGTTGCGCTCCAGTTCCTCGAAATGGAAATCGCTGAAAAAACTGCGCCCGGTTTTGCCCTCGGCGAGCCTGGCGATATCCCAGCGGTTGCTGAGCAGGTCGCCGGCAAAGGAAAAACCCCGCTGCAGCAGAGCCTTGCTGTTTTCGTCGGCGATCCACAGGGTTTCCCGGGGGTCTATCTGCAGTTCCTGGCTGAGTAACGTGACCATTCAGTTTTCAGGTTTGTAGGGTGGGCAAAGGAGCGCAGCGACGTGCCCACTGGGTGAGAGTTGATGGGCACGCTGCGCTTTGCCCATCCTAAGAAGCTATTTCACCGAGGCGATTTCTTCTTGGGTGAGGGGGCGGTACTCCCCTTCCTGCAGGTCTTCGTCCAGGACTATGTCGCCGATCCGTTCGCGGTGCAGCTCCAGTACCTTGTTGCCGAGCGCCGCGAACATGCGCTTGACCTGGTGGTAGCGGCCCTCGCTGATGGTGAGTCGCACCTCGTTGGCGAAGAGGATTTCCAGCTTGGCCGGCTTGGTTCTCTTCTTCTCGTACTCCAGCCAGATACCCCTGGCAAATTTCTCGATCGCATCCTCGTCGATCCTCTCCGCCAAGTGCGCGTAGTAGGTCTTGTCGCAGTGGTGGCGGGGGGAGGTGACCTTGTGGGACCACTGGCCGTCGTCGGTGAGCAGCACCAGGCCGGTGGTGTCGATATCCAGGCGGCCGGCGATATGCAGATTGTATTTGTTGGGCTCGTCGATCAGGTCGAGCACCGTCGGGTGCTCGCTGTCCTTGGTGGCGCTGACGTAGCCCAGTGGCTTGTGCAGCATAAAATAGCGCGGGCCCGGCTCCAGCAGTGGTTCACCGTCCAGGCACAGGGTGTCTGTCTCCGCCACCTTGGTGGACGGGTCCGTCACTACTTCTCCATTGACGGTGATACGCTCCGCCCTGGCGGCGCGCTTGACGTCCGAGCGGGAGAGGTCGGTGACCTGGCTTACGGCTTTATCTAGGCGCATGGATGTTTCCTCTCCTTCCTGAATCCGGGGAGGAGGCTTGGGTGCGGGCGACTACTGAAAATTTTCGGAGTTTACTCCCTCTCCCCCTGGGGGAGAGGGTTGGGGAGCGGGGTAGATCAACCCCCGATCTTGCGCTCGCCCGAATCCACCGACTGGTAGATCAGCGTATTGATGGTCATGGGGCCGACGCCGCCGGGCACCGGCGTGTAGGCGGCGGCGCGCTCCGCCAGCGGGCCCAGCTCGATATCGCCGACGCCGCCGGGGTGATAGCCGGCATCCACCACCACGGCGCCGTCTTTGATCCACTCGGCCTTGATGAATTCCGGCTTGCCCACGGCGCCGACAACGATGTCCGCACGGCGGATATGCTCGGCCAGGTCCCGGGTGCGGGAGTGGCAGATGGTCACTGTGGCATTGGCGTTCAGCAGCATGGCCGCCATCGGCTTGCCCAGGATGGGGCTGCGGCCGACGACCACGGCGTGCTTGCCGGCGATGTCGATATTGTAGGCCTCCAGCAGGCGCATGATGCCCTTGGGGGTCGCGCAGCCGTAGGCCTCCTCACCCATGGCCATGCGGCCGTAGCCGAGGCAGGTCACCCCGTCCACATCCTTGTCCAGGGCGATGGCATCGAAGCAGGCGCGCTCGTCGATCTGCGCCGGCACCGGGTGCTGCAGCAGAATGCCGTGCACATTGGGGTTGGCATTCAGCTCTTCGATCTTGGTCAGTAGCTGCTCGGTGGTGGTGGAAGAGGGCAGTTCCACCTGCAGGGAGTCCATGCCGACGCGGCGGCAGGCATTGCCCTTCATTTTGACGTAGGTGGCGGAGGCGGGGTCGTCGCCCACCAGGATGGTCGCCAGGATCGGCGTCTGACCGCCGCTCTTCTCCTTCAGTGCGGCCACGCGGGCCGAGAGTTCTTCTTCCGTTTTCTGTGCCAGGGCTTTGCCGTCCAGAACCAGTGCAGACATAGGTGTATCTCAAACAATAAGGAATCTTGGGCTGATTGGCCGGAAGAGGCCCTTGTGCGGCATCCGGCCCGGATTGCGAAGCGCGCTATTTTCGCACAGGCCGCGAATAATTTCCCCACCTGGTCACGGGCCCCGGTTGAGGGGCTAAACTTCTGCAAAAAGAATAGCTTAGCGCCGTTGACTCCCCCGGGGGCTGTCAGTATTATGCGCGCTCTTCGCAAGGGAGGCGGCTTCGAAACTGCACTACAGTAGCTGTTCGCAAGGCGCGGCCCCAGCGATGAAAGAAGGTTTGCGGGGCATAGCGCAGTCTGGTAGCGCGCCTGCTTTGGGAGCAGGATGTCGGGGGTTCGAATCCCTCTGCCCCGACCACGTTTATCGGGTTTACCTTGCGCCCGTAGCTCAGCTGGATAGAGCATCCGCCTTCTAAGCGGATGGTCGCAGGTTCGAGTCCTGCCGGGCGTGCCATATTGTTAGTGGCTAGTGTTAGCTCGGCGACTTCGATAGGGTCCGCTGCCAGCTTGTAGTCGCAGGACTATTCCGGCCCATCAGCAAGCTGATGGGCGCCAAAACGACCGCGAAGCGGTGCTTCGCAAGCGGCCGTTTTGGCCCTGCCGGGCTTAGCGGCCCGGTCGGAGGTAGGGTGGATAAGCGCCAAGCGCATCCACCAGATTGCGTCGCCACAGGGCGCAATGACATATCACTTTCTATGGTGGCCGTAGCTCAGTTGGTAGAGCACAGGATTGTGGCTCCTGAGGTCGCGGGTTCGATCCCCGTCGGCCACCCCATTTCCCGAAAGCCCGGCTTAGGGCTCGCGTAGGGATAACTTCGTCGCACCGAGAGCGCAGCTGCGCCGCGCCGGCAAGGCGCACTTCGCCGGCAATGGCGCGCCTTGTCAAGAAGTGCAACACCGCAGGCGTGGCGCAGATGCGCTCGAATGCAGAAGTTATCCCTACGCGAGCCCTTATGCCGGGCTTTCTCGTTTTGGAGTCCTGATACTATAAGCAGGTGCTTTACGGTGCCTGCGGCATTGTTTGATAATAAGCACCCCGATCTTTCGATAGCTTTTGGTTATAAGGGCTGCCGAAAGAAGCATAGAAATGAAGAATTGAGACTTGGAGTGATCGGTGACCGTAACAGTTGAGCGCAAGGCGACGAATGTGCATTGGCACGAGGGCGATGTGACCCGCGATGACAGGGCGAGCCTTCTCGGCCACAAGGGTGTGACCCTCTGGTTCACCGGCCTGTCCGGCTCCGGCAAGAGCACCGTCGCCGTCGCGGTGGAAAAGGCGCTGGCTGCCCGCGGTGTACTGAGTTACCGCCTGGACGGTGACAACATCCGCCTGGGTATCAACTCCAACCTCGGCTTCTCCGCCGAAGACCGCCAGGAGAACATCCGCCGCGTGGGTGAGATCTCCAAGCTGTTCGCCGACAGCGGCGTGGTAGTGCTGAGCAGCTTTATCAGCCCCTACCGCGAAGACCGCGAAATGGTGCGCCGCATCCATGAAGAGGGCGAACTGCCATACCTGGAAGTCTTCGTGGACTGCTCCCTGGAAGAGGCGGAGTCCCGTGATCCCAAAGGCCTGTACAAGAAGGCCCGCGCCGGCGAGATCCGCGGCTTTACCGGTATAGATGACCCCTATGAGGCGCCGACCTCCCCCGAATTGCATCTACGCACCGACCAGATGACCCTGGAGGACGAGGTTGAGATGATCATTTCCAATCTGCAGTCCCGTGGCATTATCGCCTGACCTATCCTTCCCCTGAGGGAGTCCGCGACTCGGGCTCCCTTCTTGCCCCGTGAATCTGGGCCGCAGATCGTTCCCCATTCGCGTGTCTTCAGGCGCCAACTGCCGGTAGGCCCGCCCATCCGTACATATACTTACTCAGGTTGTACCAAATAACGACGTAAGCAACTGTGGAGGCGTGTATGTCGGTTCGGAGAGCAGGGATTCTCTCTGGGGTTTTTTTTGCACTTGTGGCCTTGGTGGGGATTGGCGCCTGGTACGGATATCAAAAGCTACCCCGGATTCCCGACGTGCCGGAGGCCCCCGTGGTCGGGGTTCCCGAAGGGGCCCTGGACCACCACCCCATGCCCGCCTACTCCGGACCCCACCCGCGGGTGATGGAGCGCCCGCCGGAGTATTTCCCTTTCCCCATTACCATCGGCGAGATAGGCCCTGTGGAAACCCTGTTCGCGGGTCCCTCCAGCTATCCTTTCCTCTGCGGTGAAAACAGTGTCACCGATCGCCAGCCGCTGGTGGACAACCAGCTAGGGGAGGGGGTTCCTGTGTTCGCCCTCGACGAGAAGGGCGAGAGGACCGACGAGATCATCGGCTACAGCCGCGATTGCAGCCATCCCACGGAAGTCGCCTACTACTACCGCAGCACCAAGGACGGCGACTTCCACCCGCTGGAGGAGGCCGACGGCGACATCGATCAGGTTACGGTCAACGGCCGGCTCACGGACTTCGTGGTGCGCCTGGAGACGGGCACCATCAACCGCTTCTTCTATGCCATCGCGGTGCTGAAAGGGGAGGGGGAGTCCGCCGGCAAACCCAGTCCCAGCAACTGGAACCGCCGCCTGATCTACCAGATGCGCGGCGGTGTGGGTGTCGGCCGCCGCCAGGGGGATATCGGCAAGAGCGACATAGTAACCCGCCGTGCGGACCATCTGGCGCGGGGTTACGCGATCGTCTACTCCACCGCCAACCAGACCAGCAACCATTACAACATCTGGCTGGCGGAGGACACCGCGCGCCGGCTCAAGAAGCAATTCACCGCCCTCTACGGCGAGCCCCTGTACACCGTCGGGCTTGGCGGCTCGGGCGGCGCCATACAGCAGTATCTGTTTGCGCAGAATGCGCCGGGACTGCTGGACGCGGCCATCCCTCTCTATTCCTATCCGGACATGGTCAGCCAGACCATCTACGTCTTCGATTGCGAGCCGCTGGAGTACTTCTTCGACGTGGTGGATGCGGACAATCCGCGCTGGCGCAACGCGGCGGAGCGCACGGTCATCCAGGGCCTGTCCGCCAGCAAGGACTTCAGCAGCCGCTTCCGCACCCTCAAGCTGGCCGCGGCCCTGTTCGACGGCCGCTACCGCGACGGCACCGAGGGAGCCACCGAGTGCACCCAGGGTTGGCGCGGGCTGGTGCCGCTGGTGAACAACCCCAACTTCGTGCACTTTATCAAGAGTTTCTCCGACGAGGTGGCAGGCAAGACCCACTGGACCCACTGGGAGGACCTGCGCCGGTTCTACGGCGCCGATGAAACCGGCTATGCCAACAGCGCCTGGGACAACGAGGGGGTGCAGTACGGCCTGCAGGCGCTGGTGAATGGCGATATCTCCGTAGACACCTTCCTGACCCTCAACGCCACCATCGGTGGCTGGAAGCCCCCCATCGACCAGGGCGATGAAAAACTCTGGTTCCTCAACGGAAGTGTCTTCCCGGTGGAGCTGTCCGTCTGGAGCGAGCAGAACATGAACCTGGGCAACCTCGACAAGCCGGCCAGGCGCAGTCGCGCCAGCCGGGAGGCGATCGAGGCTATCTACCGTTCGGGCCACGTGTTCCTCGGCGATGTGGAGATTCCGATCATCGACCTGCGCCACTACCTGGACGGTGATCTGGACATGCACCACAGCTCGGCCTCCTTCTCCGCCCGCGAGCGTATCCGCCGCGCCCGCGGCCACGCCGACAACCAGCTGATCTGGGTCAGCCACAAGAACTACACGCCGCTGGACGAAGCCCTGGATACCGTGGACCGCTGGATGCAGAACATCATCGACAACCCGCAGGCCGGGGTGGCCGCCAATCGCCCGGTGGATGCCAGCGATCAGTGTTTCGATCGCGAGGGGAACGTGATGATGGCGGGGGAGGGGGTCTGGAACGGCGACTGGAACAGCCAGCCCATCGGCGAGTGCATGCAGGAATACCCCATTTACAGCACCCCGCGCCAAGTGGCTGGCGGGCCGATCAGCGGTGACATATTCAAATGCGCCCTGCAGCCGGTTGAAAGGGCGCTGGCCAAGGGTGTCTACGGTGCTCATACGAAGGAAATCGCCGCGCGTATCGACGACATGCAGCGGATCTTCCCCACCGGTGTCTGCAACTACAACCAACCGGACCTGGCCCGCCCCAGTGAAGACCTGATTCCCGGTGAGACGCCGGTGAAAATCGCCGGCCAACTGATCGAACCGGACTACCGCCAGCCCATTGATCACCTGGCGAGGGACAGGCAGGAAGAGGTGGAAGCCCAGCCGCTGCCGGTTTCCCTGCCGCGGGGGCAGGAGGGCCGGTAACTGCAAATTATTGGCGCGTTTTTTGTTGACAGGTCAGTGCAATCCGGTATGATGCGCGTCGCTCGAGGGGCAAGGCCCCAGGCTAGAGAAAGCAGAGCAACGGGTGGTTAGCTCAGTTGGGAGAGCGGCGGCCTTACAAGCCGTAGGTCACAGGTTCGACCCCTGTACCACCCACCACTCCCCTTCAGGGAGTGCATCTACCGCGGACCGGTAGTTCAGTTGGTTAGAATGCCGGCCTGTCACGCCGGAGGTCGCGGGTTCGAGTCCCGTCCGGTCCGCCATATTCCGAAAAGGCCCTCACGAGAGTGAGGGCCTTTTTCATTCGGGCCATCCATGGCTCGGAACGCCGCACCGCTCACCCTACGGGCAGCCTCCGGCTGTGCACAACGGCAATCCCTGCCGTTTTTTCGTTTCTGGATCAACTCCTGCACTCCCAGACCCCTGCGGGAGCCTGCCCCGTAGGGTGCGCCGTGCGCACCAAACTCATTACCTGACTCCTCGTTTATTGCATTTTGCCCGATACAACTCTATATTTCGGACATGTGACCACTTTATGCTAGCGAGGGGGCGACAATGACCTCAATCCCCAATTACCAGCCCCAACCCAGCGGCGACGCGGTACTCCTTGAAGCCCTGCTGAACACCGCCGACCACCTGGGCCTGAAAAAGAAGGAACTCGGCGAAATCATCCACCTGGACGACCGCACCCTGAGGCGCCGAAGCGGCCTGGACCCGGACAGTGCCCCCGGCCAACTGGCCCTGCTGCTGGTGCGCGCCTACCGCGCCGCTTTCGTACTGATGGGCGACGCCGAGGGCGCCCGCTACTGGTTTGCCACACCCAACCGCGCCCTCAACGGCACACCCAAGGAGCTGGCCTGCCGCATTGACGGCCTGGTACGTATCGTCACCTACCTGGATGCCATGCGCGGAAAAGTTTGAGCGCAGTTCCGTAGGGTGTAATAAGCGCAGCGCACCACACCGACAGCCAGCCTGGGCGTCATGCGCAGCCAAGTAATAAGAAAGAGGCAGAGTTTGAGCGAAGCACTGACTCAACGGATCGAGTCCGGCAAACAGCGCCTACTGGGCCGACTGTACCGCATCGTCGAATCCCAGGAAGAAGTCGCCACCCGCAGCCTGGTCGACAACCTGCAGAAACAGCAGGTGCTGGAAGAACTGCTGGAAGAGAGCAAGCCGCAGCGGCTGCCCGGCAGCGAACAGCTACATTACCTGCTCGCCACCCCCTTCCGTTACCCGCCACTGCCCTGGGGCTCCCGCTTCGGCGGCACCGCGGAATCCGGCATTTTCTACGGCAGCAAGACAATCCTCACAGTGCTTGCCGAAGCCGCCTACTACCGGCTGCTGTTTTTCCACGATATGGACCCGGTGCCACCGAAGCCGGTGACCAGCTATCACAATATCTTTTCCGCCAAATACTGTGCCGACCCCGGCATCCGCCTGCAGGCCCCGTCCTGGGAGGGCGACTGGCCGGCGCTGACCCACCCGGCGGAATACCGCTACTGCCAGAACCTGGGGCGCGAACTGCGTGAAGCTGGCATCGTCGGAATCGAAGCACCTTCGGCGCGTGCCCTGCAGGCGGGCCTGGTAGAGCTGCCGCCGGGAAACTCCGAAGGGATCAATGTCGCCCTCTTTGAGCCTCGTACTTTGCTAAAGAGGCCGCCGACCCAGGAGGCGGATGTGACTGCAGAAAGCGGTTTTGGGGAAGTCGTCTTCCTGGTGAAAGCCGGAGATCGAACGGAAACCCGGATTTTCTCGCTGGAAGCCTTCCAAATCGACGGTCACTTGCCGCGACCGGCCTAAATCGTTCTTCGGTGATTCGCGCTAGCACTTGCAACAACTGCGGCGTACTATAGTGTGTACATGTGCACACAGCCGGAGATGTACCATGTCCGTAACCATGACAATCCGCCTCGATGAAGAACTCAAGCTGCGGCTCGAGCGATTGGCGGAGGCGACACACCGGTCAAAGTCATTTCTCGCCGCTGAGGCCCTACGAGACTTCATTGAGCTGAATGAATGGCAGGTTCAGGAGATCAAGGATGCCGTTAAAGAGGCTGAGAAGGGTGATTTCGCCAGTGACAAGGCGGTAAAAGAGCGCTTCAGGAAATGGGGTGTGGATGCAGATTAAGTGGCTGGTAAAAGCCCTGCAGAATCTCGACGACGAAGCCGAGTATATCGCCAGGGATGACCCCCAGGCCGCCAGCCAGGTTGTCCAGAGAATCTACGACGCGGTGAATCTATTGCCTGATAACCCTGCTCTCGGTCATCCCGGCCGCATCCACGGCACCAGGGAACTGGTGGTGCCCAATACCCGCTATATCATTCCTTATCGCGTAAGGGCACGTTTGAATCGTGTTGAAATTCTGCGCGTCTTCCACGCTTCCCGCCGCCTTCCAGAGCGTTGGTAGTACGGGAACGAGTAACCATCCTTTGTAGGAGCCTGCTTGCAGGCGAACCCATGGCCCGCCATGTAAGCGAAACCAGCATGCCCCTCCGCTATCTAGTCAGTTTGGATCTGGATGCCTTTATAGAAGCTGTCCGCGAAGTTCCATTCCAGCGCATCGAAAGCGACCTGTTCCCCAACATCGAAGTCTGGATCCGCCGTGATGACCTCCTGGACCCTCTCATTTCCGGCAATAAGGCCTACAAACTCCTGTACAACCTGATCGAAGCGAGAGAGCAGGGCGCCCACACCCTGATCACCTGCGGCGGCGCCTGGTCAAATCATATCCACGCCACCGCAGCCGCCGGCGCCCGCTTCGGCTTCAACACTATCGGCATAATCTGCGGAGAACGCCCACCCGAACTGAGCGCCACCCTGCAAGATGCCGAGCGCTTCGGCATGAAATTCAGATTCATCACGCGGGAAAAGTACCGCCAGCGCAATAACCCGGAGTTCCTGAGTCTCCTGGGGGTTGAAGAGCCGGGCATTCTCTATATACCGGAAGGCGGCGCCAACCTGGCCGGGGCCAGGGGCGTCCGGCTATTGGGAAAAACAATCGAGGCGACTGCCCCAATCAGATTTGATCAACTGTGGCTGGCCTGTGGCACCGGCCTCACCCTGGCCGGGCTGGCCTCATCGATCACAAGCTTTCCAATCTACGGCGTGGAGGTGCTAAAGGCAGGCGACTCAATCCGCCGGGATGCACAACACTGGCTAGAGGCACTATCTAGCCCCTCTCCCGCTTGCGGGGGAGGGGTTGGGGAGGGGGTAGCCATGGCCTGCCACGGAGCCAACCGCGGCAACATCCACTTGATCAACCAGTACCACTGCAACGGCTACGCCAAATACCCCCGATACCTGCAAGACTTCCAGCAAACCTTCGAGCATCAAACCAACATCCCCCTGGACCCGGTATACACCGCAAAACTGATGTACGGTTTACATCAGGAAGCCATCAGCGGCCGCATCCCCCCCGGCAGCAGGATACTGGCACTGCATTCCGGCGGACTTCAAGGAAGGCGTGGAAATCAGCGCACATGGTTGTGCAAAATATAATCAGTGCAGTCTTCACAATTCTCAACTGAACTCCGCGGTCCCGTTCGACTCACAAACCAAGCTCAGGCATAATCGCCTGTCACAATTTTGGGGAAGCTTTTCCCATCGGTGCACAAAAAACAACCAAGTGGGCCGGCAAGAAAAGCATCTAACGCTGGGCCCAGATTCGGGCACCATGGGGGAGCGGTGTCAGAATTTCAGAACATCGGCCTGATCGGCCGTACAGAAAGCGACAGTGCCGTCCTCTCGCTCAAACGCCTGATGGCGTTCCTGGAGCGGGAGGGCTTCGCCGTGGTTCTGGAACAGGAAACCGCCAGTGCCGCCCCCAACCACAACGCCCGCGTGGCACCAAAAGACAAGCTTGGCGAACTCTGTGACTTGGTGATCGTTGTAGGCGGCGACGGCAGCCTCCTCGCCGCCGCCCGCGCCCTGGCCAAATTCAGCGTGCCGCTCTTGGGTATCAACCGCGGTCGCCTCGGCTTCCTCACCGATATCACCCCGGACGAAATCGAACAGAAAGTGGGCGAAGTGCTGGCCGGCAAGTATATGGCCGAGAGTCGCTTCCTGGTGGATATGTCCGTTACGCGGGACGGCAAGCCGATCGGCAAGGGCTCTGCCCTGAATGACGTGGTCCTTCACCCTGGTGAATTTATCCGCATGATCGAGTTCGATCTCTATATAGACGGTCAGTTTGTATATACCCAGCGTTCGGACGGTCTGATCATATCTACCCCCACGGGTTCTACGGCATATGCATTATCTGGTGGTGGACCAATTATGCATCCCAAACTGGACGCCATAGTGTTGGTGCCGTTGAACCCACACACTCTCAGCAGTCGCCCGATCGTCGTGGAGGGCAGCAGCGAGTTCAAGATCATTGTGGGCGAGCACAATATTGCCAAGCCCCACGTGACTTGTGACGGACATGATCAGGTAATTACCGAACCGGGTGATGTGATTCGCATACACAAAAAGCCACATAGATTGACCCTGATTCACCCTTTAGACCACAACTTTTACGAAACATGCCGTTCAAAATTGAACTGGCAGGTAAGCAGCTAAGGTAGCGTTATGAAAAAGGTCCTTATTGTCTTCGGCACACGCCCGGAAGCGATAAAGATGGCACCGCTTGTAAAGGCGTTTGCCAAAAATGAAGAGGCTGAGTGCAAAGTTTGCGTAACCGCTCAGCACCGTTCAATGCTGGATCAGGTTTTGGAACTTTTTGATATCACCCCTGATTGGGATCTCGATATTATGCAGCCAGGTCAGGATCTTACAGACATTACCAGTCGAATATTGTTGGGGATGAGGCCTGTTTTGAAAGAGTGGCGTCCCGATATCGTGCTTGTACACGGTGACACGACAACCACACTAGCCGTTTCTTTAGCGAGCTACTACGAAAAAATTCCAGTTGGCCATGTTGAGGCAGGATTGCGTACGGGCGATATTTACTCGCCTTGGCCGGAAGAAATGAATCGGAAAATCACCGGCTCTATTGCTGCGTATCATTTCGCGCCAACTTCAAGAGCGCAACATAATTTGCTCAGTGAAGGCGTTTACAGCTCCACGGTACAAGTAACGGGCAATACCGTTATCGACGCGCTACATGAAGTCCTCTCTATTATTAGGCAGAACCCTCAGCTCGAGCAGCAGATTCTGAGTCAGCTCTCCTTTCTAAAAGAAAACCGGAGAATTGTCCTGGTAACAGGGCATCGCCGAGAAAACTTTGGCGAAGGGTTTGAAAACATTTGCACGGCAATAAGAAAGATCGCCATTTCTCATCCTGATGTGCTGATTGTGTATCCGGTTCACCTGAATCCGAATGTTCGAGAACCTGTCAACAGAATTCTGAGCGATGTTGAAAATGTGCTCCTGATTGAACCGCTCGAATACCTCCCTTTTGTATATATGATGAGTCGTTCGTATTTGATATTGACCGACTCTGGGGGTATTCAAGAGGAGGCCCCGTCCCTTGGTAAGCCAGTACTGGTAATGAGGGATACGACGGAGCGACCTGAAGCTGTAGATGCAGGAACCGTTAAGCTTGTGGGTACAAATAGTAATTTCATTCTGAATGAAGTGGTGAAGCTCTTAACTGACGAAGCACACTATAAATCCATGTCTGAAGCCCACAATCCTTATGGGGATGGCAAGGCGTGCGAGCGAATAGTTTCGCAAATAGTCCAGCAGGAAGAAATTGCTGCAGTAGAAGATGCAACGGCATAAAAGGAGGTAAAGTGATTACTAACAAGAACTTTCAATCGCTGACGGTAATGGGGCTTGGGTACATTGGTTTGCCAACTGCCGCAGCATTTGCATCTCGGAAGCTCAAAGTTTGTGGTGTCGATGTCAATGAAAACGCAGTAAACACGATTAATCGCGGTGAAATCCATATAGTCGAGCCCGAGCTGGACATAGTTGTACATTCGACAGTAACGGAAGGCTACTTAAAAGCTTCGTTGACACCAGAAAGTGCTGATGCTTTTATCATAGCCGTACCCACACCATTTAAAGGGGATAAAGAGCCTGATCTTTCCTATATCGAATCTGCGATAGCCGCAATTGCACCTGTCATCAAAAAGGGGGACTTGATAATTCTAGAATCGACATCGCCCGTTGGTGCCACAGAGCATATGGCGCAAGGCTTGGCTGACTTTCGGCCGGACCTAAATGTGCCAACAATCAATCGATCGGAAGGAGAGTTCGACATATATATTGCCCATTGTCCAGAGCGAGTACTACCTGGACATGTGATGCGAGAGTTGGTGGAAAACGATCGAATTATTGGTGGCCTGACGAAACAATGTGCCGCCAAGGCCAAAGATCTCTACCAGGTTTTTGTGGAAGGCAATTGTTTATTAACCGATGCCCGTACTGCCGAGATGGCAAAGTTGACTGAAAATGCTTTCAGGGATGTCAATATCGCGTTTGCAAATGAACTTTCGATAATCTCAAAAGAATTAGATATTGACGTTTGGGAATTGATTGAATTAGCTAATAAACACCCCCGGGTCAACATCCTGCAGCCGGGTTGTGGAGTCGGTGGTCACTGCATTGCCGTGGATCCCTGGTTTATCGTAAGCCAATCTCCAGAGAACGCCCGCCTTATCCGTACGGCTCGCGAAGTAAACGACAGCAAGCCTGAATACGTTGTAGAGCAAATCAAGAAAAAGTTAAATGGTGCACAGGTGGTGGCATGCCTCGGGTTGGCGTTTAAGCCGGATATTGATGATTTGCGCGAAAGCCCAGCAGTAGAGATTGTCCGAATGCTATCGAACGACAAATCCATACAAGTGCTTGCAGTAGAGCCAAATATCAGTGATTTGCCAGCAGCTCTTCGCGATATAGAAAATATACGACTGGCTTCACTTGACGGCGTCATAAAGGACAAAGTATTACTTGCTGGACTGGTGAGGCACAAAGAGTTTGTGCAAGTGCTAAATGAAGTCGATTTCCCTGGAGAAAAGCTAATCGATTTTGTAAATATCAAAAAGCAATAGATGCTTTTCGATTGTATTTGATGTTGGTCCTAACTGTTAGAGAAGATGCATGAACGTGGTGGTTGCGAAAAATATAAAATCTAATTTGAAGTATCTAAACCCCTACAAGATTGCTAATTATCTATACAGGGAGATCAAGACATATAGATGGAAAGCTGCAGCCAAGCTGCATAGGTCATTGAATAGAGGCATAGTTTCCAATGTCGGATCAATTGTCAATGGTTGTGTTCTTTGGCCATCTTCCAAGAAAAGGATATACTTTGGTAATGTGCACAAGGGCACTTACTGCTTTGAAATTCGGCACGCAGATCAGAAACTGGCCGGCAGCCGAAAGGCCCTGGTGGCTCGCTTTCAAATGTTCAATGGCACTCCTTCCCGGGAAGTTGCCGGCCGCCAGGGTATGATGATTGGCGATGATGATTCACTATTCTCATACTTTGGCGGGGGAAAGCCTCGCGACTATGGGGTGGCTCAAAACGCAGTCATTAATGTCGAGAAAGATCAAAGGTGGCTTAAAGTTACACTGAGTTCAGCGCTAGATCGTGTGATCAACCTGGACCAGTTGTGCTTCCGGAGGCTCGAAGAGGATAATTCTTGGGTTGAGGCGGCGACGGCTAAATGGGCCGAAAATTTAGCGGACGCAACGGATATCAAGTATCTTCTGTATGCGGATATTAATCTAAATATTGTAGATGGCTCTTCGGTCTGGCTTTCCTCCATGGCTTCCATATTGTGTGGGTATGGACGCTGCGTTCTGGTTTCCAAAACGGATATTTATTCCGATGTTGTGGTATCTAACATTCAAAATCGGGAAAACCTTCTGATAATCAGTCCCGACGACTTGAATTCACCACGTGAATCCTTTGCTCCGGCTGACGCCTGTCGAGTCTTGCGGTCAATAGATGGAATTCTTCCTGGCATTTCTCACGTTATTGTTCGCGGTGTGGAGGCTGCCGAGCAGCTGCTTGCAACGCGCCAGTTCAGGGAACGTGCTCTAGTTTACCTAACAGACTTCTATGTGATTAATGAGGATGGCCTGGAGGTTCCTGTGGAGCGAGCTCACTCGGCATCGATATGTACAAATCAAGCGGCGAAACTCATAGTTCAGACCCCCGCTATTGAACAGAAGCTGCGCCAAGTCACGGGGTTGGACTTCGAGGCTTTTGAGCTCCCCCCCCCAATTCCGGATGAACTTCCTCAACCAAGGTCTGCGGAGGCCGGCAAGAATGGACCGTTGTTGATCGGATACTCGGGGAAGATAACACCAGACTGGGGAGTGGAAGAGCTTCTGGACTGGATCGCTGAGATTAAAGAAAGAGGCGTGGACGTCGAAGTTCACATAGTCGCGAACAAGATTTCAGAAGGCAGTGGTGCGAAACGCCAGGAAGGCTTTCGAAATACTATCCTGGAAAAGATGCAGCGGGTCAAGGCTAAACACTACCAGGATTTCAATCGTCAACAGTCTATGCAGTTGATGTCTGAGATGGATTATGTCTGGTGCTGGCGGCCCGCGAGGTTGGAGAACAATACGCTTGAACTCTCCACCAAACTGGTTGAAATGATCGCATCCGGCGCAAAATGTATCTGTTATCCGAGCGAGGTTAATGTTTCGGTACTTGGTACGGACTATCCTTTTTTTGCCGACGATTTGGACAGTTTTGGGGAGATCCTTGCTTCGCGGAACTCATTGCCAGACAGTGTTGCTAATGCACTGCGTCAAAGGCACAGTCTCGCAACTGCCCGTCGGCGTTTTTTCGATGAAATCATTGACCGCAAAGAGCTTGCCGATGTAAAGCGTATCTGCGTTGCGTGCCACGACTTCAAGTTTATCGATCCATATGTCTCCTACTTGAAATCAGTAGGGCACGAAGTTGTTCGAGATACCTGGGCATGGGGAGATTCTGTCAATGTCGAAAGGTCGAAGGCCTGTCAGGATTGGGCGCATATCGTATTGTGCGAATGGGGGCTCGCGAATGCAGTTTGGCATTCAAATAACCTGGCGCCGGGCAAGCGGCTCTTCATACGGGCTCACGCTCAAGAGGTCAATCCACGCGCAAGCAAATTTGGTCGTCAAATAAATATCGAAAATGTAGAGAAAGTCATTTTTGTATCGCGCCGGGTTCGTGATCGTGCGCTTGAACTGTTCGGTTGGCCGGAGGAAAAGACAGTAATAATCCCCAATTATCTGTTAGAGAGCGAGTATAAACTGGCTTTCCGCAAGCAGACAGAAACTATCCGCTTGGGCATGGTGGGAATTATTCCGCAAAGCAAACGGCTCGACCGCGCGATCGATACACTTCTCGAGCTGCGGCAAAGAGGCAAGGAAGCGGAACTGTATATCAAGGGGCCGCGTCCTGAAACATTGGAGTTTATGCACGGCCCCAGCCGCAGGGCTGAACTCGATTATTACCGGGAAATCTACGCCAGAATTGATGGCGAGTCTTTATTGGCGGGACGGGTGCACTTTGATCCCTGGGGGAATGATGTCGCCTTGTGGTATCGCAAGGTTGATCACATCATTTCCTGTAGCGACCATGAGTCCTTTCACTATGCGCTCGCGGACGGTGTGCTGACGGGCTGTCAGCCGCTGTTGTGGCCTTGGGAGGAGGCCGTGTCAGTTTATTCCTGCGATTGGATTGTGAATGATCCCAAACAGGCCGCCGATCGAATTGAGGCGTTTCGAAATCTTTCTGAAGATGAGCGCTGGGCGCAGATCGAGGCGAATCGAAATCTGCTCGTCGGAAAGTATGGCCATGAATTTATCTACAGACGACTGAACGAAGTCATGAATATTGAGGGGCGTGCATGACGGTAAGTGTGCCATTGGCCGGTAAGGAGTTTTTGTGTGATTTTCCCCCATCTGCGACGGCAAGGAAGGAGCTTCGCAGCCTCCGAGAGTCAAAATGCGTCTTGGTTCCGCCTGTTTATGGGATAACACTGCTGGATTTTTCCATTAAATTCGATTGGTCAAGCCATGCGGATTTGTCTCCGACCTTTCACTGGTGGTTGAATTCGTTTTTTTGTTTAAGACCGCTATTGATTGAGATGGGTCGAGAGGAAAGGGATATTGAATTGGCTGCTTCAATTATACGTGGTTGGGCTTCTGACAATGACCCAAGTGCTCCCAGCTCTAAAATGGCGTGGGACGGTCATGCGACGGCGATAAGGGCCGAGCACTTGGCGGCACTGTATGTGCTCGGCTGTCATGAGCAGTGGCTGATCGATACCATCGGCCTACACGCAGAGATGCTGCTTGACGAAAACTTTCATCAGGGCAAATGGAATCACGGTCTGGATCAGGACATTGGGTTGCTTGCCCTGGGTTGTGCGCTGGATCGCGACGATTGGAAGCGCGTGGCATGCGCACGCGCACTGGAGAATCTTGAGGCGTCCATCGATGTACAGGGAGTGACCCACGAGCAAGCAGTGGGCTATCAGTACTATGTGTATCTGCGGTTTAACGACTTGAAAACGCGTTTGGAGGCCAGTGGTCTTACGGTAGACGAAAGCAAATTCTCGCGATTGCCGCTAATGTTGGATTTTGCCGCTCACGGTGTCGCTCCGGACGGCAATTGGGCGCAGCTCGGTGACACATTGTTGCGGAACGCGCACAATGATGCGACAGATCTCGCCCGTTTTGCCTCAGAATCAGCCCTGGAATACGCTGCGACCAATGGGGTTCGGGGGAAAAGACCTGACAGGCGCATCGCGATATTTGACAGTGGCTATGTTTTTGGTCGCAGCGGTTGGGGTGAAGAGTGCCCTTTTGAGCAGGAGAGCTACTATACGCTTCGATTCGGTCCGGGGCGCATTATCCATGGGCATAACGATCACACTTCGCTAACCTACCACTACAAAGGCAAGCGGATACTGATTGACGGTGGCTTTCATGGCTATGCCGATAAAAAGATGCGCAAACACCTGCAGACCCCGGAGGCTCACAATACAGTCGTTTCCCTCGACAACGCCAATTTTCTATGGAACGCCGAGACGGAATTGACTCACTCGCAAGTTCGTGAAGGTTGGCAGTCTTACCAGTTAAGAGATGTGCCTTACTATAAAACAACCAGGCAGCGTGGAATCCTCTTTTGCCAGGATCCAGAGTTCATCATTGTTGTGGACAGGTTAGTCTCCGAACAGAGCAGAGCCTTCCAGCAGCTCTGGCACTTCGATCGTGGCCTGGAGCTCCGCTCCCTGACTGGCAATCGCGCCGCATTGGAGCTGGGAGATGTCACGGCTGAGTTTTTCCAGCTCTGGCCCTATGATGAGATTTCTTACTTTCGGGGCTGCGAGCAGCCGTTGCGTGGATGGGCAGGCTACGGCCACGATGAAATAGCACCAGTACCGACACTCGCGACAGTGCGTTCCGGAAAATTCGTCACTTTCTTAACAGTGTTTGGATTTGCTGAGAATGGCGAGGGAATATCTGCCTTCCAGAGTGCAATTAAGAGAGGCAGATTGATAACAGTATCTGTCGGAAATAGATCTCGGAGTGTCCTCTTGTCGGAAGATGGAACCATGCAAATTAAGGGTTAGACATCAAAGTTTTCCAGTATGTTTTATTGTGAAAAGCATGATGAAGCAGAAGCTTTGAAAGATCGCTAGCCGCATTGTCCGGGCGGTTCCGAGAGAGGGTAGTATGCAAGGTCAAGTGTTTAGTTCATCACGTTATTGGGAGAACCGCTATAGGGCGGGAAAAAACTCTGGTTCTGGATCGTATGGCAGATTGGCGGAGTTTAAAGCTTCGGTAATTAATGCGTTTGTCAAAGAAAACAAAATAAAAGGCGTGATTGAGTTTGGCAGTGGAGATGGGAACCAGCTGAAGTTGGCTGAATATCCCAGCTACCATGGCTTTGATGTAAGTGAGACTGTTGTTACTGCATGCTCCAAAGTCTACTTTAAAGATAAGTCAAAAAAGTTTTCTCTTGTGCCGGAATATAATGGAGAGACTGCGGATTTGGTCATATCCCTGGACGTCATTTACCATCTTGTGGAGGGCTCTGTATTTGATGCATATATGCGCAACTTGTTTTCGTCTTCTCGAAAATTTGTGGTTATCTACTCAAGCAATTCGGATGATATCGTAGATATTAACCCACATGTTAGGCATCGAGAGTTCTTGAGCTGGGTCCATGAGAATAGTTCGAAGTTTAAGTTAATTAAGGTTATTAGAAATAGATATCCGGTTACATCTGCAAGTATAGGGGAGAGTTTAAGTGAATATTCATACTCGGATTTCTTTGTTTTTGAAAAGTCTGGCAGACTAACGGGCCTGCGAAGCGATATACAGAAATTGATTGGCGTGACATTTAAGATGTTGAAAGGTGATCGTAACTAATGTCAGGAGCAATGCGGTGGTATCTTTCGCTCGGACTCAAGTTTGCTCGCGTTGTTCCCTGGACGACTGCTAGCGGGGTGTTTGCAACGCTTGTATCGCAGGTTAGTGCCATCCTGGCGTTTCTTTTGCCCCTGAAAGTGGTCGTCTTGTTAGGCTCAGAGGGGATTCCAGCCTATTTCCCCAGTTTTTTTGCTGATATGGATCGGGATTGGCTTGTACTTTTTCTGAGTATTTCCGCGATCGCCTTTTACGGCCTGCATCTGACTGCCGAGCGCGTGATCTCATTCTGTGCCAACAGTGGAGCACAGTATCTACTGGCCAAAAATCGCAAGATGATCCTGTTTGAGAACCAGGACTTGACTGCCGTAAATGGATATCAGGCATACTCCAGACTGCTGTCCAGTGGTGTGTTCATATTGTTTGCCATGTTTTTGCTGGCCTGGAAGTATCCTGTAATGGCACTGATGTTGGCTGGATATTTCGTGTTGATCTTTACTCTGTATTGGGGGGGATGCCAAGTCAGCGAAAAATTCCCGGAAGCGATGGTCGAGAAGTGGCGGGATTCGGTAAACATAGCTGGTAACCTGGGGTTTTTGCTCTCGTTCACTTGCATGATGGTTGACTTCATATTCTGGTCTCCGCCGAATTTACTGCTGGCGATAGTGACTTTATTGCTCAGCAGGCAAATATGTTCTCATGCTGCCGGCGTGGTGAGTGGACTGGTAGGCCTGCATCGGCAGAGGATGAAACTGGATGCATTGTTTTTCCATGGCAAAGTACTATTGCCATCCCGCAACAATGCTGACAACAGTATGTGGCCAATGCTGGCGCCTGAATCAAAAGATGCCTGGGTGCGATCAGTGCTTTCGGAGTTGGCACGTGACGAAAGCACAACATTGGAATGTCAATGGTATCACACAGGTCTGACGAATATTGCCGTGCTTCAGGTAAAAGCAAGTGAGAGCCAAAAGTCGTATTTCGTTAAACTATTTGAGTCAAACCTCAGCTCCATGGCGCAACACGAGGCCGAGCTGCTAGCTCGCCCACCAAGGGGATTGCCGGCTTTGCCACTCATTGGGGTTACACAGTTAAAAAATTTTCAGTGCCATTTGTTTTTGTTGCCTGATGTCGATTCTTGTGTGGGTAAGAATATTCGTTCATTGGCGGAGCGTATGTCTGGAATATTACTCTCGGTGGAGCCGCCCGTAGAGTTGGCGCAGCGATATCTTCGTTCTCGTCCGCTGCTTGGGCAGAGAATTAGTGGTGAAGTATTCACGCGGCTACGCGTAGCCGCCGACACCCAGTCATTGGCGCTAATTGATACTCTTGTTCCTCATATAAACGTGATTAAAGAATTGATTAATGCCCTGCCATTGACATTTACGAATCCAAGCGTGAATGGCTATACCATGTTCTCGAGGAAAAATGATAATGATTGTGTGCTGCACTGGGGGCAGTGGAGCCTCGAGCCGGTAGGTTCAGGTTGGCCGGATAGCCGGCTACAAAGACTCAAAGATGGCATAGTAACGGCTCGATATGAGAGACACTCCCTTAAAGAGGTCAAGCCGGAACAGGCAGAGCTGGCGGCTTTGATGTTTACTTTGGAGGTCGAGGTGAGCCGGCAACGATTTGTCGACGCCTTGGCACTTTTGCCTGATATTTTAGTTAGGTTGAACCACCTGCGCAGCATGGAATCTCCGGTTTCGAACGGCGAATATTTGGTAGGGAGTTAGTCGTGCGGTCAAGTCTCTTGCGATTTATCCTGTTGCCTGTGATGCACTTTGCGGTTGTGGAAACGCTTCAGGCTGAAGAGGGATTTAATTATTATAAGCATCAAAATATATCGAATCCGGAAAAGTCGGCGAAGTCGATTGTCGAGCATGGATTTTCTATTCGAGGATATGAAGCATTTTCAATACAGCCTCCCATCGATTGGGCTGCAGACCCATATAATGATATTAATTGGCAATATCAACTTAATGGAATGTATCCGCTAGCACCTGCTTTTCAGGTGCTAATGGATGATGGTGATCGATCTTATTTAAAATTTGTCCGTGAAGCTTTCCTCGACTGGATCAGATTTAATCTAGAGGAGGGTAAACCTAATTCCTTCCGATGGAATGATATGGCGACTGGCGTGCGGGCAAATTACCTGGCGCAACTGATTTGGTTAGAGCGGCGTGAAGGGGAAATTTCCGAAACTGACATGAGGCGCCTTGTGTATGCGGGGCGACTTCATTTGCTCGAATTGGCAGACCCCGATAAATTCTCAGCGTACAATCACGGTCTTTTTCAGTTAATAGGCGTTGCATCGCTATGTCAACTGGGGTTATACCCTGAGTGCGAAAGCATAATGAAGTATGCAGGTACTCGTTATGAAGAATTGTTTTGGCTCCAGTTCAATGCAGAAGCGATGCATTTGGAACACTCTCCGGAGTACCATCTTTTCGCCTATAAGGTGTTTAAGAAAATCGAAGATTCCGGGTTGCTCAAACTATCCGAAAATGCAAGAGCTGTTTTTGAGCGTGTGCCCAGTAATCTCCACTGGATGGTCCACCCAGACGGCGGCTTTGCCGCAATTGGGGATACTGAGTCACGCCACGCTCGCAATGCGGCAAAATTTGATCCAAAGACTTTGTGGCTGACGAGCAGTGGTACACAGGGAAGTGAACCTGAGTATGGCGCAAAGTCGTTTCCCGATACCGGGTATTCATTTGTTCGAATGAAAGACAAGAGCGAAAATGATAGCTATGTAATGTTTTCAGTGGCGCACCACTCTTCGGTCCATAAGCATGCTGATACATTCTCATTTGAGTGGTCGGATCATGGGCGGCGTATTTTAGTTGACTCTGGAAAGTGGGGATATGATGCAGGACCAGCTCGTGACTATATCGTAGGTGTTAATGCGCACAATACGGTTAGGGTCAGTGAGCGTGGCCATTCACGCAAAAAGATTCCGAAAATACTTCATTCCAGCGCAAGAACGGAAGATGGAGTGGCAATATTAAACGCTTCCGCTAAGTTCCCCCGTTCTGTTGTAGATACGAAGCAAGAGCGGTGGTTACTACTTTCGCCGGGGGAATGGTTGATAGTGGCAGACGAGATACACAACCGCTGGCCATGGGAGGAGTTGGTGCAATGGTTTCATTTTCCGCCTGAGGCACAGGTAACAAAGGTTGGAGATCGATTTGAAGTGCGGTTTCCCTGGACTGATTCAGTCCTGCATGTATTCAGTACAGTGCCGGTAACGGGTATGGAAGCGTTGCGAGGTGTTAAGGGTGCACAGTGGTATGGGTGGTATTCACCCGAGTACCGGAAATTGGAGCCTAGTTGGCAAATTGGATTCCGAAACAGTGCTTTTTCGGGCAGGTTTGTCACAGTATTTCGTTGGATTGAGCCTGGTGAAGCACTTCCCAGTATGCCGGAAACGCAATTCATTGATTGGTTCTCTTCCGGGGATTACGAGTACTGCTGGAGGGAGAGTGGCTCCCTTAACGGTAGACGAATGGATCTGCAGCAAGGGGTGTGGAGGCTGCATGGCTGTGATTAGAGGGAAGAGAGTGGCAATGCTTTTGTGGAATGGCTTTGTCAATGATGCAAGAGTACTACGCGAAGCGGATACACTCCAAAAGAGTGGCGCAAGTGTACAGATTACGGCAGTGTTAACGCCCGCCCGAATGGTGCCTTCGGAAACAGTATTCGATGGGATCCATGTTGAAAGAGTGTCGCGCATGGTACCACTACTGTCGCGGCTTATCCTGGCTCCACGCAATCTATTGCGACGCGTTAAGAAGTTGGCCACTGGTACAATTAAGACTGAGCCTTCCCGACAGCGCTACAAGCCAGTTCGTTGGTGGCAGCTGGATCGACGTCTTACGCTTTTATTTGAGGAGCTTGGCGTCAACTTCCGCATGTTCCGGTCTGTGTGTCGATTTCGTCCGGACGTAGTACACGCACATGATATTAATACGCTTCTACCAGCCTGGCTTGCGGCACGTCGCTGCGGGGCCAAATTGATCTATGACGCTCACGAAATCAGCGCTGACCGTGAGGGGTACCGTGGGCGGGTATGGCTGATAAAAATCGTTGAGCGATGGATAGGGCGGAGTGCCGAAGGGCATATTACTACGACGCAAGCCCGTGCAGACTGGTTCCATAGTTCTTATGGCTATCCGGATATTGTCGTGCTACAGAATCGACCAGTTCAACGAATCGTCAATGATAGTGGCCGAATCAGGTCGGAATTCGGAATAGCTACTGATAGTGTTGTTGTGCTATATCAGGGCGGACTCCAGTGGGGTAGGGGATTAAGAAACTTAATGGCTGCTGTCTCTGAAATCAGGGGCGCTGAGCTCGTACTTATCGGTGACGGTATTCAGCGAAAAAGTTTGGAGGAGCAGGCTGCCAGATTAACTGACCGAATCCACTTTGTTGGACAAGTTTCGCTTGATGAACTCCCGGAATGGACAGCCTCTGCGGATATTGGTGTCCAGTGCCTTCGGAATACCTGCTTAAACCACTTTACTACTGATTCAAACAAGCTGTTTGAGTATGTAATGGGCGGGCTCCCAGTGGTGGCGAGTGACTTTCCAGAAATCCGCAAGCTGGTTTCTGAATGGGATTTAGGGTTGCTGGTTGATCCTGATGATGTTACATCCCTTCGGCAAGCTATCGAGAGCTTGGTGCAGGACGGGGAAATGCGTGTCCGATATGCGAACAATGCCAGAGTAGCGAGGGAGTCGCTCAACTGGGCTTCGCAGTCCGAAGATCTATTGAAGTTGTATAGCAGAGTTTTAGTGAATGAGTAAATCAGAGAGCCCCTTAACTGGGACACGTGTATGCATGACTATCTGGAATAGTCTACGGCATGATGCGCGGGTAGTTCGCTCCGCGGAAGAATTGGTTAAGGCCGGTGCTGAGGTTACGGTAATCGCATCTAATTGGGATGACAGTCTTCCAGTGCAGGAAACGCACCCACTTGGTTTCGATGTTATCCGCGTTCGTCGACCGACTCCCCTGAAAATGCCGGAGGGCGACAGTGGAGCTATGCGACCCGGCCGACTTTCCGTTTTTTGGCGTTATTTGCGTGGGTTGACTGGGCACATACGGATGGTTTTCGAAGCGTGGAAACTGAACAGCGATGTCTACCATGTGCATGATATTGTCCCTTTACCTACTACCTGGGTGGCGGCAAAGTTACGTCGACGTCCCCTGATCTATGACGCACATGAGATAAGCACCGACCGCGAGGCTTTTCAGCGTATATCTGGCCTGGTGCGTAAAGTAGAAGGCTTTACAGTACGACGAATCGAAGGGATGATTACGACAACCGATATGCGTGCAGATCACTTTGTTGCCGAGTACGGTGTGTCTCGCCCAGTAGTAATTCAGAATCGACCTCCGTACAGAGAAGTAAAACGGACCCAGCGCCTGCGCGAACATCTGGGAATTCCATCTGGCTCGCCGATAATCTTGTATCAAGGTGGTCTGCAGCAAGGGCGTGGGTTACCTGAACTGTTGAAAGTTGCAGTTAGGGTGCCCAAAGCTCATTTCGTGCTGATGGGCCCAGGTAGTATGCGGGAAAAATTAATTACGCAGGCTGTTGATTCAGGCGTACGAGCTCGTGTTCACTTCCCTCCGGCAGTCCCGTGGGAAGAGCTCCACCATTGGACCAGCTCGGCAGATATCGGCGTTCAGTTGTTACAGAATACATGTCTGAACCATTACACAACGGACTCGAACAAGTTGTTTGAATATGCAATTGCTGGTTTGCCTGTGGTCGCGAGTGATTTCCCCGAGATCCGCAGGGTGATTGAAGAGCACCCTTTTGGCATGTTGGTTGACCCGGCTGATGAAGATGCCGTGGCCGAGGCACTAAATCAATTGGTAAGCGATGAGTCTCTCCGAAATAGGCTCTCTGCTTCTGCTCTCAATGCAGCTCCTGAGTTGTCTTGGGAAACGCAGGCGCCGAGGCTACTTGGTTTGTATCGTTCAGTCATGTCGGTCGAGTAGCGCTCCAGATGAAACGGTCTATATGTATGCTGGTGAGAACCAGTGCGATAAAAAATCCTCGAGTGGTAAAACAGGCCATTAGCCTCGCTCGAGCGGGTTGGCGGGTACAAGTAATCAGCGCAGGATCTTCGGGCGAAGATGAAAAGCTGGAGCAACACCCCGGCGGATTCACTATATTGCGCACAAAAGTTGGCTGGCTAGCAAGTTTTCGTGCTAGAGCTGACAATGGCGACAGAGGACAGCCTGCAGGTAGCACCATGCTCTCTGAAGCTGGTTACAAACCAACCCGTTTTAAGCTCGTGGCGCTACTGATTTCTCGTATTCTCATCCTGTTGAGGATGTTGCCATTAGTGTATCGCTGCCGGCCGAAAATTATTCTGGCGCATAATGTTAATACATTGATAACTGGTTGGGTTGCTTCAAAATTTACCGGAGCTAAATTGATCTATGATGCGCACGAGATTAACCTTAATCGAGAGGGATACTACAGGCAGCTGAAGAAATTGATATGGTTCATCGAAAGAGCTTTATTACCGCGCACGTCATTGACAATGACGACTACAGCCATGAGGGCGAGGCATTTTAGGCGGGTCTACAAGCTCGAGACTACACCCCTGGTATTTGAAAATCGCCCACCTTTTTCGTGTCCAGTGAAGACCGAGAAACTGCGGAGGGCCATTGGAAGTGAAGCTGGGCGTGTCATTGCACTATATCAGGGCGGACTGCAGGAAGGGCGCGGGCTACACAATATGGTCAGGGCGATTGTCGGGGTTGATAATGTCGATTTGGTTTTCTTGGGTGATGGTCCACAGCGCCATTCATTAGAGTTCCTCGCTGAAAATCTGGGTGTTTCCAAGAGTGTACATTTTTTATCATCAGTACCTTTGGCGGATTTGCCGAAATGGACGGCTTCAGCAGATTTCGGTCTGCAGCTGCTTAGAAATACTTGTTTCAATCATTACTCTACGGATTCAAACAAGCTCTTCGAGTACGCGGTTTCCGGCTTGCCAGTGGTAGCTAGCGATTTTCCTGAGATTCGTCGGATTGTGCGTGCATACGATTATGGAATCTTAGTAAATCCGGATGACGTGAGTGCAATTCGATCGGCTATTCGCCAACTAGCAGAGGATGCATTGTCACGCGAGCAGCTTGCCGATAACGCACGAAAGTCTGGATTCGACTTGTCTTGGGATGCTGTTGAGAAGGAGTACGTAGCGGCCATAGAAGGGCGGCTGACTATAAATTCCAGCGTGGAGAATAAGGCTCTTAACATTGTTTGATTGGTAAGTTTACAACTTGTATGAGTTGGTATGTTGGAATTCCGTATCCTCGGATTGTGTAGAGAATAAGCTTGTGCGCGTTATTGTTCTTAGTTTTCATTATCCACCGGACTTGATGGCAGCATCCTTTCGCTCGTCAGCTTTTGTTCGCGCTCTTTCTGAAAAGTTACCAAACGGATCTGAGATACATGTCGTTACCGGGGACAAAATGCGGCGTAAGGTTGATAACTGGACCTCGGAACGGGAAGGTATTGAGTCTAATGGCCGATGTTTGGTTAAAGTGCATCGTGCGAAATTTAGCCGGTGGAGTCCTCTGACCAGTTCTAGCCTGCTTTGTTTGTTGCGTTACGCCTGGAGGGTGTTCCGTGTTTCCAGAGAATGTAACCCGAATCTGGTAATTGCCTCGTCTTCTATGCTCGGCTCCCAGATCCTGGGGGCAATTATTTCCACGCGATATAAATCGAGATTGCATCTTGATACTAGAGATTTGTTTACCGATAACCTTCGACACTTGATCCCCGGGTGGAGAGGCAGATTTTTACGAGGATTATTGTTACCTTTTAAACGTTGGGCTATCCGCAAGGCAAGTAGTGTTACTGCAACTAACGAGATGCAGGGAAGGTATTTGCAGCGTTTCTTTGGCGTCGATCGATGTGTAGTCATTAGTAATGGCCTAGAATCGAACTTTTATAAGCGTATGTTGGAGTTCGAAATGTCGGTGCAGAGATCTGCTGCAGATTTTCCGGCGGAGATGGCCAAGAAGAAGGTGCGAGTTCTATACGCCGGAAATATAGGCCGTGCGCAGGCTCTTCACGAAGTTTTGCCCGGACTGGTTATGAAACTGGGTGACGATGTTGAATGGAGAGTTGTTGGCAATGGGCCATGCGAGGTAGATTTGAGAAGATCGGCCGCGGACATTCCACATTCCCGCCTAAAAATTATTCCACCAGTATGTAGAGATGAACTTGTCAAGCATTATCAGTGGGCTGACATTCTGTTCTTAAATTTAAAGAGCGCGAAGTCGAACCGTAGAGCAGTGCCTTCAAAAATTTTTGAGTACGCCGCAACTGGAAAGCCCATATTTGCTGGGGTTGAAGGCGTTTCCAGACGTATTATCAATAGAATTGATGGTGCTTGGTGCTTCTCCCCGGGTGATTTGTCAAGTGCGATTCGGCAGTTTAGCCGTATTAACTTGTTAAAGTATGATAGATCGTCGTTTTGTGCAGAGTATGACCGGGAGCATCTCGCATTGGCGTTCGCAGAATTGGTGCTGGGTGATAATCCAAATTAGTTCGGTGCTGCGACATTTATCAGGTGTAGTAGTTCAGGCGAACAGGTCGGGTAGCGTTTTTTCCTCTTTCGTCTCCTTTTTCACGAATTCTCGCTTCAGCAATCGACTCACCAATATCTGCACCTGTTTTCTGTTCAGTGGTTTAGGTGGTGTCAGGTAGAGGGCCGCATCTAATAGCTCCTGTAATTTGTGCAAATCCTCGAACCCCAATTGCTTGTTGATCTCACCCAGGCTGTTTCCACTTAGCTGGGGCCAGCTAGCATTGAACCAGTTGAGGGTGGCTTGCTGGATATAGGCCGGATCACCGCTTTCCACCGCTCGTTCCAATACGCGGGCCTGCTGCTCGGCATTTGCCTGTTGCCCCGCGGTGCCGCGAGCAGGCCTTTGGGCTCCGCGCCGGCGGAAAAAATAGAGTAGCCAAAGCAGATGGGAGGCGAGGGCGGCTATAGCCAGGTTGCGCCAGAAGTTGTCCTGCACTGCGGTCGTAGTAACGCCGGGTTTCAGATCGGGAATATTGTCGGGCGGCTGAGTTGTAGTGGTCGCAATGCTGCCGGTTACAGTGAAACGGAAAGCGGGCAGCTGCGTGGCCCGCTGACGTCCGGTCTTGGTGTCCCACCAGGTAATGCTAACCGGCGGCAATTGGTAGTCGCCGGGCCTGGTGGCGACTATGGCAGTGGTCTCTATCCGGCTACCGGTGATGCCATTCTGGGTTACCTGATCGTCCTGCTGCGGCTGGTCCGGGTAGGTCTTCAGGCCCTCGACATTGAGTTTGGGCAGCGGCGGCAGCTGGGCGGCGCGCAGGCCTTCGGCGCGCAGGGTGACTATACGGGTGATGGGTTCGCCGACGGTGAAGGTTTGCGGGTCCTGGCTCCAGCTCTGCACTATGCCGAGGCTGGCGGCAGGGAGCCAGTGGGCGCCGCTGTAGCTGTCGGGCTTCGGCTGTACATCGATGGTCTTGGCCTGGGAGCGCAGGCGCAAGCGCTGGCTGTTGCGGTTGAACAGGGAGAAGGGGTCGCGGCGGCCGGCGACAGCGACGTAGTTCAGTGCCGGGATTGTCAGCTGGCCGGAACTCTCCGGGAAAACCGCGTAGGTGAGTTCGTAGACGGCGTGGCCGACGCCGTTGATGCGGCGCTCGTAGCGCTGTTCATCGACTTTCTCCACGTGGGCGCCGGGGATCTGTAGCGGTTCTGTGGCGATATCGTGCAGGCCGACGGTGGTGTAGAGGCGCACCTTGACCAGCAGCTGTTCCTGCACGTAGATCTTTTCCTTGTCCAGCTCCACTTCGAGGAAAGCCTGGCGGTTGCCGGCGTCGGGGCCGGTGCCGGCTTCGCTCACGGTGATCGGTATGGCGTCGGAGACCTGGCCCTTGTAGTGCAGGGAGGGGACGAAGAGGTTGCCCTCGCGCTTGGGGGCCAGGGTCAGCATCCACTCGACGAAGCTCTCGGCGCGGCCGTTGATCACGCGGTACTGGTTGGATTGCTGGCGGGAGAGGATGTCGAAATCCTGCTCCAGCAGCTCGAAGTCCGGCTGGCCGCCGGACTCGTCGCCGGAGTAGCGCAGGCGCAGGTTCAGGGTTTCGTCTATGCCGATTTTGTTGCGGTCTACGGTGGCAGTGAGGGCGCTGGCGTGGGCAGTATTGGCCAGAAACAGGAGCAGAAGGACCTGCAAGAGTCTGCTGATCCAGTGGGTGTAGATAGTCCGATCGCGGCCATGGGCCGCTCCTACAGGTAAGTGCGGAGAGAGATTGCGCTCAATTCCGCATTGACTCGCACCATCCCTGGCGCTCGCCCTTCGGGTGCCTTCGGCATCCAAACTTGCTCCTGCAAGTTTGTCCACATTCCGCATT
The DNA here is from genome assembly GCF_059834885.1 of Microbulbifer sp. SE14. Taxonomy (NCBI): domain Bacteria; kingdom Pseudomonadati; phylum Pseudomonadota; class Gammaproteobacteria; order Cellvibrionales; family Microbulbiferaceae; genus Microbulbifer; species Microbulbifer sp. SE14. The sequence continues at coordinate 38,460 of NZ_JCBAJA010000018.1, read as the reverse complement.
CCGCATTTACTTACCATCTCTGCGTAGCTCCGTTCTCCGGGGGCTGCCATTCGCCGCTGCGGTAGGCGCGGCGGCGTTGCAGGCTTTCGTACTTGAATTTCTCGCGCATCAGGCCGGCGGGGTCGTCGGGGATCTGGCGCAGCCACTGGTCCAGGGCCTGCTGGGTCTCCGGGTCCAGGGGGCTCTCCTCCAAGCCTGCCTGTTGCTGTTCGCCCGGCTGTTGTTCCTGCTCCTCGCCTTGCTGCTGTGCGGCCTGTTGCTGTTGCTCTTCCCGATCCTGTTGTTCGCCGTTTTGCGACTGCTGGTCGGATGGCTGCTGTTCGGCGGGCGATTGCTGCGACTGTGCGCTGCCGTCCTGCTGCTGGTCCTGTTGCTGCTGTTGATCCTGGCTCTGCTGTTGCTGGCTGTCGCCGGACTGCTGTTGTTGCTGTTCGCCGGACTGCTGCTGGTCCTGCTGCGATTGCTGTTGTTGCTGCTGCAGTTCCTTCAGTTTCTCGGCGATCTCCCGGTTGTGTTCGGCATCGGCAAATTGCGGTTGCCGTTCCAGCGCCTCGTCGTAGGCGGCGATGGCGTCGTCGTAGCGGCCCTGTTGGGTCAGGCTGTTGCCGAGATTGTAGAGGCCTTCGGCATCATCGCTGCGGGAGAAGTCCTCTGTGGCCGCGGGAAAGTCGCCGGCGCGGTAATTGGCGGTGCCGCGCCACTGGGGATTTTTGAAGGTCTCCGCGGCCTGCTCGGCTTCGCCCTCCTGCAGCAGCTGCTGGGCCTGCTGGTCCTTGCGCTGCCACAGGTCCCGCCATTCAAATGCCTGGGATTGCTGTGGGGACAGGATTAACAAGCTCCCCAGGGAAAGGGGCAGGGCGCAGGCGAGGGCGCCTCGGCGGAACAACAGGGCGGCCAGGGGGAGCAATAGCAGCACCAGCCAGGGGCCTTCTTCCCGCCACTGGTCGAACTCCCGCTCGGTCAGCTGGGCCTGCTCCGGCGTCTCGCTGTCCTGCAGCAGTTGGGCGATATCGCTGTCGTCGACGCTGATCCTGGCGTAGCGGCCGCCGCTGCCGCGGGCCAGTTTGGCCAGGTCGCGCGCATCGAAATTGGCAATGATGATGGCGCCACTGTCGTCGGTGACGAAGCCGCCGCCGTTGCCGCGGGGAATGGGGCTGCCCTCGCCGCTGCCGACGGCGAGGATATCCAGTTCCACCTTCGCGTCGGCCACCAGCTTGGCGACCGTGTCCAGGGCCATTTCATCGATACCGTCTGTCACCGCCAGCAACTGGCCGCGTCCCGCGGCGCCGTCCCTGAGCAGGCGAATCCCCGTCTCCACCGCCATTTCGATATTGCTGCCGGGCACCGGCACTATCGACGGCGACAGCGCCGGCACCAGGTTGGCGATGGTGGCGGTGTCCTCGGTCAGCGGTGTCACCACGTGGGCCTCGCCGCCGTAAGCGACCAGGGCGGTGAGGCCGTCCTTGCGCTGGCGGAGGATATCGAGAATTTTCAGGCGCGCGCGGGTCAGGCGGTCCGGCGACAGGTCGGTGGCCATCATCGACGGCGACAGGTCGAGCAGTATCACCAGGGCGTCCTGGCTGCTGTAGACCGGCGTCGGCAGCTTGCGCCAGGTCGGGCCGGCCAGGGCGACGATGGTGCCGGCGAGCAGGGCGAAGATCAGCGCGAACAGCCAGGGGCGCCTGGCGCCGCCGCGCAGCAGCAGGTGGGGCAATAGTTCCGGGTCGACGATCTTCTGCAATTGGCCGCTGTTCAGCACCGTGCGCGCCAGGCCCCAGCAGAGCAGGGCGGCGGGGATCAGCAGCCACAGCATATGGGGGCGCAGGAAATGGAATTGATGCAGATCGGAGAAAAACATCAGGCTGACTGGCTCCGTCTTCGGCCGGCAGGGCCGGCTGCGGGCCTGCGGCCCGTTTTGCCAAGCTGGCGGTGGGCGTTCATGGGCTCGGCGCTTCCGGCAGTACCGCCCGCATTGGCCAGCAGCGGCACCGAGGCCCAGAGCAGCGCCAGCAACAGCGCCGCGCCCAGGGGCCAGATGTACAGGGATTTCAGCGGGCGGTAGCTCTCGGCCTCCTGTTCCACCGGTTCGAGGCGGTCCAGTTCGGCGTAGATCTGCGCCAGTTCCTGCGGGTTGTGGGCGCGGAAGTAGCGGCCACCGGTCTTGTCGGCGATGGCCTGCAGAGTTTCGCTGTCCAGGTCGCGGGAGGGGTTGATGCGGCGGCTGCCGAAGCGGCTGCCGAGCAGGCCCGGCTGCACCATTTCCTCTGCGCCGACGCCGATCGTGTAGACGGTGACGCCGGCCTGCTGCGCCAGTTCCGCGGCCTTCAGCGGCGACACTTCGCCGGCGGTGTTGGCGCCGTCGGTGAGTAGTATCAGTACGCGGTGTTCCGCCGGGCGCTGGGTCAGGCGCTTGACGGACAGGCCTATAGCATCGCCGATGGCGGTGCCCTGGCCCGCGAAGCCTATCTGCGCCTCGCGCAGCAATGTGCCGACGGTTTCGCGGTCGTAGGTCAGGGGTGCCTGCAGGTAGGCGCGGGTGCCGAAGAGCACCAGGCCCAGGCGGTCGCCCTGGCGCCGCTCGACGAAGTCACCGACCACCTGTTTGACCGCGTCGATACGCATTGCCGGGCGGCCGCCCAGCAGCATATCCGGCGTTTCCATGCTACCGGAGATATCCACCGCTACCAGCAGGTCGCGGGCGCTGCTGGTCTGGGTGATCGGCTCGCCGTACCACTGGGGGCGGGCGGCGGCACTGACCAGAAGCAGCCAGACCAGGGTGAGCAGCAGAAGATTCAGCAGGTTGACCTGTTCGCCGCCGCCACGGTGGGCCAGTTCCGCATAGAAGGGTACCTTCAGTGCGCTGCTGAGCGGCCTGGCGCGCGGCAGCAGCCAACGGACCAGCAGGGGCAGCGGCAGCAGGGCGAAGGCCCAGGGCCAGGCGAATTCAAACACCGGGCGCCTCCGCTCTTGCTTGGCTGTTGCGAGCCGGCAGTGTCTCGCCGTGCTGTTGCGCCCACTCAATGGCGTAATTGCGGAATGCCTCGTTGCCGGAGATATCGACGGCGTCTTTCCGGTAGAGGTTTTCCAGCAGGACCTTTTGCGCTGCCGCCGGGCAATCGACGGTGGCGGCGTTCTGCAGGAAATCCAGCCACTGCCGCCCGGTCAGGTTGCCGCAGGCGGTGCGGCCGTAGGTGGTGACGGCCACGCGTTTCAGGATTTCGTTGATTTCCTGTGCGGCTTTGGGATCGCTGCTGTTTATCTCTTCCAGCAGCCTGACCGCTTCGGCGCGATAGCGGTTCTGCAGTTCTCGCTTGCGTTTTCGCTTCAGCCACAGGAAAGCGGCCGCGGCGCAGGCCAGCAGCAACAGGGCGAGGAGCCACCAGCCGGGCGCCGGCGGCCACCAGCTGATCGGGGCCGGTTCGCGGATATCGTGTAGTTGGGCCAGCAGTTCCTGCGCCTCGGGCGAGGGCTGGGGTGCGGGTTGGGCCTGTTGCAATAGGAGTCTTCTCACGATTCCGACTCCCCGGATTGGGCGGAGATCGATCGCGGCCATGGGCCGCTCCTACAGTTACCACCTGCAGGATGGCTTGGGTGCGCATAGCCGGCTCCGATTTCGCCTGCAAGCAGGCTCCTACAGGGGGCGTGATGAGACATGGGGAGGCTCATTGCGGCCGCCTCCTGTTGTTCTGCTGGCGCGAGCCGTAGAAGGACAGCAGCGCCGGCATCAGCGGCTGGGTGTTGTCGAAATCCAGCAGCGGCAGCCGGTGGCGGCGGCAGAGCTGCTCGACGTCTTCGCGGGCCTGGGCCTGGCGTTCGGCGAAGTGTTCGCGCAGCGGGCGGCTGCCGGCGTTTAAAAAGGTGCGCTGGCGGCCGTCGGAGATGGTCAGGGATTGATTCGGCAGTTGCCGCTCCAGCGGATCGGTGATGCGGATCACCTGCAGGTCCGCGTGGCGGGTCAGCAGGTAGAGGGGCTGGGCGCAGCTGTCGTCCAAGTCGTGGCAATCGCTGATCAGGAAGAGGGCACTGCCCGGGCGGGCGATACGGCGCGCCTCCTCGAGCAGGGTCTTCAGCGACTGGCTGTCGCGCTCGGCGACGGGGCTCTTCAGTTCGCCGGCGCGGGCGACCATGCCGTGGATCATCGCCAGCACCGCGTGGTGGCTGCGGCGCGGGCGCACCGTGTCGATATCGTCGTCGGCGAACAGCAGGGCGCCGATGCGGTCGCTGTGTTGCAGGGCGGCCCAGCCAAGGGCGGCGGCTATGCCGCTGGCGGCGACGGACTTGAATGCCAGGTGGCTGCCGAAAAACATCGGCGAGCGCAGGTCGAGCAGTATGACTACGGGCCTCTCCCGCTCCTCCTGGTACAGCTTGGTGTGGGTTGTGCCGGTGCGCGCGGTTACGCGCCAGTCGATGGTGCGCACGTCGTCGCCGGGCTGGTAGTTGCGCACTTCCTCGAAATTCATGCCGCGACCGCGATAGCGGGTCAGCAGGCTGCCGGCCTGGTCGCTTCGGGCCAGGCGCGGTTTGAACAGTTGCAGCTGACGGGCGATATAGCGCAGGCGCACCAGCGGTTCCACCTGGGGGTAGGCGCCGCGGAGTTCCAGTTCTGTATGGTTCAACGCTTCGAGCAAGGTTTGTCTATCCCGTCCCGCAGTCTTTAGAGTCCGTAGGGCGGATAAGTGTCAAGCGCATCCACGCCGGGCGCATCCACGCCGGGCGCATCCGCCACGCTTGCCGGTGGATGCGCTTGACGCTTATCCATCCTACGATTTGCTAATCCCGAGTCTAGGTTGGGCTGAGCTCCGCGAAGCCCAACAACCTGCCGGAGCCATGTTGGGGTTCGCAAAGCTCACCCCAACCTACACGCTATTCGAGTCCCGAGTCCCGAGTCCCGAGTCCCGAGTCCCGAGTCCCGAGTCCCGAGTCCCGAGTCCCGAGTCCCGAGTCCCGAGTCCCGAGTCCCGAGTCCCGAGTCCCGAGTCCCGATCAAATCGCCGGCACCTGCTGCAGCAGCCGCGCGATCACTTGGTCGGCGGTGACGCCGGCGGCCTCGGCTTCGAAGCTGAGCAGCAGCCGGTGGCGCAGTATGTCCGGGGCCACGTCCATCACGTCGTCCGGGGTGACGAAGTCGCGGCCGGCGAGCCAGGCGCGGGCGCGGGCGCAGCGGTCCAGGGCGATGGTGGCCCGCGGGCTGGCACCAAAATCTAGCCAGGAAGCCAGCTCGCTGTCATACTTCGCCGGCTCGCGTGTAGCAATGACAAGTTGGACAGTATAGGTCTCCACCGCCTCCACCATCTGCATCTCCAGGATCTGCTGGCGGGCGCGGAAAATGGTTTCCTGGCTGATCACGTCGGAAGGGCGATTTTCGCCAAGGCTTGCCTCGGATCTGGCCAGGCGCAAAATTTTCGCTTCCGCGTCGGCACCCGGATAGGCAAGATTCACCTGCATGAGGAACCTGTCCAATTGTGCCTCCGGCAGCGGATAGGTCCCTTCCTGTTCTATAGGGTTTTGTGTCGCCATCACCAGGAATAATTCCGGCAGCGGATAGGTCTTGCGACCTACGCTGATCTGGCGCTCGGCCATGGCCTCCAGCAGCGCCGACTGCACTTTTGCCGGCGCGCGGTTGATCTCATCGGCCAGCACCAGGTTGTGGAACACAGGCCCGGGCTGAAAATGGAACTCTCCGGTTTCCGGTCGGTAGATATCGGTGCCGGTAATATCCGCCGGCAACAGGTCCGGCGTAAATTGGACGCGATGGAAATCACCCTCAATAGCCTCGCCCAGCGTTTTGATTGCCTTGGTTTTGGCCAGTCCCGGGGCCCCCTCCACCAACAGGTGGCCGTCCGCCAGCAGGGCGATCAGTATGCGGTTGACCAGGGTCTCCTGGCCGATAATCTGCTCACCCAGCCAATCGCCCAGGGCGATGATGCGTTCCCTGGTATTCCGGTTCACTTCCATTTCCATAGCGCTAGTGTCTGTCCTGTTGGTGTCACTTCTGTTGCGAATTGTGCCGTCCCCGTCCGGCCGGGCGGCTATCTATCATCTTTTATATATAGTCGCCGCCGGCCGGGCGGCGCGTGTTGATTTTAGCGGCGTCCGCCGGAGAGGCAACCGCCGGGGCAGCCGGTAGACCCCCATGGTTGTGCAAAGTTCAACCAGTCGGGGCCGGGTAAAGGGCGAGAACCCGGCAGGATTTTAATTTTCCGCTTCGGTCAATACACCGGAGCGGGGACAAAACGACGGCATTTTCGGATCTGCCGCAGGCAAGACCGATAGGAAAAGAATGAATTTGGGAGGTTCTCCGTGAATATGGCGACGGTAATCACCGACAGCCGCGAGGAATTGGTGGAGCAGGTCAGAGTCCTGATCCGGGACAAGCTGGCGGAACAGGCAGGGCCGGTAGTGGCCTTTGCCGAGCAGTTCCTGCACCAGTATCCGCTGGAAGACCTGGCCGGGCGGCGCCTGGCCGACATCTACGGCTGCATCTACACCTGGTGGAACTTTATCCAGCAGCGCCCGGCAGACAAGCCCAAGGTGCGGGTGTTCAACCCGCGCCTGGAGGACGACGGCTGGGAGTGCTCCCACACGGTGGTGGCTGTGCTGCAGCGGGACATGCCCTTCCTGGTGGACTCGGTGCGTATCGAGATCAATCGCCGCGACACGGTGATCCATTCGATCAAGAGCACGGTGATGCACCTGCAGCGCAGCAAGGGCGGCAAGCTGCAGAAGTTGCTGCCGCGCCACCACGGTGTCGAGAGCGAGGTTGATGAAGATGTGGCTGTCTCCAGTGAGGCGCTGATCTATGTGGAGATCAACCTGGACACCTCGCGGAGCTTCGCCGCCGACCTCACTGCGGCGCTGAAGGATGTGCTCGGCGACGTGGAACTGGTGGTGGACGACTATGTGCCCATGCTCGACACCTGCAGTGCCATGGAGGACCAGTTGCATACGGGCCTGGCCGGGGACGATGCCAACCTGCAGGAGGCCTGCGCCTTCCTGCAGTGGATGCGCGACGGCAACTTCACCTTCCTCGGCTACCGCGAGTACGAGTTCTGCCAGCAGGGCGACAGGAAGATCCTCTGCGAGGTGGAGAACCGCCGCCTGGGCATCTTCAAGAAGCTGGAGGAACCGGCGGAGCCGACCCCGGAGGCCGCCTTCAACGAAGGCAAGCAGAAGTTCTACCAGGGGCCCAACTTCCTCACCTTCGCCAAGTCATCGGTGAAGTCGCGGGTGCACCGCGCCGCCTATTCCGACTATGTCACCATCAAGCGCTACAACGCCGACGGCGAGGTGATCGGAGAGTCGGCCTTTATGGGGCTCTATACCTCGCCCGTGTACACCGAGAGCCCGATCAAGATACCGATCATCCGCCGCAAGATGGCCTCGATCATGGAGTCCAGCGGCCTGGCACCCCACAGCCATGACGGCAAGGCACTGCGCCGCATCCTCGACACCTTCCCGCGGGACGAGCTGTTCCAGAGCAGCACCCAGGAGCTGTTCGACACGGTGATGGGTGTGCTGTCGATGAACGAGCGCGCCCATATCCGCCTGTTCATGCGCCGCGACCCCTTCGGCAAGTTCGTCACCGCCACCGTGTACGTGCCGCGGGAACAGTTCAACAGCAGTGTGCGCGAGCTGATCTGCGCGCATATCGCCAAGGCCATCAAGGCCAGGGAATCCGATTTCACAACTTATTTTTCCGAATCCATTCTCGCGCGGGTGCACTTCGTGTTCCGCGTCTCCCCGAGCGAGCCGGTGGATATTGATGTGGCGCGACTGGAGGCGCAAATCGTGGACATTACCCGCTCCTGGGAAGACGTATTCCAAAAATCCCTGATCGAAAGCCACGGCGAAGAGGAGGGCAACCGCCTCTACAGCGTCTACGGCCGCGCCTTCCCCGCCGGCTACCGGGAGGATTTCGAGCCGCGCATCGCGGTGCAGGATGTGGCGGCCATCCAGGACCTGGATGAAAGGAACCGGGTGGCGATGAGCTTCTACCAGCCGGTGGGGGCCGCCGCCGGCAGCCTGCGCTTCAAGGTGTTCAACTGGGGCAGCGGCCTGACCCTGTCCGATGTCATCCCGGTGCTGGAGAACCTCGGCCTGCGGGTGATCGGCGAATTCCCCTATACGATACGTCCCAGCGGTGCCACCGATGTGTGGATGCACGAATTCCACCTGGAGTTCGGCCTGCCCACCCGCGTCGACGCCCAGGCCTCCCGCGGCCTGTTCCAGGACGCCTTCGCCGCCATCTGGAGCAATGTGGCCGAGAGCGATGCCTTCAACCGCCTGGTGCTGGCGGCGCGCCTCAACTGGCGCGAGGTGTCCATGCTGCGCGCCTATGCCCGCTACCTGAAGCAGACCAAGTTCAGCGCCAGCCAGGGATATATCGCCGCCACCCTGGCCAACCACGTGGAGATCACCCGCAACCTGGTGGCCCTGTTCCGCGCCATGTTCGACCCGCGCATCAGCAGCGCCAAAGGGGAGGGCCAGACCCGCGTCGAGCGCCTGATCAAGAAAATCCACGAGGGCCTCGACAGCGTCGACAACCTGAACGAGGACCAGGTGATCCGCCGCTACCTGGAGCTGATCCTGGCCACCCTGCGCACCAATTTCTTCCAGGCCGCTGCCGACGGCGAGCCCAAGGACTACATCTCCATCAAGTTCAGCCCGCGCAATATCCCCGGCATCCCCGAGCCGCGCCCGGAGTTCGAGATCTTCGTCTACTCGCCGCGGGTCGAGGGCGTGCACCTGCGCGGCGGCAAGGTGGCCCGCGGCGGCCTGCGCTGGTCGGACCGCCTGGAGGACTTCCGCACCGAGGTCCTGGGCCTGGTGAAGGCACAGGCGGTAAAGAACGCGGTCATCGTGCCCAGCGGCGCCAAGGGCGGCTTCGTGGTGCGCCGGCCGCCGGCGGATGGCAGCCGCGAGGCGATGATGGAGGCGGGCATCGCCTGCTACCGGACCTTTATCCGCGGCCTGCTGGATATCACCGACAACCTGAAGGACGGCGAGGTGGTGCCGCCGGAGCAGGTGGTGCGCCGGGACGAGGACGACCCCTACCTGGTGGTGGCCGCGGACAAGGGCACCGCCACCTTCTCCGACATCGCCAACGGCATCGCCGCCGAGTACGACTTCTGGCTCGGCGACGCCTTCGCCTCCGGTGGCAGCCAGGGCTACGACCACAAGAAGATGGGCATCACCGCCCGCGGCGCCTGGGTGTCGGTGCAGCGGCATTTCCGCGAGATGGGCGTGGATGTGCAAAAGGAGGACTTTTCCGTTATCGGCATCGGCGATATGGCCGGAGATGTGTTTGGCAACGGCATGCTGCTGTCGGAGCACATCTGCTTGAAGGCGGCCTTCAACCACCTGCATATCTTTATCGATCCCAACCCTGACGCGGCGGCCAGCTTCGCCGAGCGCAAGCGCCTGTTCGAGATGCCGCGCTCCAGCTGGATGGACTACGAGCAGAAGCTGATTTCCAAAGGCGGCGGCATCTTCGAGCGCCGCGCCAAGTCCATCAGGATCACGCCGGAAATGAAGGCCGCCTTCGGCATAGAGGCGGACCAACTGAACCCGAATGAGTTGATCAGCGCGCTGCTGCGCGCGCCGGTAGACCTGATCTGGAATGGCGGCATCGGCACCTACGTCAAGGCCAGTAGCGAGTCTCACGCCGAGGTGGGAGACAAGTCCAATGACGTGCTGCGGGTCAACGGCAGTGAGTTGCGCGCCAAGGTGTTCGGTGAGGGCGGCAACCTGGGCATGACCCAGCGCGGGCGCATCGAGTTCGCCCTCGCCGGCGGCCGCTGCAACACCGACTTTATCGACAACGCCGGCGGCGTGGACTGCTCCGACCACGAGGTAAACATCAAGATTCTCCTCGACAGGGTGGTCGCCAACGGCGACCTCACCGAAAAGCAGCGCAACCAACTGCTGGAGGAGATGACCGATTCCGTGGCCGAGCTGGTGCTGCATAACAATTACGACCAGACCTGCGCCCTGTCGGTGGCGGAATACGAGGCGCCGGCGCGGCTGGATGAATACCGCCGCACCATCAACGCGCTGGAGAGCGAGGGGCGTCTCAGGCGCAAGCTGGAGTTTATCCCCGACAATGAGCAGCTCACCGAGCGCGAGAACAAGGGCCAGTACCTGACGCGGCCGGAACTCTCGGTGCTCATCTCCTATGTCAAGGTGAAACTGAAGGAAGAGCTGCTTGGCGCCGGGATCATCGACGACGCCTATGTGCGGGAGTCGGTGGAGTCCGCGTTCCCGGCAGCGCTGGTGGCCCGCTACCGCGAACTGGTACATGACCACCCGTTGCGCCGCCAGATAGTGGCCACCCAGGTGGCCAACGAACTGGTCAACAGCATGGGCATTACCTTCTACCATCGCATCAGCGGCGCGACCGGGGCGGACATCGACAGTGTTGCTGCCGCCTATATCAGCGCCCGCGACGTCTACCTGATGCCCGAGTTCCAGCAAGAGGTGGCGGCAATGGACTACCGGGTACAGGCCGGGCTGCAGATAGAATTGTTGAACTCCATGATCGGCCGCGTGCGCCGCGGCACCCGCTGGTTTATCCGCAACCGCCGCAAGGACCTGGAACCGGCGCAAAACCGCGAGCTGTTCCGGGAGTCGGTACAGCGGGTGTTCAAGGCGCTGCCGGACGTGCTGTGCGGCGAGCCGCGGCGGGAGTGGGAAACCCGTTACCACGAGCTGCAGGAGGCGGGCGTGCCGGAGCCGGTGGCCCTGATGGCCGCATCCACGCCGCTCTTCTCGGCCCTGAGCATCTCCGAATCCGCCCGCCTCAGCCAGCGCCCGGTGGAGGAGGTGACCGCGGTCTATTTCCGCCTCGCCGACGCCCTGGAACTGAACTGGTTCGGCAACCAGATCATCGCCCTGCCGGTAGAGGACTTCTGGCAGGCACAGGCCCGCGAGACCAGCATGGACGACCTGGACAGCCAGCTCTCCACCCTGGCGGTCAACCTGCTGCGCCTGGCTGGCGATGCGGATCTGGACCTGGATGGTGCAATGCCCCGCTGGAGCGCTATCATGGCGCCCGCGATCCAGCGCTGGAACAGCATAGTCGCCGAACTCAAGGCGGCGCCGGCGGCGGACTTCGCCATGTTTACCGTGGCGCTGCGGGAACTGATGTACCTGGCCAGCGCCACGGCGGATCAGGAGTCCCTGGCGGAGTGATCCGGCTCCGCTCCTGGGCTTCAGACCCGCCGCTTTAGAGAAGCGGCTTATGGCCGCGATCGGACTATCGGGATGTTCCCGACATCGATCGCGGCCATGGGCCGCTCCTACAAGGCATTGCAAAAAACGGATTAAGGAAAAAATGTACGAATACCTGCGCAAGGCCCTGTTCGCGCTCGACCCTGAGCGCGCCCACCACCTGTCCCTGGACGCCATAGGCGCCGCCGAGCGCCTGGGCCTGATTTCCCTGTTCAACAAGCCGGTGGCGAACGACCCGGTGGAGCTGATGGGCCTGACCCTGCCCAACCCGGTGGGTCTGGCCGCGGGCCTGGACAAGAATGCCCAGGCGTTCAACGGCCTGGGTGCGCTCGGCTTCGGCTTTGTCGAGGTGGGCACCGTGACCCCGCGCCCCCAGCCGGGGAATCCGCAGCCGCGCCTGTTCCGCATCGAGGAGGCCGACGCGATCATCAACCGCATGGGGTTCAACAACCTGGGTGTGGATTACCTGGTGCAGCGGGTCAGGCGGCGCCGCTACGGCGGCGTGCTCGGCATCAATGTGGGCAAGAATTTCGATACTCCGGTGGAGAGGGCGGCGGACGACTACTGCCTGTGCATGGACAAGGTGTACCCCTATGCGGACTACATCACCGCCAATGTCTCCTCGCCGAACACCAAGGGGCTGCGCGACCTGCAGTTCGGCGAGAGCCTGAATCGCCTGCTGGACGCCATCAAGGAAAAGCAGCAGCAACTGGCCCAGAGTTGCGATCGCTATGTGCCACTCGCAATCAAAATCGCTCCGGATATCGAGGGCGACGCCATCGCGCAGATAGCTGAAGCATTGCGCGAATTCGGGATCGACGGCGTCATCGCCACTAACACTACCATCGACAAATCCTCGGTGGCACACCTGCCCCAGGGCAACGAGGAGGGCGGCCTGAGTGGTCGGCCGCTGCGGGAGAAATCCACCCAGGTGATTGCGCAGTTGGCAAAGGAACTGCGCGGGCAGATTCCGATCATCGGGGTGGGCGGTATCTTCGATGGCGAGAGTGCGGCGGAGAAAATCCGTGCGGGGGCCACTGCAGTGCAGATCTATACCGGGTTTATCTACCGCGGCCCTGCAGTAATCAGGGAGGCGGCGGAAGCCATATCCCTGTTGCGCCGGCAGAAGTGATGGGCAAAGCGCAGCGTGCCCATCAACCGGAATTCAGGCGGTGCTCCAGCCGTCGGGATGGTGAACGTCGGTGGTCACCGCGCGGTAGGTCTCAAGCTTCTGCGCTGTGGTTGAACCTCCAAACCCGCTCCAGTAATCCTCTCGGCCTTCCCGCCAGCCATTGACCCACGCCTGATGAAGTTCACCACTTTCAAAGGGGCATCTCTCAATGGCTTTGTTCTGCGTGGCGGCGAGGTAACCTTTGTAGAAGGCTCTTTCGGACTGGTTACGTTTTTGGCGTTTCATCGTATGCAGTACCTCTTGGTCTCTGTGCATCGGCGGCAGAGCCGCGATTTCCGTTGATTAATGTTTTTTTACACCTGCATTCCTAAGCTTAGTGAATCTTTCAATTGGATTGCCACGCCACCCTCTTTGTCCCCTTTCTTGATTACAAGGGTATCGTGGGGCCTGGTGAATTAAAAAAGCGCTCACCGCGACGCACTGTTTCATTCGCTGAGCCGCCGCTTGCCGAGGCGATCGGCCTGGCTGGCTCCTCAAAGCTAACGGTAATGAGCGCAGGCTTCAGTAGAGCAAAATGCGATTAATGTGTGAACGAACACTTTTGTCTTAAGGTGGCGCCTGATAGAAGAATTGTGTATAGGCTTGGGGCTTGATAGTTATCCTTGCGCCAGAATAGAGAATTCTGTGCCCCCTGCGAGTGAGTAAAAGATTTTGACCGAACAGCTGACCGAACAACTGGCGTTTACCGCCACCTGCCCCAAGGGCCTGGAGGGCCTGCTGGCCGCGGAATTGCGGGATCTGGGGGCCGCCGGGTTGCGTGAGCAGCCGGCGGCGGTGCATTTCTCCGGCTCCCTGGCACTGGCCTACCGCTGCTGCCTCTGGAGCCGCCTGGCCAACCGCATACTGCTGCGCCTGGAGCAGGTGCGCATCGGCAACGCCGAGGATCTCTATCGGGCGGTGGCGGCCCAGCCCTGGGAGGCGCATATCAACCCATCCGGCAAGCTGTGGCTGCAGTTCTCCGGCACCAACCGCGAGATCCGCAACAGCCAGTTCGGCGCCCAGAAGGCCAAGGATGCGATCGTCGACCGCCTGCGCCGCCAGAGCGGGGCGCGGCCGGTGGTGGACAGGCAGAACCCGGACCTGACCGTGGCCCTGCGCCTGCAGCGGGACCGGCTGGACATCGCCATAGACCTGAGCGGCGACAGCCTGCACCGGCGCGGCTACCGCACCCATATCGGCGCCGCGCCGCTGAAGGAGAACCTGGCCGCGGCCCTGCTGCTGCGCGCCGGCTGGCCACAGGTGGCCGCGGACGGCGGTGCGCTGCTGGATCCCATGTGCGGTTCGGGCACCATCCTGATCGAGGGTGCCATGATGGCCGCGGATATGGCGCCGGGGCTGCTGCGTGACAGCTTCGGCTTCGAGCGCTGGTTGAACCACCAGAGCGACATCTGGAATGCCCTGCGTGAGGAGGCCCTGGAGCGCCGCCGCGTCGGCCAGGAAAAGGAACTGCCGGAAATCCGCGGCTACGATGCCGATGCCAAGGTGCTGTTCGCGGCCGAGGCCAATATCGCCCGCGCCGGCCTGGAGCGCCAGGTACGGGTCAGCTGTCGCCCGGTGGCGGCCTTCAAGGTACCCAGCCACCGCGAGATCAAGCCGGGCCTGGTGCTGACCAATCCCCCTTACGGCGAGCGTCTCGGTGAGCAGGAGGCGCTGCGGGAGACATACGCCGAGCTGGGGCGCCAGTTGAAGAAGGAGTTTCCCGGCTGGCTCGCCGGTATCTTTACCGGCAATCCCGAGCTGGGCCACGAGACCGGTCTGCGCTCCCACAAGCAGTACCAGCTGTACAACGGCAGTATCCCCAGCCAGCTGTTGCTGTTTCATATTCGCGAGCAGTCTGTGGAGGCGGCTGCGGGGGAGGGCGGCCCGAAGCTTTCTGCCGAGGCGGAGATGGTGGCCAACCGCCTGCGCAAGAACCTGCGCACCACCGGCAAGTGGGCGAATCAAAATGGCATCGATTGCTACCGTCTCTACGACGCGGATCTGCCCGAATACGCGGCGGCGATCGATATTTACAGGTCCGTGGAGGGGGTGCCCTATGTCCATGTACAGGAGTACCGGGCGCCGGCCAGTATCGATGAGAACAAGGCGCGCACACGGCTGCGCGACCTGGTGCGGGCGGTGCAGCTGGTGCTGGAGACCCCCCAGCGCAATATCAGCATCAAGGAGCGCCGGCGTCACAGCCACAAGGGTGGCGGAAGCCAGTACCAAAAACAGAAGGAGTCGGCGGAAGCTTTCTGGATCAACGAGTACGGGGCCGAGCTGGAGGTGAACCTCTGGGCCTACCTGGATACGGGGCTTTTCCTGGATCACCGTCCGGTGCGCCGCTATCTGCGTGAACAAATGCGCGAGCGGGCCGGCGGCAAAAAATTCCTGAATCTCTTCTGCTACACCGCCACCGCGACAGTGCAGGCGGCACTTGGGGGCTGTGAGCAGAGCACCAGCGTGGATATGTCGAAAACCTACCAGGCCTGGGCCGCGCGCAATTTCCGCCGCAACAACTTGGACCCCTACCGGCACCAACTGGTGGAGGCGGATTGCCTGCAGTGGCTGGAGTCGGCGCAGCAGAACCGCCGCGGCCACTACGACCTGATCTTCCTAGACCCGCCGAGTTTCTCCAACTCGGCGAAGATGCGCGGCGTGCTGGACATACAGCGGGATCACGCCAGACTGATCCGCCAGTGCATGACCCTGCTGGCCCCCGGGGGCACCCTGGTGTTCTCCAACAACCTGCGCAGTTTCAGGATGGATGAGGAAATAAAGGCGGAATTCTCAGTGGAGAATCTACAGCTGCTGGACAGGGATTTTCAGCGCAACCCGAAGATTCACAATGTGTGGAGGATTCAGGCTTAAATGGTGCGCACGGCGCACCCTACGCCAGCGTGTTGGGAATTGCTCCGCCGGCAGTGATCAGTGGCCGATGATCGGAAAGTAGGGTGCGCCGCGCGCACCAATTCGAAGTTCTTCAATAATTTCTGTGTCGTCAATCGTTTGATCATCGACCAGCGGCGGGAAAGGTTCGTGTCTTCAGCAGGCAGAGTCCAGAATGCAGTGCAGATGATTGGGCAGTAGCACCCATGCGTCTATGGCGAAAGGAAATCTGAAGCGCGTTTCGCGGATTGCGTTGCGCAAGGCTCCGCGAAACTCGGGTGTAACCAGAAGCCGCCGTCTTTGAAAAGTTGCCAGGGTGAAAAATAGCAATGGCCGTCGGCATAGCGCCGGTAGTTGGACATCCGTGTCCTCCCCGTGATTAGTTGGTGCGCACGGCGCACCCTACGTCGAGCCCGCTGCAGTTATTCAAGCTCCATTACGACGCGGAAGCCCACCTCCTGGGACATGGTGTTCGCGTTCAACCCCTCGCGGTAGTCGGAGCTGACATTGTCGAGGGGGGAGCGCATGGAGCCTCCGCGCACGGCGCGCAGATTGCAGTTGGTGGTGACCAGCGGGCGGGCGTCGCTGCGGCGCTCGCTGTAGCCGTCGGCAAAGCAGTCCTGCACCCACTCGGCCACATTGCCGGCGGTGTCGAAGAGTCCGAACGGATTTGCCCGGTAGTGGCCCACCGGAGCACTGCTCGAGGTGAATAGACCGTTGAATTCGCTCGCGCAGCCGCGGCGGCAGTTGGCCTTGCCGCGGGGCTTGTCGCCGCCCCACCAGAAGGGGTGCTGGATGCCGCCGCGCGCGGCGTATTCCCACTCCGCCTCGCTGGCGAGGCGGTAGCGCTTGCCGGTCTCCTCCGACAGCCACCGCACATAGTCCTGGGCGTCGTGCCAGCTGACATTGATCACCGGCCTGTCGCCGCGGCCCCAACCGGCATCGCCGGGCAGGGCGGCGCCGGTGGCGTCCGCGTAGCGGTCGTAGTCGTCGAAGGTGATTTCGTGGGTGGAGATGGCGAAGGCCCTGTCGATGCTGACCCGGTGCGCCGGGCTGGCGACAGCGCGCCTGTCGTTGCCCATCCTGAAGCTGCCACTCCTGATTGCGATCATCTGCGGGCCGCGGCCGCCGGACGCCAGGGAGGAGCGGATTTTCTTGCCGTGGTACCAGGCGCGCTCCAGTTTGACCGGCAGCGTCAGATCGCTGTCTTCGATGGCGATCCAGCGGCGCACCGTGGTGTAGCCGGGCTTGCTCACTTCCAGGTCGTAGCTGCCCGGTTCCAATCGGATGCCGGGCTTGTAGCGGGGATTGATGTTCATGATGCGCACCCGCGCATCGCGGGGCCGGGGGCGCACCGTGAGTCCGTAGACTTCCGGCTGGGGCTCTTCCGCTTCGGCAACCGCGGCTTCTTCGCTGCCGGTACTCGCGGCTTCTGTCCTGGTGAGGGGCTCGATCGCGACAATTTCTGCGGACGTTTCGGCGGGCGGTGGAGCGACTGGCGCCGGCTCGGCCCGGGAAGGCGGTGGGCTGTCGGTCGCGGGTGCCTGCTGATCGATCAGCGGCACGGTCGCGGCCTGGGCCGGTATTTCCCTGGATTGGGTTTCCGCCGCCGGCGCGCCTTGCGCTGTCTCGGCAGGGATGGAAGCGCTGTCTGCCGGCAGCAGCAGCTGCGCGGTGAAAGTGCGGGCGCTGTTCAGCAGCGGGTATTCGGACTGCCACTGCAGCTTGAAGCTGATCAGGCTGAACAGCAGCCAGCCGAAGGTAGCGGAGACGGTTACCAGGCTGCCGAACAGCCACTGGCGCCGCTTGCGCTGGGGTGCCTGCTGGATCACCTGGTGGATGCGCATGATGGTTTCCTGCTCCGCGCGCGGGTGATTCTCATTCAGCGGCTTGTCGCGCCAGCGGGCCCAGGCGCGAGCCAACTGGTCGCTGATGGTGCCGTAGAGGGTCAGGAGCAGGGCGCGCAGCAGGCTGGAGACACGCACCGAGGTGTTGTTGAGCTGGGTGGTCTGGGCAGCGGGCTTGCCGGCCAGGGCGGCGAGCAGCTGATCGATGGCGTCCACCACGTCCAGGCCGCGCTGGAAGCGGTGCTCCGGGTCCTTGGCGAGGAAGCGATCGATCAGGTTCTGGTACAGGGAGTGGCGCGCCGGCAAGCGGGGAATCGGGTCCGTCAGGTGCTTGATGGCGATGGCCACCGCCTCGTCCGCCTGGTAGGGCACGGCACCAGCGAGCATCTCGTAGAAGACCACACCGAGGCTGTAGAGGTCGGCGCGCCCGTCGATGGCTGCGCCGCGGGCCTGCTCGGGGCTCATATAGTGGGGCGTGCCCACCACCATGCCGGTGCTGGTCATGCGGGTGGTGCGGGCCACGGCCCGCGCCACGCCGAAATCCGTCAGCACCGCCGAGCCGTCCTCGCGGAAGAGGATGTTTTCCGGCTTCAGGTCCCGGTGTACATAGCCCTTGCCGTGGGCGTGATCCAGCGCCATGGCGATCTGGCGGGCGACGTTCAGCGCCTCCAGCGGATCCATGACGCCCTTCGCCAGCCGGTCGGATACCGAACCGCCGGGCATGTAGTCCATGGCGATATAGTTGAGGCTGCGGTAACGGCCGATATCGTGGATGCCGACGATATTGGGGTGTGACAGCTGGCCGACGATGTTGGCCTCGCGCTGGAAGCGTTCACTGAAAATCGGGTCGGCGTTCAGCACCGGCGACATCACTTTCAGTGCCACCTGGCGGCCGACGCTGCGCTGGATCGCCAGGTAGACGGTGGACATGCCGCCCTGGTTGATCTTCTTCAGTATCCGGTAACCGGGGATTTCCAACGAGGTATTGCTGGTGCTGACGACTTCCATCAAACCCTTTCCCTTGAATCAGAGTGCGCCGAACAGCTTGGCAGCGGCAGCGAAGACGGCGAGCAGTCCCAGCGCGCCCATGAGTAGCAGTATTTTGCCGCTCGCCCGCAGTCTTTGCGCGGAAGCCCTTAGCGCACCACCTGTGCGGGAAGTCCAGTTTTCAGCACCCGCTGGCGTCGGAGTCGGCGCATCGACGACCTGCACGGTGATATTGTCCTTGCCGCCGGCATCCAGGGCTGCGGCGATCAGCAGGTCCGCGGCGCGGCGGTTGTCGCTGTTTTCGGCGAGGATGCTGGTGATCTGTTGCGGCTCCACCTCGGCGCTGAGGCCGTCGCTGCACAGCAGCAGTCTCTGTCCCGGCGACCAGGGTGACGAGACGCGGTCGATTTCCAGCTTGGGATTGGTACTGCCGCCGATACAGCGGGTGATCACGTGGCGGTTGGGGTGGTTGGCGGCCTCCGCGGAGTTGATAGCGCCGGAATCTACCAGCATCTGCACATAAGAGTGATCGACCGTGAGCTGCTTCAACTGGCCACTGCCTTCGCCCGGGGTCCAGAGATAGGCGCGGCTGTCTCCCACCCAGTAGACATGGAAGTAGGCGCCGTCTTCGGCCACCACCACGGCGGTGGATCCCATATTGGCGGTGTTCTGCTCGTCGCCGAGCAGCAGTGCGTGGGCCCGCTGCAGGGCGCGTTCATAGTGACGGTCGGTGGCGGCGGAGCGCTGTATCTCCTCCACTACCGTCTTGCTGGCGATCTCGCCGGCCTGGTGGCCGCCCAGGCCGTCCGCCACCACCCAGATACCGCGCTCTTCGTCGGCCCAATAGGCATCTTCGTTCTGTTCGCGTTTGTAGCCGGGGTGGGTGGCGCCCGCGCTGCGCGAGCTTACGCTGGTGTGCTGGATTGTCCCGCTGTGCCGCGATACTTCGCGTACTTTGGCTTCACTCACGTGCGTGCAACTACCTGTCTTTATTCTGATTTGCCCGACGCTTCGGCGGATATCCGCCGCGGCCGGTGGCCTCGTCCTTGTGGAACGGCCAATCCCTGTTGTTCATTGCTCACGGGCCGGCCGCTGTTGATTCTCGCGCATGTCGATATTAGAGCGCGCAGCCATTGTAAGCTGCAAACCGAATCACACGCTAACGAAAATCCCCGTGATAAACTCGCCCCCATCGAGAACAGAGACAATAACAAGGCGGTACTGCACAGGCTGCCACAACCAGGGTCCGGTGACCACAGCTCCCGGACGGGTAAAGGAAACTGCTCCATGCTCAAACTTTGCGACCTGAAGGACGCCAGCCAAAGCGTGTGGCTGGTCGCGCCCAAAGTAACCATCGGGCGCGCCGCCAGCTGCGATTTAACCATTGCCGATGAATCCGTGGCCAAGCTTCACGCCGAAGTGACCGTCGAGGGGGATCTGCTGACACTGCACAATCTGACCGATTCCGGACAAATTTTGCTCAACGGCAGCCCGGTGCAAGGGAGCTGCGGGTTAAAACTCGACGACCAACTGCAAATCGGTGGGCGCACCCTGAAGGTCGTGGACCCGAAGGTGACCAGACTCAAGGCGGCCACTCCCGCCGGCGGTGTTGCCTGGGCCCTGAGGGCCAACCACCCGGCCATCGCCGGCAAGGTCTTTCCGGTCAGGGAGAGCAGCGTGGTAGGGCGTTCCGACGAGTGTGATATCACTTTTTCCCTGTCGCACCTGTCCCGCCGCCACGCGCGCCTGGAGGTGCGGGAGGGGCTGCTGTTCGTCACCGACCTGGGCTCAGCCAACGGCACCTACCTGAACAACAGGCGCATCACCGAAACCCGTGTGCGCCGCGGCGACGAGCTGCGTTTCGACACCCTCAGCTTCAGCGTGGTGGGCCCGGCGGACGACCTGGATAAAACGACGGTGCGCCCGGCGGTGACCATTCCCCAGGCGCGGGCGGCGGGCCAGGAGAGCCGGGGGGCAGGCGACAGGCCGCAACTGGTCTCCACCTCTGAACCGACGCGGGAGAGGCGCAAGTACGAGGGCGGCGGTGAGTTGGCGGATGGCGGCAGCAGCGCCTGGATCTGGATGGGCGGGCTGCTGCTGGCCGCGGGCACCCTGGGTTTCTTCTGGGCGCGCAACCAGGGGCTCATCTGATCGCCATGCGCGAGCTGGTTCTATACACCACCCTGGGTTGCAGCCTGTGCGAAAAGGCGAAGCTGGAGATCTGGCCACTGCTGGAGCAGTTCCAGCTGCGCCTGCGGGAAGTGGACATCGCCGAGGACCCGCAGTTGCTGGAGCGCTTCGGCACCCGGATTCCAGTGGTCGGGCTCGGCGATCCGGACGACATCTGCCCCTGGCCTTTCGATAGTGCGCAGCTTGAAAGCTGGTTGCAGCAACGGCTGTGAATTTCCTCTAGGAGCCATCCACCTCTGTTGCGGCCCCGCTTGAGGCGCAGTACTGCGGCGCGAATCTCGGCCGGGGACAGGCCGGAGAACCCGAGCAGCAGTCCCTGGCGCGGGGGTGGCTCGATATAGTGCGGCGCTATGGCGTAGAGCCCCACATCCAGCTGCCGCCCGCGCTCGATCAGCGCTTCGCACTGCGCCGCGGAGTAGCCGCGCAGCCATACCACCAGGTGCATGCCCGCCTGGGAATCCTCTATCTCGACCTTTCCCGCGAGGTGCTGGCGCAGTGCCTGGACAAGGCTGTTGCGCCTGGCTCTCAGGGCCCTCAGTGCCTTGTCCAGGTGCCTTTCGAAGCCACCGCTGCGGATGAAACCGGCCAGGACGCGCTGCTCTAAATCGTAAGGAGACGCTTATGAACGCCAAGTACAATAACAGATTGGCCGCCGGGATTTTGTTAACTGGATGCTGCTTCCTGGCATTGTCCGCACAGGCCGGCGACTGCAAGAAGATGCACGCGGAGTTGACGGAGGTGCAGGTCTTCGACAACTGTGACAGTCCCAACAATTTCTGTGCCGAGGGCGCCATCGATGGTAACCAGGGCCTGCGGGGCACCACATTTTTCACCCTGGATGGCGCGGTACTTGGCCCGGGCTCCTCTCCGGGTACGGTGGCTTACTCCGGCATTTTCGAAGTCACCACGGACAAGGGCACGCTGCTGCTGCGGGAGACGGGTATCACCAAGAAGCGTCCCGGCCATCCCGATGGTGGAATATTCAGCAGCATCGCCGAAGTGCAGTCGGGTACCGGTATATACCGCGGGATGAGCGGCGATCTCTATTTTAACGGGCGCAATGTCGATGGCCTGTTTCTGGTGAAAATGAGCGGGCACTTGTGCCGGTCGTGACGGTCTAGAGTTTGCTGCTCGCCTCCTGTTCACTCAGCAGCGACAGCTCGATACCACTGCGATAGGCGTAGATCACCGTATAGGCCAGCACATTCTGCACGTAGCGGCGGGTCTCGCTGTAGGGAATGGTCTCGATCCACACGTCGTAGGGCAGCTGGTTTTTCGTTTCCTTGAGCCAGCTGGCCACCCGCGTGGGTCCCGCGTTGTAGGCCGCGGCGGCGAGGAAGCGGTTGTTGTCGAAGCGGCTCAGCAGTGTGTTCAGGTAGAAGCTGCCGAGGGCGATATTGGTGCTGGGGCTCAGCAGGTCCCAGCTGCGGCGGTAGCGCACGCCGGCGCGGCGGGCGGTGGCGCGGGCGGTGGAGGGCAGCAGCTGCATCAGCCCCAGGGCGCCGGCGTGGGATTTGGCGTCGTGGCTGAAATGGCTCTCCTGGCGGGCCACGGCGTAGATCAGGTAGGGGTCCAGCGCGCTCTTCTCGCTGACGTTGCGGACGATATCGGCGTATGCCAGCGGGAAGCGCAGTTCCAGGTCGTCCAGGTAGTCCGCCGCCAGCACCGACTGGATGGATTTCTGGTACCAGCCCCAGGAGCTGGCCAGCTTGCCGGCGGTGAGCAGTTCTTCGTGGGACATCCCGCTGGTGGCGTAATCCCACTCCCGACGCGCGTGGTAGAACTCGCCGATGGCCTGAAGTTCCCGCGCCCGTTGCATGGCCGGGCGTGCCGCCATCTGCTTTACCTGCTGGGGGGTGATCGGTGCCGGGCGGTCGACGAAGCTGTAGTTCTGACCCAGCGCGTCGGCGGCGAGGAAGCCGTAGTAGCTGCGCTCCTCTGCGGCCTTGCTGTACAGCGGCACCGCCGCGTCGGCGCGGCCCTTGCCGTAGAGCTCCTCCAGCGAACGGGCCTTCCAGTAGAGCCAGCGCTCGTGCTGCTGTTCCTCCTCCGGCATGCGGTCTATCCAGAAGGCGAGCTGCTCCCAGTCCAGTTCCCGCAGCGACTGTCGCGCCAGCCACTCGATGGTGTTGGCGTCGGCGAACTTCTGCTCCTTCACCAGCTGCCGCAGCCCGTCCATATTGTCCTGGCGCGCGAACTGCTGGGCCAGGTAGCGCAGCATCTCCTCCCGCTCCACGTCGCCGAACAGGTAGCTGGCCTGGTAGCGCCGCCAGGCCCTCTCGGCGCTGGTGGCGTCCTCGCGGGCCAGGCGCTGCAGGCCGTGCAGCACAATGGTGCGGTACTCCAGTCCGTAATCCTGGGGTTTGGCGCTGACAAAGCGCGGGTAGTCCAGCAGCTGTCCGGGCTCCCGGTGTACCGAGCGCATCAGCCTGGCCATCTGCGCGTGATCGCTGTCCATCTTGCCGGCGATATATTCCGCCAGCTCCAGGTTGCCACTTTCAAGCGCGAGTTTGTGCCGCCGCCAGGCCAGTTCCCGGGTAAGCCCGCCGTCTTTCATCCAGCGCGCGAAAACCGGGTCACATTCCTCTGGCTGGGAGCGGCCCACGAGCCACAGTTCTTCCACCAACTGGTAGGCGGCCTGCTTGTCGCCGTGGCGGGACAGAGCGTCAGCGTAGTAGCAGCGCAGGGAGGTGCGGGTGATTTTTTCCGGTTGGTAGTACTTCAGGTAGGCGCGAAAGTGCTCGCGGCCGCCCAGCTCGCGCAGCACCCGCACGCGCATCCAGTCGCCGATGGCGGTGCCCTCGTTGTCGGCCAGGAAGCGGTCGATCTCGTCGTAGGGCAGGCGGGAGAGTTTCTTGCTGATGGCCCAGTAGTCGAGGTAGGGCAGCAGCGGGTAGCCTTTCAGTTCCCGCTCCAGTTTTTCCAGGCTGTCCCGGTCATTGCGGGCTATGGCCGCGCGCGCCGCCTGCAGCTTGTCCCGCTGCGCCACCGCCTCTTCCGCCTCGATCGCCGTGCCCGGCGCGGGAGCCGCGGCCAGCAGAAGAGAGAAGAGAAACGCTATTCCCTTTGCGTCAATCGACATCACAAATCACCCGATTGAAAATTCGCGCCCTAAGTTAACAGAGAGAAGTTATCAGAGCAGCGCAGCAAAAAATGCGTAGAATATCCTTTTTTACGCAAACCCGGTCCGGTTTCCCTGTCCGCGAAGAAGTGCGCGATGGTTCCGGGCAGTCTCAATTATTGTAGTTGTTAATTATGTTGCTTCAGTTGGATGGCGTCAGCCTACGCTACGGAACCCAGGTCCTCGCGGACAATGTCAGTGCCAGGATCGAGCGCGGCGACCGCATTTGCCTGGTGGGGCGCAACGGCGAGGGCAAGTCCAGCCTGCTGCGCCTGATTGCGGGCCGGATCGACCCCGATGGCGGTGAGGTGGTGCGCGCCAGTGGCCTGGTGCTGGCGAGCCTGGACCAGGAGCTGCCGTCGGATTGCACCGACAGCGTCTACCGTTTTGTGGCCGGCGGCCTCGGCGAAGTCGGCCTCTGGCTCGCCGACTATCGCGCTGAGCCCGGGGCCGATCTGCAGGCGCGCATAGAGGCCGCCCACGGTTGGGACCTGCTACCGCGTATCGACAGTGTGCTGGACCGGCTGGGCCTGAAAGGCGAGGACACTGTCGCCGACCTGTCCGGTGGCTGGCAGCGGCGCGCCGCCCTGGCGCGGGCACTGGTGACCGAGCCTGACCTGTTGATCCTGGATGAACCCACCAACCACCTGGATATCTCCGCGGTGGAGTGGCTGGAGAACTTCCTCGCCGGCTACCGCGGCGCGCTGCTGTTCGTCAGCCACGACCGCGCCCTGGCGCAGCGCCTGGCAGGGACAGTGTGGGACCTGGATCGCGGCCATCTGCGCGTCTTCCAGTGCAGTTTCGACCGTTATCAGGAGGAGAAGGAGAAGCTGCTGGAGGAGGAGGCCAGGAACGAGGCGCTGTTCGACAAGAAACTGGCCCAGGAAGAGGCCTGGATCCGCCAGGGCATCAAGGCCCGCCGCACCCGCAACGAGGGCCGGGTGCGCGCCCTGCAGGCACTGCGGCGCCAGCGCGAGGCGCGCCGCAACCGCCAGGGTACGGCGAAGATGGCACTGGACAGCGGCGAGATATCCGGCAAGCTGGTGGCCGAACTGACCGGTGTGTCCTTCGCCTATCCGGGGGAGGAACCGCTGATACGGGACCTCTCCTTCACCCTGATGCGCGGCGACAGGGTGGGCCTGATCGGCCCCAACGGCGTCGGCAAGAGCACCCTGATCCGCCTTTTGTTGGGCGAACTGCAACCGGACTCGGGCAATATCCGCCTGGGCACCAAGCAGCAGGTCGCCTATTTCGACCAGCGCCGCCACCAGCTGAATCCCGAGCTGACCGTGCTGGACAATATCGCCGAGGGGCGCGAGTCGATCACCATCGGCGGCAGGAGCCGCCACGTCATGTCCTACCTGGCGGACTTCCTGTTCAGCGGCGTCAAGGCGCGCACCAAAGTCGAGGCCCTGAGCGGCGGCGAGCGCAACCGCGCGCTGCTGGCCAAGCTGTTCAGCCAGCCGGCCAATATCCTGGTGCTGGACGAGCCCACCAACGACCTGGATGTGGAGACCCTGGAACTGCTGGAACAGCTGCTGCTGGATTTTTCCGGCACCGTGTTGCTGGTCAGCCACGACCGCGCCTTCCTCGACAATGTGGTGGACTCCTGCCTGGCATTCGAGGGCGGTGGCCGAGTGCGCGAATACGTCGGCGGCTACGCCGATTTCCTGCGCCAGGGCGGCAGTTTTGCCGCGGCGGAGGAGAGGGAAAAAACCACTGCGGAAAAGTCGAAACCCAAGCCGCAGGCAGAGCAGAAAACACCGCCCAAAAAGCAAAAACTCAGCTACAAACTGCAGCGGGAACTGGACAGCCTGCCGGTGCTGATCGAGCAGCTGGAAGGGGAGATAGGCGAACTGGAAGGGGAAGTGGCACAGCCGGATTTCTACCAGCGGGAGCAGGCGGTGGTGGAGGAGAGACTGAAGCTGCTGGCGGACAAGCAGGCGCAGCTGGAGGAGGCGTTTGAGCGCTGGGCGGAACTCGAAAGTGGCGAGTGATCAGTGGTCAGGGGATAGGGTGGATAAGCGTTAAGCGCATCCACCGATAGTGGCGGATGCGCTTGGGGCTCATTATCCGCCCTACAATTCTCACCGCTCACCACCGGCCACTATCACTCCGTGTGCACCCTCACCGCCAGCACATCACAGCTGGCGCCGTGCAACACGCCGTTGGCGGTGGAGCCGAGTAGCAGGGCCAGGCCGTGGCGGCCGTGGCTGCCGATGATGATCAGGTCCGCCTCCAGTTCGTCCGCCAGCCGGTGGATTTCCGTGGCCGGCTGCCCCAGGACCACGTGCTGGCGCTCCGCCGGCACATTCAGTTTCCCGGCCGCCTTGCGCAGCTGCTCCTTCGCCTGGTTCTGCAACTGTTCCTGCACCTCGGAGAGATCCATCGGAATATCGCCGCCGTAGGCAAAGGTCAGGGGCTCGATTACATGGGCCAGGCTGAGATCGGCGGCGAATGCCTTGCCGAATTCCCCGGCCCTTTCCAGCACCTGGGAAGACTCCTCCGAAAGATCCAAACCGACGAGAATGCGTTTGTAACTGGCCATAGGTCTCTCCGCTCCTTTTCCTTTTCGCGGGCGTTTTCTTGGTACCGCTCAGCTCCCAGAAGTCTACTGTAAAAAAAACTGGTTGACATAAATGGCGCGGGGCGCCGCACAATAGGCGCCCCAATCCACTGATACCGAAGGAGCGGTTATGTCCGGCTGGCTTCCCCTGATCATCATTCTGTTCGCCCTGGCCCTGGTGGTGGGGCCGGTGATGTGGCTGAAGCCCAGCGCGCGCGACCGGCGCCTGGCCGACCTGCGCGGCCGCGCGGCAAGGGCCGGCATCACGGTGCAGATGCAGGCGCTGCCCGCGGCGCTGGGGCAGGGTACGGCCGCGGTCTACTCCAGCCGCTGGCAGGACGCGCGCCGCCTGCAGGCCGGCTGGAGACTGGAACTGCAGCGCGTCGAGCACGAGATGCACTTCGCCGGCCGTTGGGACTGGCGCAACGGCCGCCCAGCACCCAGGCCCGCGTGGGAACCGCTGAGGAAAATGCTGGATCAGTTGCCGGAGGATGCCTCTGCGGTGATCGCATCCGAGGGTGGCCTCGGCATCCAGTGGGGGGAGTCCGGTGGCGACGCCGCCTACCGCGCCCTGGAAACGGCTCTGGCGGAGTTCCGCCCCACTATAGAAGAAGCAATAAGGCAGCCGAAGCCGGCAGAGAAGCGGGGGGGGTGAGGTGCTTTACCCCTGCGAAAAAGCCGCAACTGGCGGCAATCGGAGCCGATCCTGAGTCTATTTTCCCGGTGTGGCCGGCCGCACAAAACCCGGTCATCGTTTGAAGAATTTGTTTCACTCGCTTGACCCCACCCGGGGCGGAGCTTATATATTCGCGCAGCGCAATTCGCAGCCAGTGGGCTGCAGGAAGTGCGAAAGCAGTAAATTTTCTATTTGATATCAAGGGCTTATGGGTAAATCACTGGTCATCGTCGAATCACCGGCCAAAGCGAAAACCATCAATAAATACCTCGGCAAGGACTTCGTGGTTAAGTCCAGTGTCGGCCATATTCGCGATTTGCCCACCGGCGGCGGCAAGCAGTCGGTCGACCCCAAGGAGCGTGCGCGCCGGGCCGCGGAGACGCGAAAGCTGTCTCCGGAGGCCAAGGAGGCCTACAAGCGCAAGAAGAACCGCGAGCAGCTGATCAAGCGCATGGGCATAGACCCGGACCACAACTGGGCCGCCCACTACGAGATACTGCCCGGCAAGGAAAAAGTGGTCAGCGAGCTGCGCAAGCTTGCCGCCGACGCCGATCAGATCTACCTGGCGACGGACCTGGACCGCGAGGGAGAGGCGATCGCCTGGCACCTGCGTGAGGCGATTGGCGGCGACAACGAGCGCTATCGCCGAGTGGTCTTCAACGAAATCACCAAATCCGCGATCCAGGAGGCCTTCAAGGATCCGGGTCCGCTGAACATCAACCGCGTCAACGCCCAGCAGGCGCGGCGCTTCCTGGACCGCATCGTCGGCTACATGGTCTCGCCGCTATTGTGGGAAAAGGTGGCCCGCGGCCTCTCCGCCGGGCGGGTGCAGTCGGTGGCGGTGCGTTTGGTGGTTGAACGCGAGCGCGAGATCCGCGCCTTTATCCCGGAAGAGTACTGGACCCTGTTCGCGGATACCGCGACCGCCAAGGCCGACCCCCTGCGCCTGGAAGTCAAGAAGCAGGCCGGCGAGACTTTCCGCCCGGTCAACGAGGAGCAGGCCAGCGCCGCGGTCAAGGCCCTGGCCGGGAGCGACTTTGTCGTCAGCGCCCGGGACGACAAGCCCACCAGTTCCAAGCCCTCGGCGCCGTTTATCACTTCCACCCTGCAGCAGGCGGCCAGCAACCGCCTCGGTTTCAGCGTCAAGAAAACCATGATGCTGGCGCAGCGGCTGTACGAAGCGGGGCATATCACCTATATGCGTACCGACTCCACCAACCTGAGCAAAGAGGCGGTAGAATCGGCGCGGGAATTCATCGGCGAGCAGTACGGTGACAAGTACCTGCCGGAAACCCCCAACAGCTACACCAGCAAAGAGGGCGCCCAGGAGGCCCACGAGGCGATACGCCCGTCGGACGTACGCGTTCAACCGAATATGCTCTCCGGTGTCGAGAGGGATGCGGAGCGGCTCTACAACCTGATCTGGCAGCAGTTCGTGGCCTGCCAGATGACCCCGGCCCAGTTCACCTCCACCTCCGTCGTGGTCAGCGCCGGCGACTTCGAGTTGCGCGCCCGCGGCCGCGTGATCCGCTTCGACGGCTTCCTGAAGGTGGCGCCCCAGGTCAGCAAGAAGGACGAGGACCTGGTACTGCCGGACGTGAAGGTCGGCGAGAAGCTGGCATTGAAAAAACTGGACCCGAAACAGCACTTCACCAAGCCGCCGGCGCGCTACAGTGAGGCGGCGCTGGTCAAGGAGCTGGAGAAGCGCGGCATCGGCCGCCCGTCCACCTACGCCTCGATTATTTCCACCATCCAGGACCGCGGCTATGTGCGGCTGGAAAACCGGCGCTTCTACGCCGAGAAGATGGGGGACATAGTCACCGACCGCCTGAGTGAGAGCTTCAAGAACCTGATGGACTACGGCTTCACCGCCAACCTGGAGGAATCCCTGGACGCGGTGGCCGAGGGCGACAAGGGCTGGAAGGACCTGCTCGACGAATTCTACGAGGACTTCTCCGGCCGCCTGGAAAAGGCCCAGTCCGCCGAGGGCGGCATGCGCCGCAATACGCCCACCGATACCGACATCGAGTGCAGTGCGTGCGGCCGCCATATGCAGATCCGCACCGGTTCCACCGGCGTCTTCCTCGGCTGTTCCGGCTACGCGCTGCCGCCCAAGGAGCGCTGCACCAACACCATGAACCTGGTGTCCGGCGACGAGGCGGTGGACGCAGACCAGGACGAAGAGGCGGAATCCCGCCAGCTGCGCGAAAAGCGCCGCTGCCCCAAGTGCGGCACCGCCATGGACAGCTACCTGCTGGACGAACAGCGCAAGCTGCATATCTGCGGCAACAACCCCGACTGCCCCGGCTACGAGGTGGAGAAGGGCACCTTCAAGATCAAGGGCTACGACGGCCCCGTGATCGAGTGCGACAAGTGCGGCAGCGACATGCAGTTGAAGTCCGGCCGCTTCGGCAAGTATTTCGGCTGCACCAATGATGAGTGCAAGAACACCCGCAAACTGCTCAAGAACGGCCAGCCGGCACCGCCGAAAATGGACCCGGTGCCCATGCCGGAGCTGCCCTGCGAGAAGGTGGACGACCACTACATCCTGCGCGACGGCGCCTCGGGCCTGTTCCTGGCCGCGAGCCAGTTCCCGAAGAATCGCGAGACCCGCGCGCCCCTGGTCAAGGAGCTGCTGCCGCACAAGAGTGAGATAGATCCCAAATACAGCTTCCTCTTCTCCGCGCCCACGGAAGACGATCAGGGCCGCGACACGGTGGTGCGCTTCAGTCGCAAGACCCAGGAGCAGTATGTGCAGTCGGAAGAAGAGGGCAAGGCTACTGGCTGGCGCGCTTTTTATCGCGACGGCAAGTGGCAGATCGAGGCCGGCAGCAAGGCCAGCAGCGCCAAGCGCAAGCCGGCGGGCAAGAAGGCGGGCAAGAAGGCGGTGAAAAGCAAATGAGCAACCCCTACACCGGTTCCGTGGCCTCGGCCCTGCGCAAGGGCCAGCTGCTGCTGGAAACCGAGAGTGTGGCGCCGCTGGCGCGCGCGGCGGTACAGGAGGCGGTGGTGCTGCAGCTGTGGCGGGCCTACCGGGCCTTTCTCGCCGAGCTGGCCTTCCAGCTGCATCTGGACAGCGAACCGGAATCCGCCCAGGCGCTGGCCGAGCGCGCTCGCGCCTTCGGCAAGACCTGTGGTGCGGCGGTGGAACTGAGCGAGTTGGATGTCGATCCGGACAGCTGGCTGGCGCGGTTGCAGGCCGCCTGGGTGCAGTTGTGGAGCTTTTCCGCAGAGGAAAACGGCACCAGGCCGCAGTCCGCCAACCTGATTCCTCTGCAGAATTTGTCCGCGACCGGCCCCGTGGTGCTCAGCGACGAATTGTTGCGGGAATGGCACTCTGCGTTGAGTGAACTGGTGCGGCGCCAGCGCGCCCAGGCGGAGGAGTGGTAGCGCAGCTTCTCCCTCGCCACTTTTCCTGGCCGGCCCGCAATGAAACTCCCGCTGCGCCTGTGGTACACTGCGCAAAAGCTGATGTATAGGGAGAAGTGCATGTCCTCCGAAACCTTTGAAATTATCGAACTGGCCAATGGCGATGTGGCACTGCGCCGCGCCGGCCACAAGGAGGACCCGCTGGTGCGCATCCACTTCTCAGACGAGAGCCTGCAGTTCCTGCGCGAACACAAGATAGCCATCGCCCGCGCGATGCTGGAGGCGGGGATCGAGGCGGTCCAGAATCTCGATGACCTGGAGCCGGGTTACTTCGATGAGGAAGACGAACTGGCGCCGATCAACCACACGGTGCACTGACGGCTCAGTACGCGATCAGATTTCTCAATAATGTAGGAGCGGCCCATGACCGCGATCAGACTTCCCGGATAACCTGAGAAACTGATCGCGGCCATAGGCGGATGGCCGCCCCGCCGCTCCTACAAGGTAAATGCCAAATTTCGCGTTTTAGGGGCTCTGGCGAATCACTCCCACCGCCAGCCCCTCGATGGCGAAACTCTTGTCCCGCATATCCACCTGAATCACTTCGAAGTCTTCGTTTTCCGGCAGTAGCTGCACCGTAGCCTGGTTGCCCTTGCGGCGGAAGCGTTTGACGGTCACTTCGTCCTCGATGCGCGCAACGACTATCTGGCCATTGCGTACCTGGTCGGTCTTCTGCACCGCCAGCAGGTCGCCGTCGAGAATGCCAGCGTCTCGCATACTCATGCCGTGTACCCGCAGCAGGTAGTCCGCCGGCGGGTGGAAGAAGTTTGCCGGCAGATCGCAGTAATCCTCGATATTCTCCTCCGCCAGTATCGGGTTGCCCGCGGCCACGCGGCCGACGATGGGCAGACCCGTCTGGTGGTCCGGTATGCGGATGCCCCGGGAGGCGCCCGCAACCATCTCGATGGCGCCCTTGCGGGCCAGTGCCTTCAGGTGTTCCTCCGCCGCGTTGGGGGAGCGGAAGCCCAGCTCCTGGGCGATTTCCGCCCGGGTGGGCGGATAGCCTGTTTCATCCAGATACACCTTGATCAGTTCGAGTACCTGGGCCTGGCGCGCAGTGAGGTTTGTCATGAGATCACCTGGTCTGTTTCTGTATTTTTATACAGTTGCTGGGATTATATACAGATTTGGAGGTCGCGCAATCTTTGCCTTGCTGTCACGGAAAGCTGCTACATTGTGAGAGAAGGAATGAGGCAGTAAGTATGTCGTCGAAAGACGCGACAATGAGGGAAAAAAATAATGCTAGACGCAAAAATGCCCGAAGCCTGGCGCGTGTTGCGCATTCAGTCGGAGCTGGTGGATGGAATAGAGCGGCTGATCGCGCTCAGCGGCGCAGTCACCGTATTTGGCAGTGCGCGTTTTGCCGAAGACAGTCCGGAATACAAGCAGGGCGTCAGGCTGGGAGAACTGCTGGCGGCCGAGGGCATCCCGGTGATCACCGGCGGTGGTCCGGGAGTGATGGAGGCCTGCAATCGCGGCGCCTATCCGCAGCCGGGCACCTCCATCGGTCTCAATATCGAGTTGCCTTTCGAGCAGAAGGCCAATCCCTACCAGGATATCAGCCTGCACTTCCGCTACTTTTTTGTGCGCAAGTTTATGTTCGTGAAGCACGCTGTGGGCTTCGTCGGCCTGCCAGGGGGATACGGCACCCTGGATGAATTGTTCGAGGTGCTGACGCTGGTGCAGACGCAGAAGGTGCGGCGTTTTCCCATAGTGCTCGTGGGCGAGCGCTACTGGTCCGGACTGCACGGCTGGCTGGTGGATGCGGTTCTGGAGCGCAGCTGTATCGACTCCTCGGACCTGGACCTGTTCAAGATCGTGGACACCGTGGATGAAGCGGCGGAACTGATTATCGAATATATCAAAGAGCGGGAGTAATTCCCCCATCACCCGTAGGTTGGGCTTAGCTCCGTTCAGCCCAACCTGCGCCTAAAAGGAGGATTCGTCGGTTCCGCTAAAACTCTCACCCTCCAGGGTATCCAACGGATTGCCCCGCTCGGCCACATCGCCGCCTATCGCATTCGGATCCTGCTCCTGTACGGTCATGCCATAGGCGATATTGGCATCCTCGGGTGGTACGGCGTCGATGACCGGGAGGCCCTGCCACTGGTCGAGTTCAAACTCGTCCAGGGTGCCATCCAGGTACTGCACCTCGACCGTCTGGTGCAGCTCGTCGATGGCCACCACTTCGAACAGCTCGCCACTGTCGATATTCTCAAACCAGCTGCCGATATCCGGTTGCAAATGTGCCATGGCCCTCTGCCCCTATTGCTTTCCCTCAATCTAGTGTGTGGCTCTCCCGCCCGGTAACAGCGTCAGTTGGCGCGGAATGTGCTAATCTGGCCTGTACTAAACAGTTGTTTTAAATGTTGGTTTGAATTGCTATGAGCCAGACGGATACTGTCAGTCGGATACTGGATGCGGCGGAGGTGCTGTTCGCCGAGCGCGGGTTTACCGAGACCTCGCTGCGCACCATTACCAGTACCGCCGGGGTCAATCTAGCCGCTGTAAATTACCATTTCGGCTCGAAAAAAGAATTGATCCAGGCTGTTTTCGAGCGGTTTTTGACGCCTTTTACCGATGCCCTGGCCGGTGAGCTGGACCGGCGTATCGCCGCCGGTGGGACGCTGACCGTGGAGGACCTGCTGGAGAGCCTCTACCGGGTGGGAATGGGCAGTCTCGCCGAGCAGGGCAGGGACCCGCAGCGCTTCATGCGGCTGCTGGGTCTGGCCTACACCCAGTACCAGGGCCACCTGCGCCGATTTATCGTATCCCGTTACGGCGACAACTATCGCCGCTTCGCCGGCCTGCTGGCCCAGGCCCTGCCGGGCCTGGATCCGGTGACCTTCTACTGGCGCCTCTACTTCATGCTGGGGGCCACCATATTTACCCTATCGAGCTTTGACGCCATCGAGGCTATCCTGAGGGAGGATTTCGGCGCGCAGAGCAACCTGCCGGAAACCCTGGAGCGGCTGGTGCCCGCGGCGGCGGCGATGCTTAAAGTGAATGCGGAATAAGGAGTCCCCATGCTCGGCCCGGTAATGATCGATATCGAGGGTCTGGAATTGACCGCGGAGGATCGCGAACTGTTGCGGCATCCGCTGGTGGGTGGGCTCATCTTTTTCGCCCGCAACTACCGCGACCGGACCCAGCTGCAGGAGCTGGTGGCGGCCATCCGCGAGGTGCGCCCGGACATTCTGCTGGCGGTGGACCAGGAGGGCGGCCGGGTGCAGCGCTTTCGCGATGAGTTTACCCGCCTGCCGTCCATGCAGGCACTCTGCGCCCGGGCGAACAGCGAGCAGCTGGAGGATGTCGGTTGGCTGCTGGCGGCGGAGCTGCTGGCAGTGGGCCTGGACTTCAGCTTCGCGCCGGTACTGGACGCGGACGACCATCACTGCCGCATCGTCGGTGACCGCAGTTTCTGCGCGGATCCGGCTCGACTGTCGGCGCGGGTGCGACCGTTCATGCGCGGCATGCACGAGGCCGGCATGGCCACCACCGGCAAGCATTTCCCCGGCCACGGCCACGTGCTCGAGGACAGCCACGAGGAGCTGCCCGAGGACGAGCGCACCCTGGAGCAGGTGATGGCCTCGGATGCGCTGCCCTTTATCGAGTGCATTGGGGCGGGGGAGTTGGACGCGATCATGCCGGCCCATATCCGCTTCGTGCAGGTGGATAGCCAGCCGGTGGGCTTCTCCCGCTACTGGCTGCAGCAGGTGCTGCGCGGCCAGTTGGGCTTTGACGGTGTCATCTTCAGCGATGACCTGTCCATGGAGGGGGCCGGTGCCGCCGGGGGCTACGGGGCCAGGATACATGCGGCCATGGATGCCGGTTGCGATATGGGTGTGGTGTGCAACAATCGCGCCGGCGCGCTGGAGGCTCTCAAAGCGCTGGAGAACTTCTCGCCCCGGCGCGAATCCAGTGACAGGCTGCAGCGCATGCGCGGCAGGCCCGCGATAAAATCCTGGGTGGAACTGGAATCCAGCGAGCGCTGGCGGAGAACCCGCGACTGGCTGGCTTCGTGGATGTAGCCGTCTGGGCTTCAGTACTGTAGGAGCGGCGGGGCGGCCGTCCGCCCCGCCGCTCCTACAAGGCTTTGTAAGGTTTAGAAATAATTCAGCGTGTAGTAGGAGCAGTAGTTCGTGGAATCCGTAAAGGGAATGTTGTTGTCCTGGTTGGGCGACAACCGCTTCTGGATAGTGGCCATCTTCCTGATCGTCCTGGCAACGGCCCTGGCCGCCTGGCTCTTCAGCCGCTTCGTGCAGCGCCTGGCGCTGCGCGCCGAGAGAACGGTGAATCCCTGGGACGACGCCCTGGTCGGTGCGCTGATGCCGCCCGGGCCGGCACTGATCTGGCTGCTGGGCCTGAGCCTGGCCGCCGGCCGAGCGGGTGTGGCGACGGGGGCGGAGATCTTCTCCCTCGCCGAACCGGCGCGGGAGATAGGTCTGATCCTGGTGCTTACCTGGTTCGCCTGGCGCTTCTCGCGCAATGTGGAGCACAACCTGCGCGACCCCCGCTATATGGGCAAGCCGATGGATGCGACTACGGTGCGCGCGGTGGGCAAGCTGGTGCGGGCGTCAATACTGATCACCGCGGCCATGGTGATCATGCAGTTCCTCGGCTACAGCATCAGCGGCATTTTGGCATTTGGCGGCATCGGCGGTCTGGCGGTGGGCTTTGCGGCCAAGGACCTGCTGGCCAACTTCTTCGGTGGCCTGATGATCTACCTGGACAGGCCCTTCGCGGTGGGCGACTGGGTGCGTTCGCCGGACAAGGAGATAGAGGGCACGGTGGAGGATATCGGCTGGCGCCTGACTCGTATTCGCACCTTCGATAAGCGGCCGCTGTATATCCCCAACGGTATTTTTACCCAGATAGCGGTGGAGAACCCGTCGCGTATGTTAAACCGGCGTATATACGAGACTATTGGAATACGCTATGAAGACGCGCCCCTGTTGCCGGCAATAGTCGCCGACGTTAAGGCGATGTTACAGCAGCATCCTGAAATCGATTCCAATCAGACCCTGATTGTTAACTTCAACAGCTTTGCCCCGTCTTCGTTGGATTTCTTTATATATACCTTTACCAAAACTATTGATTGGGTGCGATATCACGAAATAAAGCAGGATATTCTGTTAACGATATTGAAGATTATCGAAGGGCACGGTGCTTCCTGCGCTTTCCCGACCTCCACGCTGCATATCGCCGAAATTCCTTCGCTAACAACGCGAGAAGCCGCGTTAGACAGTTGATGGATAGGAGTACACAAAAGCACAATTGGACAGTTATTGGGGGATTTGATTTCCACTTTTGATGATTTATTGCGCACCAGTTAAAAACCTTGGTATTTATTTCACATTGAGACCTAGACACTGGCGTCGTTTTATCTAAGAATCAGGGGACGTGCACCGGGAATGACCTGGTGGACAGTGCAGGACTGTAATCGCCACGTGAGCTGATTACGGATGTCGGGGTGGCGTTTGTCCCTCTTGCCCGGAGAGGTTAAAGAGGTGAACGCAATAACAATAATGAGGTTGTCTCAATGAGTGATCGCGTTACAGGTACCGTGAAGTGGTTTAATAACGCCCGTGGTTATGGCTTCATCACCTGTGGAGAAGGAACTGAAGACATTTTCGTTCACTACCGCAGTATTCGCGGCGAGGGTTACAAAACCCTGAATGAAGGTCAGGCGGTAGAGTTTGAAATGCAGCAGGGTGACAAAGGATTGCTGGCGGAAGATGTTGTTCCCTGTGAGTGATTCCCGCCGAATTACTCGTTGAAAATAACTTTTCTGTATATCGGGTCCGAACTGGCGAGCTGCGCCGGGATCCGAATCAGCGATTCCTGAAAGGCGGGCCATTGGCCCGCCTTTTCATTGCGGCACATCCCTGTGCCTCACCCGCTCTGTGGGCAGCTTCTGGCTGCGCAAATTCGTTCATGACAAATTTGTCGGGCCATCCCTGGCCCTCATCCTTGCGGGGCAGCCTTCGGCTGTGCAAAACGGCAATCCATGCCGTTTTGTCATTTATCAACCCCCGCCGACAACCCGCAGCAGCTGGCCACAGAACCAGGCCGCATAGGTCCCCAGCGCATAGCCCATGACCGCCAGCAGGACGCCCACCGGCGCCAGTGATGGATGAAAGGCCGCCGCCACTACCGGCGCCGAGGCTGCGCCGCCCACGTTGGCCTGGCTGCCCACCGCCATAAAGAAGGTCGGAGCCTTGATCAGTTTCGCTACCAGCAGTAACAGGCCGGCGTGCACAGCCATCCAGATGATGCCGAGGACAAACAGCTCGGGACTGTCTTTCAGTGCGGTGATATTCATATGGGTGCCGATGGTGGCGACAAGGAAATAAATGAACACTGACCCAATCTTGGAGGCCCCTGCGCCTTCCAGCTTCCTTGCCGGCGAGAAGGTCATCGCCACCCCCAGGGTGGTGGCGATGACGATCAGCCAGAAAAACTGGCTGGTAAAGCTGAAGCGTGCCAGTTGAGGGGCGTGTTCCTGGAACCAGGGCGCGATCTGGTCGGCGGCGGCGTGGGCGACGCCCGTGATGCCGAAACCGACAGCGGCGATCAGCATCAGGTCCGGCAGGCTGGGGATGCGCGAATGCTTTTTCTGCATGGCCTCAACTTTTTCCCGCAGTGTCGTGATGGCAGTGGTGTCGGCGCCCCGGCGAAGGTCCATCTGCTTTGCATTGCCGGCCATTATCAGCAGTACAGCCATCCAGATGTTGGCCACAATTACGTCTACGGCCACCATGGCCGAGAAGATATTGCCACCGACTTCAAAGATTTCCTTCATCGCAGTCTGGTTGGCGCCGCCGCCGATCCAGCTGCCGGCCACCGTGGTCATGCCGCGCCACACGGCTTCCGGGCCGCTGACGCCGAGCAGGCCTGGATCAATGATGGACATGATCAGCAGCGCAATGGGGCCGCCGATGACTATGCCCAGAGTACCGGTGAGGAACATGACCAGGGCCTTGGGGCCCAGATTGACGATGCCCTTGAGGTCGATGCTCAGGGTCAGAAGTACCAGGCTCGCCGGCAGCAGGTAACGGGAAGCCACATAGTAAAGATTGGAACCCTCGGCATCGATAATGCCAAAAGTCGTAAGGAGCGACGGGAGAAAATAACAGAGTAGCAGGGCGGGAACGAAGCGGTAAAAGCGTTTCCAGAAGCGGTGCTCGCTGCCGGCGGTGTAAAAGACAAAACCGAGGATGGCGGCAAGCATGCCGAGAATAATAGCGTCGTTGGTAATCATTGTTTGTTTTTGATGATATGTGGTTAGTGGCTAGTGGTCAGTGGTCAGTGGTCAGTGAGGGAGTGGCCGGCGCTCAGGGGATCGCCGGCCACCGGCCACTCATCACTCATCACTCATCACTGCTCTTGACGGTGCGCACTTCGATCAGGATGCCGAAGGCGGGGTGGTCGATATAGTGCAGCTCGCCGCTGCGCATGCGGCGCTCCGCCTGCAGCGGGGCCACGTGTTGGGCGTATACGGGGTGGGGAGTACTTGCGGAGATGGCTGTCGGCTGGGAACCCCCGCCGGTGCGCATCAGGTCCAGCGGCTCTTCGGCAGTCGCCTCGGGGCGCTGCGGCAGCAGTATGCCGGTGTCGGCCTGGCTGCCACCGAAGTCGCTCAGCCACAGGTCGGTGCTCAGGTGCAGGTAGCGGGATACGCTCAAGGTCACGCTACCGTCGAGCCGGCTGTGATCGCCCATGCGCTCGCCGCCGGAGATCAGGATGGCCGGCGAATTGCGCTTCTGCCGGAGTACCTGGCGCCAGGCCTTGTGGAACAGTACGCGGTCTCCGCCGCGGCTCAGCGCCGCGGCCTTGTTGTCCAGCCGGGTGGCTGCCGGGGACAGGAGCAGGGCACCGTCCTCGGTGGTGTCGAAGTCCACCCAGCGGCTGGGGTACTGCAGTCGCGGTGTCGCCGGCCAGGTTTCCCGGGACTGTTCCATGCCCCGACTGCGCTCGAAGACGATCATCTCGATTTCGAAAGTGGTGCCGGCGTAGTTGGCCGCATTGGCGCCTGCCGCGGTTATCGCCAGTAGCAGGGCGGTGCAGAGCTGAATGGTTCTTGTCATGAAAATACCGCTGTAGTCGTTATTTCGTATGTGCCCGTAGGGTGCGCCGTGCGCACCATTGAGGGCGGATGGTGCGCACGGCGCACCCTACGCGAGTCCCGAAATAGCCCGTAGGTTGGGGTTCGCAAAGCTCACCCCAACCTACACGCTGTTGCCGAGTCCCGAGTCCCGAGTCCCGAGTCCCGAGTCCCGAGTCCCGAGTCCCGAGTCCCGAGTCCCGAGTCCCGAGTCCCGAGTCCCGAGTCCCGAGTCCCGAGTCCCGAGT